>NZ_LKTL01000006.1:0-209224 GCF_001401775.1 Shewanella sp. P1-14-1 | reverse complement strand
GGAGAGGGAGGGATTCGAACCCTCGATGGGAGTTAAAGCCCATACTCCCTTAGCAGGGGAGCGCCTTCGGCCACTCGGCCACCTCTCCGTTTTCTTGGGCGGTATATTACTGTTTGAAGAAAATAAGTCAAACCCTTTTTCAGAAACTATATTCATTTGAACTGTTTTTAATCACATTGCCGACATATGCCACAATATTTATCAATTCTTTTACCCGATTTTTGTTTTTATAGATAAAAACAATAAACCATCATTTTTGTAGCCGTCATCGTCATTCATTAAAATGAAGTAGATAAACCTGCCCATAAACTAAAAATCAGCTTATTTGAGAATAATTGTGTGCATAATGATTAGAGCAAATAAATGAAGATCGAAATAATTAGAGGGTTAGAACAACACTCAAGTCGTCAACGACTCAAAGATAAAAAAGAAGCGTCACAGCAATGATGATTAAAAACGCTTAAAAATGATTAAAGCAACAGCGATAGCTTCCATTGATCCAGCATTATTTACCATCCGAAAACAATAAAGCCAGCTTTCGCTGGCCTTATTCGTATAGCTAACAATTCTGATTTATCAGAAATTGCCCCCTTCTGGGGTCGTATTGCCAGATTTTTCTGACTGGATACGTTGGTAAATTTCTTCACGATGAACTGATACTTCTTTAGGTGCGTTTACACCGATACGTACCTGATTACCTTTTACGCCAAGCACAGTAACTGTAACTTCATCACCTATCATTAATGTTTCGCCTACACGGCGAGTCAAAATCAGCATTCGATTGCTCCTTTAGTCCAATCAGCATACACCAGCTTCTATCCGTAATATGCGCGTTTTAATATAGTTAGCTTAATACAAATCATTAGTAACGACACTAAATCAATAAAATTTTTAAGCTTTTTACTGTAAAAAATCAAAAAATAAAGAAATTCGGTATTTTTAAAGTCCGATTGTTTCAAGCTGTTAACATTTGACGTTCATTCTTTAGACAAAGCTAAAACAGAACCTTCAAAACAATTTGTCGCTTTCATAACCAAATAAGCATAAAAAACTATACTTACATGATTTTCAGTGCGTTAAATCTGTTTTTATTCAAAAATGTGGTTTCGTAATACCGCTGTCATTATTACGTTTCTACTATGCCAAACCTTGAACAATCACTCAAGCCATAAAGCAACTAACAATCACTGGTAAATCAATCACATCTTTACCCGCTATCAATATTAGATGCTTTATGTTCATTGCTCTATGAGAGTGACTTTAATCTTAATTAACCGTTAGCCTAAACGCTCTGTTAACCAAGGTTGAACTAATGCTAATGCATCATCAAGTTTCTCTGGTTGCGTACCGCCAGCTTGAGCCATATCAGGACGACCACCGCCTTTACCACCAACTTGCTGAGCGACCATAGCAACAAGCTCACCAGCCTTCACTTTACCGACTAAATCTTTACTCACACCAGCAATAAGATTTACTTTACCTTCATTAGCAATACCAAGCACAATAATGGCTGAGTTTAGCTTCTGCTTAAGCTCATCTTGTAAACCACGTAATGATTTAGGATCAACGCCTTCAAGCTTTTTAACTAGAACTTTTACGCCGTTTAGTTCAATGGCTTCACCAGCAATATCTGCACTAGCTGCAGCAGCTAACTTATCTTTTAGCTGCGACATTTCTTTTTCTAGTTGCTTCACTTTATCAAGTTGCGCTTTAAGCTTAGCAACAACTGAAGCTGAGTCAGACTTTAACAATGAAGCCGCTTTATCAAGTTGTGCTTGCTGTTCAGCAACATACTCCATTGCCGCAGCGCCAGTCACCGCTTCAATACGACGAATACCCGCCGCAATACCGCCTTCAGAAGTGATTTTGAATAAACCAATATCACCTGTACGGCCAACATGTGTACCACCACAGAGTTCAATCGAGAAATCACCCATAGTCACAACGCGTACTTCACTGTCGTACTTTTCACCAAACAAAGCCATAGCGCCCTGCTCTTTTGCCTCATCAATACCCATCACAGCAGTTTTTAGCTGATGGTTACGACGGATTTGGGTATTAACCATATCTTCTACTTGCTTGAGCTCTGCAGCAGTTACGGCTTCGAAGTGCGCAAAGTCAAAACGTAAACGCTCAGGGTTAACTAAAGATCCCTTTTGATTTACGTGAGTACCTAAAACATTACGAAGGGCGGCATGTAATAAGTGAGTCACCGAGTGATTTAACTGTGTACGGTGACGTAATTTCTTATCCACTTCTGCAGTGACTTTTTGGCCTACAGTCAATGTACCTGCTGTTAACTTACCTTCGTGACCAAATGCTTGACCGAAGATTTGCGTATCAGCAACTTCAAAAACATTTTCGCCAATTGAAAGTAAGCCTTTATCACCTACCTGACCACCTGACTCAGCATAAAAAGGCGTGTTATCTAATACGATTACCGCTTCTTGACCTGCTGCTAACGTCTCGACTGATTCACCACCAACATAAATTGCAGAAACACTGCCTTCACCGTTTAATTCGGTGTAACCACAAAACTCAGTTTCACCTTCGATTTTAAGACCAGTATTATAATCAGTACCAAAATTACCAGCAGCTTGTGCACGGCTTCTTTGCTCAGCCATCGCAGCTTCGAAACCGGCTTCATCAACGGTAATATCACGTTCACGACAGACGTCAGCTGTAAGATCCACTGGGAAACCATAGGTATCGTAAAGTTTAAAGGCTGTTTCACCATCTAAAACGTTAGTATCTAACTCGTTTAACGCAGCATCTAAAATACCTAAGCCACGCTCTAGTGTTCTGGCAAATTGTTCTTCTTCAGCTTTTAATGATTTTTCAATAATAGCTTTAGCTTCAACCAAACTTTTACCCGCATCGCCCATGACTTCAATCAGGGTAGGCAGTAATTTAAAGAAGAACGTATCGGTTGCACCTAACTTATTTCCGTGGCGCACTGCACGACGAATGATACGACGCAATACATAACCACGGCCTTCATTCGACGGCATCACACCATCAGCAATTAAGAATGAACAAGAACGAATATGGTCAGCAATTACGCGCAGTGATTTATTTTCTAAATCTTCAACCCCAATAATTTCCGCCGCTTTTTTGATTAACGCTTGGAAAATATCAATTTCGTAGTTTGAGTGTACGCCTTGCATGATAGCTGCAATACGCTCAATTCCCATACCTGTATCGACTGAAGGTTTTGGTAGCGGTTTCATTTCACCGTCAGCTTGACGGTTGTACTGCATGAAAACGATATTCCAGATTTCAATGAAGCGATCGCCATCTTCTTCTGGTGTACCAGGGCGGCCGCCCCAAATGTGCTCGCCATGATCATAAAAGATCTCTGAACATGGACCACAAGGACCTGTATCACCCATTTGCCAGAAGTTGTCAGAGGCATAAGGAGCGCCTTTGTTATCACCAATACGAATAATATTTTCAGCAGCAACACCGATTTTCTTATTCCAGATTTCAAAGGCTTCGTCATCAGTATCGTAAATAGTGACACAAAGTTTTTCTGTTGGTAATTTCAGTGTTTGGGTTAAAAAGTTCCACGCATATGAAATGGCTTCTTCTTTAAAGTAATCACCAAAACTAAAGTTACCTAACATTTCAAAGAAAGTATGGTGACGGGCGGTGTAACCTACATTATCTAAGTCATTATGCTTACCACCAGCACGGACACAACGTTGCGATGTCGTTGCACGTGAATAACCACGATTTTCCAATCCTAGAAAAGCTTCTTTAAATTGGTTCATACCCGCATTTGTAAATAATAACGTTGGATCGTTATGTGGTACTAACGAGCTACTGTCGACAACTTGGTGTCCGTTGTTACCAAAATACGCTAAAAATGCGCTTCTTAATTCTGTGGTGGTCTGAAACATGAAATCGCCCTAAATGGATAAATTCTATTTATCATGAAGCTGAATATCAGCTTTAAATTGGCAACATTATATACTTAAACAAACTGAAGGTGCGAGATCCAAGCGTATTTAGATTAGCGATTTTCTTGCTATGAGGGGCGATTACTGTAATCGGTTAATTGGTTTTTAATAATCTGTGCCGTAATACGAGCTAAATGACGTCTTTAATGAAGTCATATCTTTATGCGCGGCGTTCGATCACATATGCCAATGAATAGAGCACTCACAAAGAAATCGCGGCCGACTCATGTCGACCGCGATAGTTATTTTCATTACTGTTAAAACGTGATTAGAACACTTCACCTGTTTCTAAATCGATGTTTTCATCCGACTCAGCTGGTGCCGCTTCTTTTTCAGTGCTTAATAGCATTTGACGTAAATTTGCTTCAATTTCTTCAGCTACAGCAGGGTTTTCAACTAGGTATTTACCCGCATTTGCACGGCCTTGACCAATCTTGTTGCCTTGGTAGCTGTACCAAGCACCAGCTTTCTCAACCAGCTTGTGTGCTACACCTAAATCAACGAGCTCACCAGTACGGTTAATACCTTTACCGTAAAGAATTTGGAATTCAGCTTGTCTAAATGGCGCTGCAATTTTATTTTTAACAACCTTTACTCGAGTCTCGTTACCTACGACAGCATCGCCGTCTTTAATCGCACCTGTACGACGAATATCTAAACGTACAGAAGCGTAGAATTTAAGTGCATTACCACCCGTTGTGGTTTCAGGGTTACCAAACATAACACCAATTTTCATACGAATTTGGTTAATGAAAATAAGTAGCGTATTTGACTGTTTTAAGTTACCTGCAAGCTTACGCATTGCTTGGCTCATCATACGTGCGGCAAGGCCCATATGAGAATCACCAATTTCACCTTCAATTTCAGCTTTTGGTGTTAATGCTGCAACAGAATCGACAATGATTACATCAACAGCACCTGAACGTGTTAGCGCATCACAGATTTCAAGCGCTTGCTCACCAGTATCAGGTTGTGAACATAATAGGTTATCAATATCGACACCTAGATTTTTTGCATAGATAGGGTCTAGAGCATGCTCAGCATCAATAAACGCACACGTTTTGCCTTCACGTTGTGCTGCAGCAATAACTTCAAGTGTTAACGTTGTTTTACCCGATGATTCTGGACCGTAAATTTCAACGATACGTCCCATTGGTAAACCACCAGCACCTAAGGCAACATCCAACGAAAGCGAACCTGTAGAAATGGTTTCAACATCCATTGTGCGATCAGCGCCCAACTTCATGATTGAACCTTTACCAAATTGCTTTTCAATTTGACCTAATACAGCATTCAGCGCTTTCTCTTTATTTGGATCTGCTTTCATTCTCTTTATCCCTTTAAGGTGACTCAGTTCGAATAACGAACTTGGTAACGAATAAATTTGTCTGTTTCGTAATATGAGCTCAGTATACTGTATAATCATACAGTATCAATAGTTACTGTATAATTTTTTTCCTTTTTTTTACCTTACTATTATTTACACATTAAAAATCATACAGTTAATAACGAAAATATATTAATAACGATAAATAGTAGACAAACAAAACCACTGTATACAGTACTTCTAGGTTGGGTAAATACCTGAGTTTACAACAATAAGTATTGTTCAAAAAATCAGTAAACAAGGGCAAGACGGCATAGCATCGTTGCGATTCTATTGGGTATCAAATCAATTGTTGTTAAGATGACCGCCTATATTGACCCAGACTTAGCCTAATTCAAAATAAAGTAAGAGCAATCACTTAATGACCGTAAATGAAGACCCAAATTTAGAAAAGCACACTCCCATGATGCGCCAGTATTTAACGCTGAAAGCACAGCATCCTGAAATGCTGTTGTTTTATCGTATGGGAGACTTTTATGAATTATTTTATGAAGACGCTAAGCTGGCATCTGAACTGTTAGGTATCTCATTAACTGCACGTGGGAAAAGTGGTGGTAACGCGATTCCCATGGCAGGACTTCCCTACCACGCCGTTGAAGGTTACCTCGCAAAATTGGTTCAAATTGGTCAATCTGTCGCTATTTGTGAACAAGTCGGTGACCCTGCTACAAGCAAAGGACCTGTTGAGCGTAAAGTTGTAAGAATTGTTACCCCAGGTACCTTAACCGACGAAGCCTTACTACAAGAAAAGCAGGATAACTTACTTGCTGCGGTATATCAGGGTAAGAGTGGATTTGGCTACGCGACTTTAGATGTTTCGTCTGGTCGATTTGTTATTGTTGAACTTGAAAATGAAGAAACACTGGAAGCTGAACTGCAACGTACCAGTCCTGCAGAATTGCTCTACAGTGAAGATTTACTTGACCGCCAATTAATTGAAAATCGCAAAGGCATACGTCGAAGACCTGAATGGGAGTTTGATTACGATACCAGTATTCAATTACTTCTAGAGCAATTTGGTACCAAAGATCTTCATGGATTTGGTATTACAAATGCTAGGCTTTCGCTACAAGCAGCTGGCTGCTTAATGCAATATGTCAAAGACACACAAAAAACAGCTTTGCCTCATATTAATAGCATTACCATGTTTAATCAGGCTGATACTATCATTCTTGATGCCGCCACCCGCCGAAACTTAGAACTTACTATTAATTTATCTGGTTCACGTGATAATACCTTAGCTTGGGTACTCGATAAGACAGCGACGCCGATGGGAAGTCGTATGTTGCAGCGATGGATCCACCAACCGCTGCGTGACCAACAGCATATTAGCCAAAGGCAACAAGCAGTTGCTGAGTTAATTGATACGGGGTTATATGCAGACTTACACCAGCAATTAAAAGCCCTTGGCGATATCGAACGTATCATGGCGAGGCTAGCTATTCGCAGCGCACGCCCACGAGATTTTGCCCGTCTTCGCCAGGCGTTGGCTTTATTACCTGAAATTCAGCAAACTTTAGGTCACTGCCAACAAAGTGAACTCCAACGTCTAGCCAATTTATTAGGCGAGTTTCCAGAGCAGCAACAGCTATTGGAAAATGCGATTGTCGATAATCCGCCTATGCTTATCCGTGATGGCGGCGTAATTAAAGCGGGTTACAACGCACAACTAGATGAATGGCGTGGCCTAAGTGAAGGGGCATCTGATTATCTAGTACAATTAGAAAACCGTGAAAAAGAACAAACAGGCATCAATACCTTAAAGGTCGGCTACAACCGGGTTCACGGCTACTATATCGAAGTGAGTCGCTTACAATCAGATCAAGTTCCTTTGAGCTATCAGCGTCGTCAAACACTAAAGAATACCGAACGCTACATCACACCAGAGTTAAAAGAATACGAAGAGAAAGTGCTATCTAGTCAAGGAAAGGCATTAGCAATTGAAAAGCAGCTTTGGGAAGAGTTATTTGATTTACTTTTACCTAAATTGCATGAACTACAACTGTTTGCCCAAGCTGCATCCGAATTAGATGTGCTAAGCAACTTTGCAGAGCGAGCTGAAACACTGGATTATCATTGTCCAGAAATCAGTAATGACATTGGTATTCATATCGAGTCTGGCCGTCATCCTGTGGTCGAATTAGTTAGCCAAACACCATTTATTGCCAACCCAGTCACCCTCGCACCTAAGCGAAGAATGCTTATCGTAACGGGGCCCAATATGGGGGGTAAGTCGACTTATATGCGTCAGGTTGCGTTAATCACGCTTATGGCTCATATAGGTAGCTTTGTACCTGCACAAAAAGCAATTATCGGCCCTGTAGATCGAATATTTACACGTATCGGCGCCTCTGACGATCTCGCTTCTGGACGTTCTACTTTTATGGTCGAAATGACAGAAACCGCTAACATTCTTCATAATGCTACAGAGAAAAGTTTAGTTTTAATGGATGAAATCGGTCGAGGTACTTCGACCTATGACGGTTTATCTCTAGCTTGGTCAGCAGCAGAGTATTTAGCTGAAAAAGTGGCTGCATTAACCTTGTTTGCAACCCACTATTTTGAGCTAACACAATTGCCAGAACAGATTAATGGAACCGCTAACGTGCATTTAGATGCCGTCGAGCACGGGGACACAATTGCCTTTATGCATGCTGTTCAAGAGGGCGCTGCGAGTAAAAGTTATGGCTTACAAGTTGCTTCACTAGCAGGGGTACCAGCCCACGTCATCAAAGCGGCGAAACAAAAACTGCATATGCTTGAAAGTCGTGACTTTGCTAATAACAATCAAGTACCGATTCAAGAAGCATTAAATCTGACATTACCTGAACCCCAGTCATCTGCTGCAACAGACAAGTTAGCTCAGATAAATCCAGACAATTTAACGCCTAAACAGGCTTTAGATATGTTGTATGAACTTAAAAGGCTAGCTCAGCTTTAATACATCTATTTATAGACTCAGTACAAGAAACGCTGCGATGTTTTCGCAGCGTTTTTTTATTCACTAACAGTATTGAGTATAGCCTGCTCACTTCTCTAATGATTTTAGACTACTCGTATCAACTCCTTTCATGACTTCTCGCTCTAATGCATGTTGCTCAGCTAACTCATTACTCTTGGTCTGTTGCTGTAATTTCTGTTGCTCGATGCTCATTCTTACTTGGCGCTGTATTGATTCTTGCTCAGTTTCACACTGTCTAAATCCATCAGTCCAGCCTTGAGCATAATCCTGCTCCTGATTAAAGCGATTGACATCTTTTTTAAACTCATCAAACAAACTTCCGCCAGCCTTGTTACCGCTATCGCACCCATCCTGAAAACCATCGGCATAAGCTAGGGGATAACCTTGTTCTATCATTGTGTCTCTTGTGCTTTGACAACCAGTCAATATCACAACACATACAATACTGATAAAACTAATGACATTTTTATTCATTGTTTCTTATTCCTCGTTTTCAACAGACAATAAAAAAGGACATGATTAATGTCCTTATTCACTGAAAGCATACTAAAGCTTATTCCTACAAATTAGCTTCTGAATAACGCTTCAACTGACAAGCCTTGTGCACCTAAAACATCTTTCAATCGTTTTAAAGCTTCAACTTGGATCTGGCGGACACGTTCACGCGTTAGGCCAATCTCAGCACCCACATTTTCTAATGTAGAAGGCTCATAACCTAATAAACCAAAACGTCTCGCGAGCACTTCTCTTTGCTTAGTATTTAGCTCATTTAGCCAACCTACTATCGAATTTGATAGATCTTCATCCTGTACTTTGTAATCAGGTCCAACCGAATCATCATCAGCAATGACATCTAATAAGGCTTTATCATTTTCGCCGCCTAATGGCGTATCTACAGAAGTGATTTTTTCGTTTAGCTTTAACATGCGGCTTACATCGCTAGTAGAAACATCTAACGTATCTGCGATTTCTTCAGCCGTGGGCTCATGATCTAATTTTTGAGCCAATTGTCTTGCGGTACGAAGGTACACGTTAAGCTCTTTAACGACATGAATAGGTAAACGAATGGTGCGAGTTTGATTCATGATAGCGCGCTCAATGGTCTGTCTTATCCACCATGTCGCATAAGTTGAAAAACGAAAGCCTCGCTCTGGGTCAAATTTTTCGACCGCGCGAATAAGTCCTAGGTTACCTTCTTCAATAAGATCAAGTAACGCTAGTCCACGGTTGTTATACCTTCTGGCAATTTTAACAACTAAACGTAAGTTACTTTCTATCATGCGGTTACGAGATTTCTCGCAGCCTTTGAGTGCTTTACGTGAAAAGAAGACTTCTTCTTCTGCACTAAGCAAAGGGGAAAAACCAATCTCACCTAAATATAGTTGAGTGGCGTCAAGATTCTTTTGCAGATCATCTTGAACTTGTTGATCGATATCGGGTTGCTGTGCTGTTTTGGCTTTAGTTCCTGCCTTTAGTGCAACCTCTTCTGGTTGTTTAGCTAAATCCATAAGCTCTTCTGCTACTGCAGCGTTTTGTTTCTGGCTCATATGGTGCTCTCCCAAACCTGATAAAATTTAAGTATCTACTGCACTTGCCTATCCTCCGTTTTAATGTGAACTAAACAGTTAGCGTTTAGGTAAATAATTTAATGGGTTAACTGACTTACCATGGAGACGGATCTCAAAATGTAACATCACCTGGTTTGCCCCTGTGCTACCCATTTTTGCCACTGTCTGTCCTGCATTTACATATTGTTTTTCTTTGACCAATATTGCATCAGCATGGGCATATGCACTTAAAAAATCTTCGTTATGCTTAATAATGACTAAATTACCATATCCACGAAGTGCATTGCCGGCATAAACCACTCTTCCATCAGCTGCGGCTTTAATAATATCACCGCGAGAACCCGCAAGCTTAATGCCCTGATTCCCCTGCTGAGTGGTAGAGAAATACCCTATTATTCGACCTTTATTTGGCCAATTCCACTTACTTACTTTATCTGGTAAGCGTGAAACAGGATTTTTCGCTACTTGTACCGTTTTTTCTTGGGTAGTTTTTACAGAATACGCAGGCTTTGCTTTGTGATCAAGCTCTTTTTTTGTACTATTTTTATCAGCGCTAGTGCTAGCCTGTTTTGTAGCTGTAGTTTGTTTTGCCACAGGTTTCTTTGCAGGCTTAGGTTTACTGTTCGCTACAGCAACCGGTTTAGCTGACGTTTTGCTAGGTGTAGGCTGATAGAGTTTCAGCGTCTGCCCGGGGTAAATTGTGTAAGGTGCTTTGAGGCGATTATATTTAGCAATATCGCTAAAATCCTTGCCTGCCCCCCAAGAAATTGAATACAAAGTATCGCCACGTTTTACTTTGTAAGTGCCAGAGGTGATCGAGCCTTTATTGTATTTCGGCCCAGCAGAAGCCGAAATGCTACTCACAGGTGCTGGAGTATGAGCTTGAAAACTACAACCCGCAATTGAAAGCAATATGAAAGTGATGAAAACCCAATTGTGATACTTCAAGCATGTTCTCCAAAATGATAGGAAATATCACCCTAATTAAGCGAGTTCGCCATTAATTAATGGGACGAATTTTACTGCCTCAATAATCTGTGAACTGTACTCATTCCCGTGACGAGTAATTTTTAATAACTGCTGAGAGTCTTCTCCAACAGGGATCACTAACACACCGCCTTCTGATAACTGCATCAATAAAGCTTCTGGCACTGAAGCTGCAGCAGCAGTCACCATAATGGCATCAAAAGGAGCTTTGTTCTGCCACCCTTTCCAACCATCACCGTATTTAAAAGAAACGTTATGCAAATCTAAACGCTTTAATCGCTGCCGAGCTTGAATTTGCAACGCTTTAATTCGTTCAATAGTACACAATTGGGGCACTAACTGAGCCAATATCGCAGCTTGATATCCTGAACCTGTGCCAATCTCCAACACTTTGCTAGGATTATGTTGTAACAACAATTCAGTCATTCTTGCGACAATATAAGGCTGAGAAATCGTTTGTCCTTGCCCAATGGGTAAGGCGGTATTCTCATAAGCTTTATGCGCCAAAGCGCCATCTAAAAATAGCTCTCTTGGAGTATTAGACACGGCTTGTAAGACGGCATTATTACGAATCCCAGCTTCGTGTAACTTTCTCGCTAAATTAATGGCAACTGTTGAGGCTACCTGGCTCATAGTTTATTTATCCAGTTCTCTAAACCAGCAAGCTGATTATATGCAGTTAAGTCGACAGTTAACGGAGTGATTGAAACAAAACCTTGCTCTACAGTGCCAAAGTCAGTGTCATCACTCGCATCTTGTTCTTTACCTGGCGGGCCTAACCAGTATATATCTCGCCCTGCAGGATCTTGAGCTTTGATCATGCCTTCAGCTTTATGTCTCGAGCCTAGGCGAGTCACGCGTATGCCTTTGATTTCTTCTACAGGCAAGTCAGGGACGTTAACATTTAAAATTTGATCATTATTAATGGGGTGTTCAAGCAAGCCTTGTACAATTCTAGCCGCATAAATTGCAGCACTTTGATAATGTATCAGCTCTTTACCAACTAAAGACACAGCAATGGCAGGCAGTCCTAAAAAGCGCCCTTCCATCGCTGCTGCCACAGTGCCTGAATATAATGTGTCATCACCCATGTTTGCGCCTGCATTAATGCCAGATACGACAATATCGGGTTCATTATCACATAGCTCACGAATTGCTAAATGAACACAATCGGAAGGTGTGCCATTAACCGCAATATACCCATTATCTAAGTTATTAATTCTTAATGGGTTAGTCAAGGTCAAAGAATTACTCGCTGCAGAACAGTTACGATCAGGAGCGACCACTTTTACCTTCGCGATTTTAGCAAGTTCAACAGCAAGGGCTTTTATACCAGGAGCCGTTACTCCATCATCATTACTAACAAGTATATTAATCACTTTGTCGACTCTTGCGCTTTTTGTAGGTTTTCTGCTTGCATTTGTTGTTCTGCAACCCTTTGCTGACGTGCAACTTCCTGCACATCTTGATAATCCAATAACTCTCGCAAAACGGAAGTTGCATAGCTACCTGCAGGTAATATGAACTCTATGAGCAAGGTGTCTTGTTCAAAACGATATTTCAATGCTTGCGGTTTTAACAGCATAGGCCGTCTTTCTTGCTCTAATCCAGCTTGCTCTAACCCTTGTAGATCGTTTGTTAGTGCTATTAACGCAGCTTGCTCAACATTAGCAGCATCAGCTTGAGGGAGTATGCTACCTCTTCCCCATAACGGCGCCGATAACTGAATATCATTACTTGATAATCTTGCTAATGTTTCAGGATCCCATTTATCTGTCACAAAAAAACTTTTACTCCCCGCAAGCATGACGCAATCTCCTGTCAGAGGAGCAATACTATGATGGTTTAATCGATAAGACACCACTTGATTAAACACATTAGAGCGAACTGCCGAAAGATACATACTGCGCTTTTTTCGATCTTTTACTTTTTTTCCAGCTAGCATTTGCTGGCCAAAAATCAAATTCTTACCTTGATGGCCAAAGCGCTGTTCCCCAAAATAATTAGGGACACCAGTTTGCATTACCTGTTGAATACGTTTCTCAAACTCAGCCTTGTCACTGACATTGCGCAGGGTGAGTTCAAAACGATTTCCAAGTAATGCCCCAATACGCAATTTTTTACTATGGCGCTGACTAGATAATATGGTTAAGCGAGGGGTATTTTCTTTATTCGCTAAGTCAACTTCATTCGCCTTTGCATCATTATTATCTTGTGTTGAAAGAGACTGCCAGTCAGGGGTTTCTTTTCCCGGAATTCTGACTCCGAACCATTGCTCAGTAACGGCGTTTTTATCTTTTTGGCCCGCGTACGTCACTTCTTTTTGATGAACTTTAGCGAATTTAGCCAAGATTTCAGCCACCTGATTGGTATTCAAGCCCTCTTTACGCACATGGATCATATGATGCTCACCTTCACCTGTTGGACTGAAAGGGAGCATTTCTTTAACGATAAAATCACTGTTTACAGTACGTAAATCAGCTTTACATGCAGGCTTACCAAAAAGGTAATGTAACGAACTCATGATATTTTCTCTAACTCATTGGGGTTGTAAGTTGAACGGCACTTACAAGAAAACGGTTTAACTATTTTTGTGTCATTAATACAACTGACTCAACGGCTATACCTTCTTTGCGACCTGTAAAACCTAACTTTTCGGTCGTTGTCGCTTTAACATTAATATTCTCAACATGCGTCTCTAAATCAGTCGCAATACACTGACGAATGGCTTCAATATGAGGTAGCATTTTAGGCGCTTGAGCAATAATAGTGACATCAAGGTTGCCTACAATAAATTGCTTCTGCTTTGCCAGATTAAAGCAATGTCTTAATAAAACACGGCTATCAGCCCCTGCAAATTCAGCATCGGTGTCAGGAAAATGCTTACCGATATCTCCAAGCGCCATAGCGCCTAAAATCGCATCTGAAACAGCATGCAGCACAACATCACCATCTGAGTGAGCAATTAATCCCGTCTCATAAGGTACTGTGACACCGCCTAAAATAAGTGGCTTATCGCCACCAAACTTGTGTACGTCAAAACCATGTCCAATTCGTATATTCATCATTATCACTTTTCGTTAATGTTTATGCGTATAGGTTTATCAAGCTTATTTGCTGTTGATATGCGCTAAAAATAGCTTTGCAAGTTGCAGATCATCAGGGTGAGTCACTTTAATATTGTCAGCTCTACCGTTGACCAAGCCTGGGTTCACGCCAGCCCACTCCATTGCACTGGCTTCATCTGTAATCGTAATATTTTGCTCAAGTGCTGATGATAGATGTTGTTGCAACTGCCCTGCTGGGAATAGCTGTGGCGTCAATGCATGCCATAAATTATCTCTGCACACGGTTTCTGCAATTGACTGACTCGATGACTCACACCTTTTCATGGTATCTCTTACCGGCATAGCCAAAATAGCGCCTTGTGGAAATCGCTCTCGAGAAGACAGTAATTTATCGATATCAGTTTGGGTTAAACATGGCCTTGCTGCATCATGAACCAATGCCCATTTAGGCTGAGTGCTGTGATCATTTTTACAGATAGCGCTAAGAGCGGCGAGCACAGAATCAGCTCGTTCATCTCCGCCGATAACAGTTGTTATCTTTGGATGTTCAGCCTGAGACAATGTCTCAAAGAATCGATCGTCAGGATGCAAAGCAACAATGACTTCACTGATATCAGCATGAGCGATTAAGCTATCTAAGGTGTGGGCTAAAATACTTTGCTCACCAAGTGCTAAATACTGTTTAGGAATAGTGGCGCCCATTCTTGCGCCAATGCCAGCTGCCGGCACAATGGCAATCACATCTGATGTTACAGACTTCATCATTTTTTACTGACCAAAGGTAGAATTATTACGAGGGTTATTACCTACGACACGATAGAAAGTTTCTCCTTCCTTTACCATGCCTAGCTCATTGCGAGCACGTTCTTCAATTGCTTCAGTGCCACTTTTAAGATCAATAATCTCTTCTTTAAGCACGAGGTTTCTTGCAATAAGTTTATTATTACTTTCTTGTTGGCTGGCAATTTGCTTTTGCAAATTCATATACTGAGAAAGGTTGTTCTCGCCTAACCATAGTCGATACTGCAACAAGCCTACTAAGATAAAAAGTAATAGTAAAAGTCGTTTCATATAGTTGGTTTTCGGCGAAATTTAAAAATAATAGTAATGCTATAGTACAACAAAAAAGGCCACCTAGTGGTGACCTTTTTAAGATTTAGCTAAGATTTGAAATTAAGCTTGGCCTTTCACTTCTTTTAAACCGTTATAAGGTGCTTTTTCACCTAGTGCTTCTTCGATACGAAGTAGTTGGTTGTACTTAGCCACACGATCACTACGGCTTAATGAGCCCGTTTTAATTTGGCCTGCAGCAGTACCAACAGCTAAGTCTGCAATTGTTGCATCTTCTGTTTCACCACTACGGTGAGAAATAACGACAGTAAAGCCAGCATCTTTAGCCATTTTGATAGCAGCTAACGTTTCAGTTAACGAACCAATTTGGTTAAATTTGATTAAGATTGAGTTAGCAATACCGTTGTCGATACCGCGCTTCAAAATTTTAGTGTTTGTCACGAATAAATCGTCACCAACTAATTGGATTTTGTCACCTAACAATTTAGTTTGGTGTGCAAAACCGTCCCAATCAGACTCGTCAAGACCATCTTCAATTGAAACAATTGGGTATTCTTTCGTTAGATCTTGTAAGAAGTAGTTAAACTCTTCTGAAGTGAACTTTTTACCTTCACCTTTAAGGTCATAGATATTTGCTTCTTTGTCATAAAACTCAGATGCGGCACAGTCCATCGCTAGTGTGATGTCTTTACCTAACTCGTAACCAGCATTCGCTACAGCGACTTTAATTGCAGCTAATGCTGATGCATTAGATGGAAGGTTAGGTGCAAAACCACCTTCATCACCCACTGCAGTTGAATGACCGTCAGCTTTTAAGACTTTCGCTAGGCTATGGAATACTTCAGCACCCATGCGTAAACCTTCACGGAAATTAGCAGCGCCAACAGGCTGAATCATAAATTCTTGAATATCTACTGAGTTATCAGCATGCTCACCACCATTAATGATGTTCATCATTGGTAGTGGCATAGAGTAAACACCAGGCGTACCGTTTAAATCAGCGATATGAACGTATAAAGGCACTTTCTTTGATGCTGCAGCAGCTTTAGCCGCAGCTAAAGACACAGCTAAAATAGCGTTAGCACCAAATTTAGCTTTATTTTCAGTACCATCTAAGTCAATCATGATTTGGTCAAGTTCAGCTTGAGCCAATGCATCTTTACCTTTTAGTGCATCTGCAATTGGACCGTTTACCGCTTCAACTGCTTTTAAGACACCTTTACCTAAGTAACGTGCTTTGTCGCCGTCACGTAATTCTAATGCTTCACGTGAACCAGTAGATGCACCTGATGGTGCAGCAGCCATACCAAAAGAGCCATCATCAAGATGTACTTCAGCTTCTACTGTTGGGTTACCACGCGAATCCATGATTTCGCGACCAATGACGTTAATAATGTTAGCCATAATATCCTCGATATATGTAAGATAAAATTAAAATAGAAAATCAATACCAATAATCAGTAACATTAATCTAAATAATGAATCACTATTGGTATTTCACTTTCAGTTTGGTAATTTAAAATCAATTCGCAGCATAGCATAGACCTATTATGTTAGCGCAGCAACTATCAAAGCGCACAAGATTGTCTATGGATAAAAAAAAGCCATTGATGTTGGCATCAATGGCTTTCATTATTTAGCTAGCATCACCTTTTTGATGGGCAGCAGCGGCAGCTACAAACCCTTCAAATAGCGGGTGGCCATCACGTGGCGTCGAGGTGAACTCTGGATGGAATTGACCCGCAACAAACCAAGGGTGATTTGGCAGCTCGATCATTTCAACTAACTTGCGGTCAGATGAAAGACCACTGAATACTAATCCTGCTTTCTCTAATCGCTCAACGTAGTTGTTGTTCACTTCAAAACGATGACGATGACGTTCAACACACGTATTCGAATTATACGCCGCTGCAGCTTTAGAACCTTCCAGTAAATGACAAAGCTGAGCGCCTAAACGCATCGTGCCACCTAGATCTGACTCTTCATGACGCTTCTCAATATTACCTTCTTCATTGATCCACTCAGTGATCAAACCAATAACTGGGTGGTCAGTTGAAGAATCAAATTCTGTTGAATGCGCATTTTCAAGGTTCGCAACGTTACGAGCAAACTCAATCAATGCCACTTGCATACCTAAACAGATACCGAAATAAGGTACGTTATTTTCACGGGCGTATTTAGCAGCATAAATTTTGCCTTCAACACCACGTTCACCGAACCCACCAGGAACCAAGATACCGTCTAAGCCTTCTAAAACTTCAGCACCTTTTGCTTCAACAGTTTGTGAATCTACGTATGTGATATTAACGGTTAAACGATTTTTCAGACCAGCATGTTTTAATGCTTCATTGACTGACTTGTAAGCATCAGGTAATTCAATGTATTTACCCACCATACCAATAGTGATTTCACCTGTTGGGTTAGCTTCTTGGTAAATTACATTTTCCCACTCAGATAAATCTGCTTCTTTACAATCAATACCAAAGCGCTTGATAACTAATTCATCAAGACCTTGCGAGCGCAGTAACGCTGGGATTTTGTAGATACTGTCAACATCTTTAAGCGAGATAACGGCTTTTTCTTCTACATTACAGAATAGCGAGATCTTTGCTTTTTCATTCACAGGGATCGCACGGTCACCACGACATACAAGTACATCTGGCGCAATACCAATTGAACGCAACTCTTTAACAGAGTGCTGTGTAGGTTTAGTCTTAATCTCACCAGCAGCACCTAAGAAAGGCACTAAGGTTAAATGCATAAATAAAGTGCGATCACGTCCTAGCTCTGCACTTAATTGACGAATAGACTCTAAGAAAGGCAATGATTCAATATCACCCACAGTGCCACCAATCTCTACGATAGCAACATCATGGCCTTCACCACCTTCAAGTACTTTCTCTTTAATCGCATTAGTAATATGCGGTATGACCTGAATGGTTGCGCCTAAATAATCACCACGACGCTCTTTACGTAATACTTGCTCGTAAATACGACCAGTAGTGAAGTTGTTACGACGGTTCATTTTGGTACGAATAAAACGCTCGTAATGACCTAAGTCTAAGTCAGTTTCAGCACCATCTTCAGTCACGAATACTTCACCGTGCTGAGTCGGGCTCATGGTACCTGGATCAACGTTAATGTATGGGTCCAGTTTCATAATGGTTACATTGAGGCCACGCGCCTCTAAAATTGCTGCGAGCGACGCTGCTGCAATGCCTTTACCTAGTGAAGAAACAACGCCACCAGTAACGAAGATATACCTTGTAGTCATGCTGAACCTGAGAATGTGAGTTTGAAAAATACGTGCTTGTAAGAAAGCACTAGGACGGGGCGACATTCTACCAAATTAGCCTGATAACAACAAACAATAAACTCATTAAATTGATATAAAACTTATGCTCACTGTTTTAGCGAGCTAGTTACCCATCTATCCCCGCAACAAAGTGTAATTTAACCAATTGATTCTATTCTTAGTGGTGCGATTAAACACGGCGATAAGTAAGACTCATTGCTTCTGCTGTGAATGCCACACTTTATTTCAAATACTTATGACCAAAATCTATTCCAATATCTTTACCACAAGAACCTTAGTTACAAGTACCTTAGTTACAAGTACCTTAGCGCCTAATTGCTTAACGCCCAGTATTTTAACGACTGATACCTTAATGAATAATGACTGGCGCTACCTTTCAACTTTTGACTTAATTAATGCTAGATAATGGGCTCATCGTCGTTAAGTTCATCGTTGTTTAGCTCAAAATTGTTAAGTTCAATCTCTATAAACAACTTGCTCTTATCAAGCCTGCAATTATTTACTTCGCTCGGTTTGCTTAACGGTATCCCAATATGCGTCTAGCTCTTCGAGTGTGTGCTCACTCATGGGTTTTGTACTTTTTTCAGCTAAACTTTCAACACCTCTAAATCGACGCTCAAATTTTTGATTCGCTTGTCGTAAAGCAGATTCAGGATTAACACCTAGATGCCGCGCCATATTGGCTACAGCAAAAAGTAAATCCCCCATTTCATCAACCACTTTAGCTTGGTAGATTTCTGGCTCAGCTTGTAAATGTTTCGCCTCTTCCATGACTTCGTCTATTTCTTCATGGACTTTAGCGACAACAGGGGCTAAGTCAGGCCAATCAAAGCCGACTTTTGCAACTCGTTTTTGAATTTTAATCGCGCGATTTAACGCTGGAAGTGATACTGGAATATCATCAAGTAGAGAAAACTGCTGTTTTTGTTCACGCTCTGTTTGTTTAATCGCCTCCCAAGACTGTTTGACTTTTTCGGAGTTGTCTATTGCCTTGTCATTGTTAGCTGGCACAGTGTTAGTTGGCGCACTGTTAGTTGAACCTAGCTTTAGAGCGCTTTGTTGATGAAATACATGCGGGTGTCGGCGGGTTAATTTATCGCAAATTTTATCTACTACGGTGGCAAAATCAAATAAGCCCTGCTCTTTTCCTAATTGACAGTAAAACACCACTTGAAATAACAAGTCGCCTAGCTCATCTGGTAATGATGTTAAGTCGGCTTGCTCAATGGCATCAGCGACTTCATAAGCCTCTTCAAGCGTAAACGGCACTATGCTCGCAAATGTCTGTTGTTTATCCCATGGGCATCCCGTTTCAGGATCTCGCAGTTTTTCCATTATGTTTAACAATGGTTGAATAATGTTTTTTGGCTGGCTTACTAACAGGGCATCTAATTCAGCAGAATCTGGAGTTTGTGACATGGTAAATACTCTTTTGCGCGTTTTAAAAATGGGACAAACAGTAAACTAAAGCTATGAAAGAAAAAGGTGGTAAACCAGTTGATTTACCACCTTAATTAAAACGTATCACTTTCAACTAGTCGAATGATTATAACCGTCTTGCTTCAATCACACCCTCTATCTGACCAAGCTTAACTAATATTCTTGATAAGCCATCTAAATTATACAGTTCTAATTCAAGGTCGACTGCAGCAGTTTGATTTTTTTCATCCGATGTTGAGCTCATCGCCATCACATTGGACTTTTCAGCCGCAAGCACCGTTGTGACATCTCTTAACAAGCCACTTCTATCGTGAGCGCTCACTTGGACTTTAATGCGATAACCACCTGAATAGTTCTCGCCCCAAACGACCTCCACGCTGCGCTCAGGGTGAGCACGCATTAACTCTTTAACTTGTGAGCAATCACTACGATGTACTGATACGCCGCGCCCCATGGTGATATAACCAAATATTTCATCTCCAGGAACAGGTTTACAGCAACTTGCAATGTGGCTTAATAAATTGCCTACCCCATTAACTTCGACCTGGCCTTTGCCTTTTCGAGCAGGCTTTGTATGGGAGCGTTTAATGATTTCTTCGACAATTTCTTGTTCTGTACTCGGCTCTTTACGCAAGCTAGTTTCAACAAAGTTGACCACTTGGTTTAAACGTAAATCCCCCCCACCAATCGCCGCTAACATGTCATCCATAGAATTCATGTTAAAACGCTCAACCGCAACTTGAGCATCTTTAAGTTTCAGCGACACTCTTGCTAGTTCAGCCTCTAGTAATTCTTTACCTGCAACCATGTTTTTGTCACGGTCTTGTTGCTTAAACCAGTGCTGAATTTTAGAGCGTGAACGAGATGACTTAATGTAGCCTAAGTTAGGGTTAAGCCAATCGCGTTTTGGGTTAGGGTGTTTTGAGGTGATGATTTCAATTCGTTCACCGGTCTCAACTTGGTATGTAAACGGCACAATACGCCCATCCACTTTAGCGCCAATACATTTGTGACCGACATGGGAGTGAATGTAGTAAGCAAAATCCAGTACCGTGGAACCTAGCGGTAAATCGACTACCTCACCATTGGGGGTAAATACATATGCTCGGTCTTCGAAAACCTGACTGCGCACTTCTTCGACAAGGTTGCCAGTTTCAGCCACATCCTCTTGCCACAATAAAATCTTACGTAGCCAGTTAATTTTTTCTTCATAGCCACTTTGTTTACCACCAGCAGTACCTTCTTTGTACTTCCAGTGAGCTGCCACACCGAGCTCTGCATCTTGATGCATGGTTTCTGTGCGGATTTGTATTTCAACGGTCTTGCCTTCTGGGCCCACAACCACAGTGTGAATAGATTGGTAGCCATTAGGTTTAGGGTTTGCGACATAATCATCGAACTCTCGCGGAATATGGTGCCACAAGGTATGCACAACCCCTAAAGCACCATAACAGTCTTGCAAGCGGTCAGTGACAATTCGCACCGCTCGTACATCAAATAGCTCATCAAAGGTAAGATCTTTACCCTTCATTTTTCGCCAAATACTGTAAATATGCTTTGGACGACCGTAGACTTTAGCGCGAATATTATCTTTATCTAAACGCTCTTGCAGCTGAGTAACAAACTTATCGACAAACACTTCTCTATCGACACGTTTACCGTCTAATTGCTTAGCAATATCTTTATAAACAACTGGGTGCAGGTATCTAAAAGAGATGTCTTCTAGTTCCCATTTGAGTTGGCCGATACCTAACCGGTTGGCAAGAGGGGCATATATATCAGCAACTTCACGCGCAATCAAAACCCGAGTTTCTTCATCGCCATTTTTGACTTCACGAAGTAAACGTAACCGCTCAGCAAGTTTTATTACTACAGCACGAACATCTTCGACCATAGCCAATAGCATTTTACGAATATTATCAATTTGCGGTTCGGCTGCACGAGAATCTTGACTGACTTTTAGTGCACCAATGGCTTCCATGGTGACAACACTCGCCACAAGTTTACTTAAACTTGCACCAAATTTTTCTTCGATATCCTCAATGGATAATATGCCTTCATCATGAACGATAAAAAGCAGTGAGGCCTGCAGGGTTTCGATGTCCATGTTTAAAGGGGCAAGAATCTCGACCATCTCTCGTGCTCGGTCAAGTAATCCACGATGAACATCTGGCGTTGCGGTTGGCAAAGCATCGAGCTGTTGAATAAGTTCCAGCAACATTTGGGCTTCTTCGGCGTTTTCTATATAACGCTTAACCCATTCATCGATATTAAAATCTGATGAATTGAAATGTGCTTCTCGGACTGAGACCATAGTAAACTTCCTTTTCGGTACTTATTTTACCCTTACAATGAAACAAGCAATATCAACAAAACTAACGCAGTGCATTTCGCCCTGCACAGATAAAAATAGTCATCTTGAGGGTTGAGTATTTTATGTCAAATTAATATTACTCAATTTACAAATTCTTACGTAAAATTCAAATTTCAGCTTATTGTTTGGCCAAAAGTGAGTTGTTCTGGGTATTGGCGACACGTAATATCAATAATAAATCATCTAGAATGAATTTAGTGTTACGTGAGCAACATTCCCCAAAAACCTTTAGCCATTAACCAAAAAATGAGCCGACTTGCTTTGGCTGGTTCAACTTAGCGAGTTTCAAATAATGCCATCGCTTCAATATGATGCGTTTGTGGAAACATATCTAACATAGTCAATTTACTTAATTGATAACCTTGCTCAATTAACACTTGACTATCGCGCGCTAAACTCGCTGGGTTACAGGATACATAGACCACTTTTGCAGGTTTCATTTTAGACAACCATTGCAAGCTTTCATATGCACCGGCACGAGCCGGATCGAGAAGTAATTTATCAATTTGTCCTAACCAGCTTGCCTCAGATAAATCAGCACTTAAATCGGCATGGTAAAAATGAATATTGTTTAATTGGTTTTCTTTCGCATTTTGATTGGCTTGAGCCACCATTTCAGGCACGCCTTCAACCCCAACCACATCTGCGGCTTGTAACGCCAATGGCAAACTAAAATTACCTACGCCACAAAACAAATCTAAAATTCGTTCATTTTCTTTAGGTGCTAGCCACTCAATAGCTTGAGCAACCATCTTTTGATTAATATCCGCATTCACTTGCACAAAATTACCAGGACTGAACTGGCACTGAACTTGGCCTTCAGCTAACCGATAAAAAGGTAATCTAATATGATTCTCAGTAATGACATCGGCTGGAGGCTCATCTGCCACAAACAGAGACTGTAATTGACCTTCATTATCTTGAGTTAGCAAATGAATCTTTTGCGCTTTGGCAAACTCGATGAGTAACTGACTATCACTTTCTTTCAAAGCTTTAGTGATGCGTAATACCGCAAACACGCCATTTTCTGCTTCAGTTAACTCCACATGCCCTAACGTTGTCTTAGCATGAAGTTGATTAAGTAATGCGGTAAACGGTGTAATTAAATTTGATAATGACTTCGCTAATACATCACATTGTTTTATTTGCACAATATTATTGCTATTGGCAGCACGGAAGCCTAATTCGAGCATTTTTGATTTCTTATTAAACAGCGTAGCTAGCCTTGCTCTTCGGCGATAATGCCAATCTTCACTGACGACAGGCTCAGTAAGAATACCGTCTTCGACATCTACTGCCAGTTTGCTCATTAAATTAGTTAAGGCAGCTTGTTTATGTTGACGTTGTGCATCTATGCTTAAGTGTTGTAAATCACAACCGCCACACTGTTGATAATGTGGACATTTTGCTTTGGCACGATTTGGTGTTTTTTCGTCTATACCGATTAATTTCGCTTTAGCGTATTTTTTCTTTTGTTCTGTTAGCTGTACCGTCACTTTTTCACCAGGGAGCGCACCAGGTATAAACACGACCTTACCATTATGCTGTGCTATACCAGCGCCAAGGTGATCAAGTTGTGTTACCGTTAAACTCAACTTAGCTGATAACTGCTTCGTTTTGTTCGGTTTTGCTTTAAAAAATTGCGCCATTTTGGCCTCTGGTATGGAATAAAAAACTGGTCAAGAGTGCTCTATTTCTGGCAATCTAGACAACATATTTGATAAAAGTCTTTAGGAATAATTACTTCACGATGAATAATGCTAACAACATGACCAAATACAGCCTCCGTTCGTGGGTGCTTGTACTTGCGTTAGCGCCTACCGTGATGGTGGGTATTCTACTTGGAAGTTACTTCACCATAAACCGTTTTTATGAACTTGAAGAAACCTTAATCGCCCAAGGCCGTAGTATTGTCGAACCATTGGCTATTGCAAGTGAATTTGGTCTTGTCACCGAAGATAGAGAAGCCACTAAACGCTTATTAGCCGCATCGCAATTAAACAACTCCTCTTTGATTCACTCTATCGCCATTTTTGATAGCGACAACCAACTGTTTGTCACCTCGCACTACCATAAAGATTTCGAAAGTATGCGATATCCACTAGCGCTGAGAAATTTAATCGCCAGCCAATATGAAACCATAGACGATACTATGGTCATTCGTGTGCCTATTTTATCCCATACCGGTATTGCGCCCAAAACCAATAACTATATTGCAACAGCCTCTCCTGCTCCGACAGGAACTAGCGTTATCAATAATGCTGAAGGTCAGCAAATACTGGGCTACATTTCAATATTATTAAACAAAGAAAATGCATTATTAGAACAACATCGGGCAGCGATAGCGGCTTTTGTTATTGTATTAATCGGGGTGCAGTTAAATCTATTTTTCACCTTTCGATTAGTAAAGCATGTGAACTACCCAATTACAGAAATGGTTCGGGTCGTCGCAAAAATCCGTGAAGGAAAGCTCGATACTCGCCTTGAGGGACAACTTATCGGTGAGCTAGATTTACTGAAACGTGGCATTAATGCCATGGCAAGCTCCTTGTCTGAATATCACGATGAAATGCAGCAAAATATTGACCAAGCGACTTCTGATCTACGTGAAACCTTAGAGCAAATTGAGATTCAAAACGTTGAGTTGGACTTAGCTAAAAAACGGGCGCTTGAAGCTAGCCGAATAAAATCTGAGTTTTTAGCAAACATGTCTCACGAGTTACGTACTCCGCTTAATGGTGTCATTGGTTTTTCTCGACAACTGATTAAAACGCCCCTGCACTCTAGCCAGCTTGATTACATCAGAACCATTGAAAGAAGTGCCAGTAACTTACTCGGCATCATTAATGACATTCTTGATTTCTCTAAACTCGAAGCGGGTAAAATGGTCCTTGAAAAAATGCCTTTTGCTTTGAGAGAAACCATTGCCGACACCATCAGTATCGTGGCGGGTAGCGCCCATGAAAAAAGCATTGAATTAGTTGTCGATATTGATGACAACGTGCCAGAAAGTGTCAGCGGTGATGCAATGCGCGTAGGTCAAATCATGACGAATTTAATTGGTAATGCGATTAAATTTACTGATGAAGGCAGTGTGATTTTAAAAATGCATTTAGTTGGCCAGCGAGATGAAAACATTACCTTGCGCTGCGAAGTGATTGATACGGGTATCGGTATCGATGAAGGCCAACAAGAATATTTATTCCAAGCTTTCGGGCAAGCTGATTCGTCTATATCTCGACGCTTTGGCGGTACAGGATTAGGCTTAGTGATTACCAAACGTTTAATCAATCAAATGGGCGGGCAAATCGGTTTTACCTCTACGCCTAATAAAGGGTCAACATTCTGGTTTATGCTGCCGCTTGAGCTAAGTCAATTCCATATCGGTGAAGTATTACACTTAGAGTCTTTGCGGGATAAAACACTATTACTGTTTGAATCACGAGAGCTCACTCGTGATACCTTTAATCGCCGCTTTGAAGCTTGGGGAATGCATTTAACGTCTGTGGGACAACTACCACATTTAGAAACCACATTGTCTTCGAGTAAAGTGCACTACGATTATATTCTTTTAGGCTGCCATGGCTTTAAAGATAATGAGCAGTTACTCAGCTTCTTAAAACTTGCTCGTGAAAAGACAGCTTGCTTGGTGTTATTGCATGACGGTATCGAGCAACAAGAAATCTTAAACCAAGGATTAAGACCTAATACAGACATACTGATGAGTATGCCGGTCAGTGACTATGATTTAGCGAATCAGTTGATACATCCACCAACGCAAACAGCGTTATTAACTGAAACATTGCCTGAAACAGTTTATGAACGTAAAAACCTTAATGTTCTGGCCGTAGATGACAACTTAGCGAACCTTAAGTTAATTGATACCTTACTAAAAGAACTCGTGGTAAATGTGGTATCGGTGAATAACGGTGATGATGCGATTAAGTATGCTAAACAACAAGTATTCGATGTCATCTTTATGGACATTCAAATGCCTGGCACTGATGGCATCACGGCTACCAAGTTGATTCGTCAAGAGTCACAAAACCGCAATACGCCAATCATTGCCGTCACTGCCCACGCAATTGCAGAAGAGCGAGAATTAATTTTAGGTAGCGGCATGGACGGTTATCTGCCTAAGCCGATTGATGAGGCAGCCCTTAAAGGAGTTATTGATCGCTGGATCAATAAACCTAAGTTTACCCATTTTGATATGCACACTTTAAATTGGGAATTATGCCTTGCTCAAACGAATCAAAAACCTGATTTAGCCCTCGAAATGCTGCAGATGTTAGTTGATTCATTGCCTGATAACGTTGTTAACATTGAAACAGCCCTTAAAACCGTCAATAGCGAACTCATGTTACAGACCGTGCATAAACTTCATGGGGCAAGTTGTTACTGTGGTGTACCTAACACTCAGAAGCTTTGCCAAGAAATTGAGTCTGCGCTAAAGCACAAAACCAGCATTGAAGATCTTGAACCAGAAATACTTGAGTTACTTGATGAGTTAACTAAGGTAGAATCAGCAGCAAATCAAGTGATATCACAGTTATCAGCGGATGTACCCAATGAGTCATAAACCCGGTTTTTTTAAACGTTTAAAAGCGTTGTCTTTACCTCAAAAGCAATTATTTGCTACCGCACTTTGCCAACGCATGTTGCCAAATTATCAGTTATTTTCTGAAGTTTGCGAATTTGGCGAGCCAAAAACACTCAGCACTGTCTTAGAGCTATTGTGGCAATCTCAATACGATAAAAAACTTAAATTTAACTATGACATTCATTTACAACGCTTAGAAGACAACACCCCTGAGCCAAGTAACTTTGAAGCATACGGAGTTTACCCAGCAATGGATGCAGCTGTCGCGTTAACCACCTTACTTGGCGGTATTCAGGGTAAAATTGAAGAAGACATTACCAACATCAGTAAATTATCTTCAAGTACAGTAGCCAACTACATTGAAGCTATCAGTGTTGATGAACTTCAAGATGAATTAAACGAAGAAGTCGTAGAAAAGTTTGTTTTCGCACATCCTGTGATGCAGGAAGAAAAAGAACTACAAGGGATGCTACTGGATATTATTGAAGCTAACCCTAAATTATCAGCTGAATTCGTTAAAGAGTTACGTAAAGAAATAGTCGACGCTGGTGTTTCTAATATTGGGATCAGTGTTCAGTAACTGAGTTTTTTGTTAGGAATATTTATTGGCAAGATTTATGGGCATTCAGCCTATAGATAAACTTTGAGCTCACTCGTTCGTGCGCTCAGAGTTGCACTTGCATCATTAACTTATTCGCCAACCCAATGACTGTCAAATCAACAATGTCATTGACTTCCAATAGACACACATAAGGAGAAGATGATGGCCAACATTTTAACTCCCCTTATTGCTGTCTTTGGCATCATGTTGCTAGGCTTTATTGTCCAAAAACTAAAAGTGCTTCCTCATGATACCGACTTTACATTAAACGAATACGTCTATTACGTGGCGTTCCCCGCTATTTTATTCATTGCGTTAGCCGAAACCGATATACATGAGATCATGCAATGGGGCTTTATTGCGGCCTTTGGTATTGCAATGGTTATGACCTATTTCATTACGGTGCTCATTTCATCTATCGCAGATAAAAAACAACCGGCACTAGCCGCTATCAGAGGGTTAAATACCAGCTTTGGTAATACCGCATTTATTGGTATTCCACTAATGATGATGCTTTATCCAGATAACAATCACGCAATCACAGCTGCTGCTATTGCGAGTTTGTTATCTGTCATTATGTTTGCCTTTGCAATGGTCAATATGGAACTTGCCATCAATAAAAAGCAAAAACGACACCCTGTGCTTATTATGTTGAATGCGTTAATTAGTAATCCCATTGTTATTGGTTGCACTTTAGGAGTCATGGCATCAGCTTTGTATATCCCAATTCCTGATAGCATCAGCATGATGATGAGGTTAATTGGCAATACCTCAAGCCCATGTGCGCTGTTTGCGATTGGTATGGTTCTCGCTAAAGCAATGCATGGAGGTACAGAGCCTGAAACACCACCTCACCATCTTACAATCGAAATGGGCATATTAAATATACTTAAACTCGTGATTCAGCCATTGATTGCTTATGGTTTACTACGCTATTTTAATGTCGATAACGAGTTACTTATCATGGGGGTCATCTTAGCTGCATTACCAACTGCAGCAAGTGTTTACTTACTCGCACAGCGTTATCAAACCTATGGGTTATCGAGCGCTAAATGCATCTTGATTAGTACCCTTGCCACCTTTATTAGCCTTCCCCTGATTGAACAATTACTTGAACAGCTCAACTAAATACTAAACTTCTTGCTGCTAAAAACTTCCGCATAAATACAACTCAAAAAAATTAGCAACCAGCACTTTACTGTATATAAAAACAGTGTAGACTGTTCATAAATACAGTGGTTTGGTGTTTCTTTACACAGGGATTGATTATGCTTTGCCAATTAAGCATTAATAATTTTGCGATTGTACGTTTTCTTGAACTTGACTTTAAAGCCGGAATGACCAGCATCACAGGTGAAACTGGTGCCGGTAAATCTATCGCTATCGATGCGCTAGGCCTATGCTTAGGCAATAGAGCCGATGCCAATACCGTTCGCCCAGGGGCAAACAAAGCTGAAGTTTCTGCACGGTTTTCGCTTGAAGATGTGCCGTATGCTAAACGCTGGCTTGAAGATAATGATCTTGATGTCGATGAAGAATGTATTTTACGTCGAACGATTAGCGCCGACGGTCGCTCTAGAGCCTACATTAATGGTAACCCTGTCCCACTCACTCAACTTAAAGCACTAGGACAATTATTTGTCGGAATTCATGGGCAGCACGCTCACCATGCCATGCTTAAAAGTGAGCATCAACTTACCTTACTCGATAGCTATGCCAACCACAGTATCCTTATCGACAATGTCAGTAAAAGCTATCAACGCTGTAAGCTAATTGAAAATGAATTAAAACAATTACAGTTAAACCAACAAGAGCGTATTGCCCGCAAACAACTTCTACAATACCAAGTCGAAGAACTGGACGAATTTGCTTTAAAGGCAGGTGAATTTGAGCAAATAGAGCAAGAACACAAACGCTTGGCTAACGGCAGTGATTTAATTGAAAATTGTCAATTAACGCTTCAATTGCTTAGCGAGGACGATGAGCACAATATTGAGTCCTCATTAAATCGGGTGATAGGTTTTGCCGATCAATTACAATCATTTGATCCAGCATTGCAAAGTGTTGCAAACATGCTCAATGAAGCCTTAATTCAGGTACAAGAAAGTACCAGTGAAGTTCAAGACTATTTAAGCAAAATAGAGCTAGATCCCGAACATTTTGCATTTTTGGAACAACGAATTTCCAAGGCCATGCAACTGGCGAGAAAGCATCATGTTCAAACAGAACATTTAGCTGAACACCATCAAGCATTAGCCATAGAATTAAAAGAGCTAAATAACGATGCAACCCGACTAGATGAGATTCAACAGCAAGTTGACGACAGTAAACAAGCTTATATTAAAAGCGCTCAAAAACTCAGCCAAAGCCGACTTCGCTATGCAAAAGAGCTTAATAAACTTGTCACTCGTTCGATTCACGAATTGAATATGCCTAAGGGTAAGTTTTCTATAGAAGTCAATTTTAACCCAGACATTCAATCTGTTACTGGTAGCGATCAAATTGAATTTCAAGTGACCACTAACCCAGGGCAACCCCTTCAACCGATTGCAAAAGTCGCTTCTGGTGGTGAGTTATCACGTATTGGTTTAGGTATTCAAGTTATTACTGCGAAAAAAGTTGCCACCCCGACACTCATATTTGATGAAGTCGATGTCGGTATTTCTGGGCCAACTGCGGCTGTTGTAGGACGTATGCTGCGCAGTTTAGGGGAATCTACTCAAGTTATCTGTGTGACCCATTTACCTCAAGTTGCAGGTAATGGTCACCAACATATGCTGGTGAACAAGTTTAGTAAAAGTGGTGGCACTGAAACACAAATGAAACCCCTTGATAAAGAGCAAAGGATCAGTGAATTAGCTAGGTTATTAGCTGGTGATGTTATTACAGAAAACACACTTGCTAACGCTCGAGAGCTACTTCAATAGCTAAGATAGTAAAGTGCGCACTAATCACTAAAAAGCCCACCAATTGGTGGGCTTTTTAGTGATTATCAATCAAGACTTATACGAAGTAATAGATAAGCTGCAGACAGGTTAATGCAAAAAAGCCTGCTAAAACATCGTCAATCATAATACCAAAGCCGCCATGAACTTTGGCATCTAGCCAACGAATAGGCCAAGGTTTCAAAATATCAAAAAAACGGAATAGTGCAAAACCAATGACCAACCATATTAAGCCCGCAGGGGCAGCTATCATGGTAATCATTAAGCCGGCAACCTCATCCCAGACAATGGCGCCATGATCATGGACTCCCATGTCTTTGGCTGCTTTATCACATATATAAAAGCCAATAAACGTACTTAACACAGTGATAATAATAAATGCGGTTAAGCTAAGGTGCCCCATTAAGTAAACTAATGGCACTGCTGCTAATGTACCGAAAGTGCCGGGGGCTTTAGCTGCTAACCCACTGCCAAACCCAAGTGCTAGGAAATGCACTGGATTTTTAAGTGATAATTTTTTTACCGCTGGATCGTTTGATAATAGATTCATTAAAAGTGCTCAAAACTTTTTAGGTCTAGCTCAAATGGTTCGCCATTGGATACCAACCTTAATTTATCACCCGCGCATATTTGTCCAATTTTGACAAATTTAACACCTGCGTGAATTAAGGCTGTATCTAAAGCGCCCCGCTGTGCTTCAGGTACAGTGAAAAGAAGCTCGTAATCTTCGCCCCCAGTCAAAGCATAATTGATTGCTTGCTCTGGCCCCACTGAGCCAACCAATGAAGTCGATAACGGTAATTCATTGACATCAATGACGGCTCCAACGTTTGAAGCTTTTAATATATGAGCAATATCGGAGTTAAGGCCATCAGATAAATCAATTGCACTGGTTGCTAATGAACGCAGAGCTTGTCCAGCCAAGATCCTTGGCGTTGGATGATAATGGCGATTAATCAAAAACTCTTTAAACTGAGGGTCAACATCTTGCTTACCTAGCAAAATATCCAAGCCTAATGCGGAATCACCTAAGGTACCAGTGACATAAATCCAGTCACCGATTTTTGCACCACCACGAGTTAAGGCTTTACCGGTAGGAACTTGACCATGAATCGTGATATTGATACTGCGTGGGCCACGAGTAGTATCACCACCAATCAAGCTCACACTGTAGTATTCCGCAGCTTCAAACAGCCCTTCACTAAACTGCTGTAACCAGTCGTTATCAACATCAGGCAAGGTTAACGCCAGGGTCATCCAAGCGGGATCAGCTCCCATTGCAGCTAAATCAGATAAGTTTACAGCCACTGATTTATAGCCTAACTCATGCGCAGGCATTGAAGGTAGGAAGTGAATATTTTCGACGAGGGTGTCACAAGAAATTGCAATAGATTTGTTTTCAGCTGGTTGTACTAATGCACAGTCATCACCAATGCCGAGATGAACATCACGACGTTTCTGACCTTTATCACGGAAAAATTGTTCAATAAGTTGGAATTCTTTCACGATAAAATTGGTACGGTTGCCCGCCCACCTACTGTTATAGAAATCGGTAAGCCATACAAAAACGGTATCCGAAGATACCGTTTTATTTATTACTTACGAGTAACAAGCTTATCTAGCATACCATTGACAAACTTATGACTGTCATCGGCACCAAAGGCTTTCGCTAATTCGATACCTTCGTTGATAGCCACTTTAAATGGCACATCTTTACGATAAGTGAGTTCATACGCAGCTAAGCGCACAATGGCTTTCTCAACTGGCGATACGTCTTCAATATCACGATCTAAATGTGGCTTTAAAAGCGCATCAAGTTGAGTCGCTTTTGTTGCTACACCTGATAGCAACTCACGAAAATAAGCTACATCAACACCGTTAATGTTTTGCTCAGTTAAAAATTCGTGTTCAACGTCAGCAACGTTATTTTGGCTTAACTGCCACGAATAGATAGCTTGAACAGCTAAACGGCGTGCCTTACGGCGCTCTGAAGGCTTCATTACTTTTCCTACTACTATACCAACTGTTGTTCTAATTCTTGCAGAACATTAACCATTTCAAGTAGGCCAAGGGCAGCTTCAGTACCTTTGTTACCTGCTTTAGTACCAGAGCGCTCAATAGCTTGCTCAATAGTATCTGTGGTTAACACGCCAAATGAAACAGGAATATCAAACTCTAAAGCAACTTGAGCTAGACCCTTGTTACACTCGCCTGCAACTAAATCAAAATGCGGAGTACCACCACGAATCACAGCACCAAGTGCAATGATACCGTCAAATTTCCCACAAGCAGCAACACGTCGTGCAGCCAGCGGTAATTCAACAGCGCCAGGAACACGAACAACAGTAATGTTGTCATCTTCAACCTGACCAAAACGTTTTAGTGTATCTATTGCGCCATCAAGCAGACTCTCAACTAAGAAACTATTGAAACGCGATACAACGATCGCCACTTTGGCATTTTTTGCTTCGATATTACCTTGAACTACGTTCATTATCTTACCTAAATTAGCTAAAGCACCCAGCTCTGGGCAAAAGTGGCGGTATAATACCACAGCAAAATGCCCTGAGTCCTGTGCAATTAATGATAAATGTTAACTTCACTAAATTAGTGAATTATTCTGCAATGTAATCAGTCACTTCTAAACCGAAGCCCGATAACGAATGATAATGTTTCGGCGAACTCAATAGCCTCATCGTGCTGACACCAAGACTTGAGAGTATTTGCGAACCGATGCCCACTTTACGTGAGGTGCCGACCCATTTCGCCGCTGTTGGTGCTTGACCTTTGTCTTCTGCTTCAAACGCTTTTACTTTGGCTAGCATCTCACTTGAATGCTCTTCATGGCCTAATAACACTAAAACACCACCTTCATTAGCGATGCGTTCCATCGCTTTTTCTAGTGGCCAGCTACGTTTTTGATCTCGCTCAGAGTGAAGTAAATCGTTAAATGTATTTTGCAAGTGCACACGGACTAAACAATCAGCTTTCACTTCACCTTTTACCAATGCATAGTGCAATTGATTATCGATGGTGTCTCTAAATGTCACCATAGTAAACTCACCAAAGCGTGTGGGTAGTTTACATTCTGCTTCACGCACAACAGTGGTTTCTTTGGTATTACGGTACTCAATTAAATCAGCAATTGTCCCCATTTTAATACCGTGTTTTTCACTAAACACTTCTAAATCAGGACAGCGTGCCATCGTGCCGTCATCATTTAAAATCTCAACGATCACACCTGAAGGCTCCAAACCTGCTAATCGAGCTAAATCGCAACCAGCTTCAGTGTGTCCAGCACGCGTTAATACGCCGCCATCTTGTGCCATTAATGGGAAAATATGCCCAGGCTGAACTAAGTCAGCGGCTTTAGCATCTTTTGCAACAGCCGCCTGAACTGTAACAGCACGATCATGAGCTGAAATACCTGTTGTTACACCTGTTGCAGCTTCAATTGATACAGTAAAGTTTGTCGAAAACTGTGCATTATTATTAGTTACCATTAAAGGTAAATTTAACTGCATACAGCGCTCTTTGGTCATCGTTTGGCAAATCAATCCACGACCATAGGTCGCCATAAAGTTAATTGCCTCAGGCGTCACCTTTTCGGCCGCCATGATAAGATCGCCTTCATTCTCTCTATCTTCATCGTCCATCAAGATAACCATTTTACCCTGACGAATATCTTCGATGATCTCTTCTATACTGTGTAGTGCCATGTTAAGACCTTTATGTTTAGTTTTCTATATCAGCAACATAGGCTAAATATATTCGGGTATTCTATTTTCTATCGCATAAATCCGGCGTTGGCTAGCATTTCCATAGTGATGCCGCCTTCGGATTTTGTGGCTTTTTCAGCGTTCATCAAGCGCTCTAAATAACGTGCAATTAAATCCACTTCGATGTTGACCATACTGCCGGCTTGCAAAGCCAACAAGGTCGTTTCTTCGGCTGTATGTGGCACAATCGTTAACCTAAAACGATGCCCATCAATTTCGTTAACTGTTAAGCTAACTCCGTCAATGGTTATTGAGCCTTTATGAGCGATATATCGAGATAAGTCTTCTGGTGCGAGTAACCAGAACTCGATGGCTTTTCCGCGCACATTTCGTTGCTCAACCCTTGCAATGCCATCAACATGCCCGCTTACCATATGGCCGCCTAAACGCGTCGTTGGCATCACCGCTTTTTCAAGGTTAACCTTTTGTCCGACTTTATAATCAGCAAAACCAGTTAGTGCGACAGTTTCAGCTGAAATATCTGCAACATAACCATCAGGTAAACATTGTACAACCGTTAAACACACACCATTGGTTGCAATACTATCTCCTAGTTTGACATCAGATAAATCCAAACTACCACTAGCAACATTTAAACGAATATCATCGCCTTTGCGATCAATTTTTCTTAATGTGCCTAGGGCTTCAATAATGCCGGTAAACATAAATACTCACTTGTTATCTTATTCAATATTATTTAACAGTGTTCGTTGCCTAATACCGTTTAAATAATGGCAAAAAATCTTGTTGCTTATAGAGCAAATATCATTCTTAGATCTGCACCGACTCGACGCGTATCGTTAAGTTGTATTTTAGGGATATCTGACATGGCTTGGTAATCATCAAGCTGGACTAAATTACGACCTTGGCTACCCAGTAACTTCATCGCTTGATATAAATACAATTCATCACCTAAGCCTTGTTTGATGACACTACCCGCTAATGTTGCTCCAGCCTCTACGAGAACCGTATTGCATTGCTTACCTAAATAAGTAAATAACGCATGTAAATCAACGCGTCCATCATCATTTGCACCAATAGTGATACAACTAACATGATTGTTAAATCTTTCTCTCACTTCTGCGGGGTATTCCACACATGAAACCAACAGTATAGGAGACGCTATTTCAAACAGTGCAAAGTCATTTGTTAGCCTAGCTTTACTATCTAGAATAACCCTTAATGGTTGTTTAATTTCATTTGCTGCTAAATGCTCTTTTACACTGCCTAATTCTTCATAACGGACATTCATCGAAGGATTGTCAGCAAGTACCGTTTCTACACCAGTAATAATGGCGCATTGTCGAGCACGTAACTTTTGCACATCCGCTCGAGCTTCAGGTCCTGTAATCCATTTAGACACCCCATTAGACAATGCCGTTTTGCCATCAATACTGGCAGCAAGCTTAATGGTAACAAGTGGCAAGCCAGTGAGCATTCGCTTAGTAAACCCAAGATTAAGTTGTTTGGCTTGCTCGGTTAATAATCCCACTTCAACCTCAATTCCCGCTTCTTGTAGCATCCGAATACCATTACCTGCCACTTGCGGGTTGGCATCAACCTCAGCAATAACAACCCTTTTTATCCCCGCACTTATTAACGCTAATGCGCAAGGAGGGGTTCGGCCATAATGACTGCATGGTTCAAGGGTGACATAGGCAGTGGCTTGGCTTAATTTATCTTGCTGCTGAGTGGTTTGTACTGCATTTAAAGCGTGAATTTCAGCGTGCGGACCACCCGCTTTAATATGATAACCTTGACCAATAATCTGCTCGCCAACGGCAATCACACAGCCTACATTTGGATTAGGCCGAGTTGTATAACGTCCTTTTTCTGCTAATGAAATTGCCAGACTCATCATTGAAATATCAAGGATAGACCACTGAGACATAAAAACCTTCTTGATTGCACCAAAACGATAAAAAGCAATATTTTGCTAGCGGCAAGTAATGATAAAGCGGTTACTTTTGTAACTTAGCGATTGCTTCACCAAATTGAGACACATCTTCAAATGCACGGTAAACAGAAGCAAAGCGAATATAGGCAACCTTATCAAGCACCATTAACTGCTCCATCATTAAGTTACCGATCATAGCAGAGTCAATTTCTCGTTCGCCTGTCGCACGAAGCGTGGATTTTATTTTTGTTAACGCTTGCTCAATTTGATCCATAGAAACAGGGCGTTTTTCAACTGCTCTGAGCATACCGCCACGAAGTTTCTCTTCATCAAATGGCTGACGAGTACCATCTTGTTTGATCACTCTAGGCATCACCAGCTCAGCACCTTCAAAGGTCGTAAAGCGTTCATGGCACTCTGTACATTCCCGGCGACGACGTACTTGGTGGCCATCAGCCACAAGTCGAGAGTCAATCACTTTAGTATCTGTCGCGCTACAAAATGGGCAATGCATATTCGCTCCTGAAATTAAAAAGAAAATGGCTGTAAGTACTCGGTACTTACAGCCATTAAAGTTTATCCTATTTACTTTATAAGGTTAACCTTATCGATAAGATTATCCTGCCAAGATAAATTGAATAAAGCCAGTCTTACTCAATCACGTTCCTGTTACAGAACACTTGAAAGGTATTAACCGTAAACAGGGAACTTAGCACATAATTCAAGCACTTGATTCTTCACACGCTCAATCGTGGCTTCATTATTAATATCGTCAAGTACATCACACATCCAGTTGGTTAACTCAACTGATTCAGTTTCAGTAAAACCACGGCGTGTAATTGCAGGAGAACCAATACGTAAACCTGAAGTCACAAACGGTGAACGTGGATCATTTGGCACCGAGTTTTTGTTCACTGTGATGTTAGCTTTGCCTAAGGCAGCATCAGCATCTTTACCAGTCATATCTTTGCTGATTAAATCAAGCAGGAATAAGTGGTTATCAGTGCCGCCAGATACCACATCATAGCCACGTTCGATAAAGGTTTTAGCCATCACTTTAGCGTTGGCAACAACTTGCTCTTGGTAAGTCGTAAACTCTGGATCTAATGCTTCTTTAAATGCAACGGCTTTAGCTGCAATAACGTGCATTAATGGACCACCTTGGCCGCCAGGGAATACTGCTGAATTTAGTTTTTTATAGATATCTTCATCGTTTGATGCAGATAAAATTAATCCACCACGAGGACCGGCAAGTGTTTTGTGTGTCGTCGTTGTCACTACGTGTGCATGTGGTAACGGGTTCGGATAGATACCAGCAGCAACAAGACCTGCAACGTGGGCCATATCAACAAATAAGTAAGCACCTACTTTGTCAGCGATTTCGCGGAATTTACCCCAATCGATAATGCCAGAGTATGCAGAGAAACCAGCAATAATCATTTTAGGCTTATGTTCAACAGCTAAACGCTCAACTTCTGCATAATCGATTTTGCCAGTCGTTTCATCGATACCGTACTGAACCGCATTGTATAATTTGCCTGAAAAGCTCACATGAGACCCGTGAGTCAAGTGACCACCGTGTGCCAGGCTCATACCTAAAACGGTGTCACCACCTTGTAAAAGCGCCATGAAAACAGCTGAGTTTGCCTGAGAACCAGAATGCGGCTGAACGTTAGCGTATGTTGCGCCGAACAACTCTTTAGCACGTGAAATAGCTAATTCTTCAGCAATATCAACATGCTCACAACCACCATAGTAACGCTTACCAGGGTAACCTTCTGCGTACTTATTGGTTAACTGAGAACCTTGTGCTTCAAGAACACGTGGGCTGGTATAGTTTTCTGATGCGATTAATTCAATGTGCTCTTCTTGGCGACGAGTCTCATCTTCAATGGCTTGAAACAGTTGTGGATCGTAATCCGCGATATTCATAGCTTTCTTTAGCATTGGTGTCTCCAACAGCAGTTCTTATATATAGGGTTGCGCGGTATTCTACTCTGCTCTGCGTCACAATCCCAGCATTTAGAACATGAATTTCATTGGAAATTATCTTTAATTTGATTAATCCAAAATTTGAGTTAAACAAAAAATAAAGTAGAATTATCATCATCATTGGTCACTAAAGAACCTTAAAAATGGCTCAATTTGTCTATAGTATGCTGCGGGTAGGAAAGATTGTTCCGCCTAAAAAACAAATCCTCAAAGATATTTCACTTAGTTTTTTCCCTGGCGCCAAAATTGGTGTACTTGGTTTAAATGGTTCTGGTAAATCAACTTTGCTAAAAATCATGGCAGGTTTAGATACCGAAATCGAAGGTGAAGCACGTCCGATGCAGGACCTAAAAATTGGTTACCTGCCACAAGAACCTAAGCTTGATGAATCACAAACAGTTCGTGAAGCAATTGAAGAAGCAGTCAGTGAGGCTAAGAACGCGCTGACTCGTCTGGATGAAGTTTACGCACTTTATGCTGAACCCGACACCGACTTTGATGCATTAGCAAAAGAGCAAGGTGAGCTTGAAGCAATTATTCAGTCTCAAGATGCTCATAACCTAGATGTTATTTTAGACCGAGCAGCTAACGCATTACGCTTACCTGATTGGGATGAAAAAATCGAAGTGCTATCAGGTGGTGAACGTCGCCGTGTCGCAATTTGTCGCTTACTACTTGAAAAGCCAGACATGTTGTTACTTGACGAACCAACTAACCACTTGGATGCTGAATCTGTTGCGTGGCTTGAACGTTTCTTACAAGATTATACTGGCACCGTAGTTGCGATTACCCATGATAGATACTTCTTGGATAATGCTGCGGGTTGGATTTTAGAACTTGACCGTGGTGAAGGTATTCCTTGGGAAGGTAACTACTCATCTTGGCTTGAGCAAAAAGATGCACGTCTACAACAAGAGTCTGCAACTGAAAGCGCCCGCCAAAAAACCATTCAAAAAGAATTAGAATGGGTACGCCAAGGCAGTAAAGGTCGTCAATCTAAAGGCAAAGCCCGTATGGCTCGCTTTGAAGAATTGAACACCAACGACTATCAAAAGCGTAACGAAACTAATGAATTGTTCATTCCACCAGGGCCTCGTTTAGGTGACAAAGTAATTGAGGTTAATAACTTAACTAAGTCTTATGGCGATCGAGTGTTGATTGATGACTTAAGTTTCTCAATTCCTAAAGGTGCGATTGTCGGTATTATCGGTGCAAACGGTGCGGGTAAATCAACATTATTTAAAATGATTTCAGGCGCTGAACAACCTGATAGCGGCAGCATCGAAGTGGGTGAATCAGTACAAATTGCTTCGGTTGAGCAATTCCGTGATTCAATGAACGACAAGAATACCGTCTGGCAGGAAATCTCAGATGGACAAGATATCATGCGTATCAACAACACAGAGATCCCAAGTCGTGCTTACGTTGGGCGCTTTAACTTCCGTGGTGGCGATCAGCAAAAAATCATTGGTACCTTATCTGGTGGTGAACGTAACCGTGTTCATTTAGCCAAACTGCTACAAGCAGGTGGTAACGTACTCCTACTCGATGAACCAACCAATGACTTAGATGTTGAAACACTGCGTGCGCTAGAAGAGGCGTTATTAGAGTTCCCTGGTTGTGCCATGGTTATCTCTCATGACCGTTGGTTCTTAGACAGAATCGCCACTCACATTTTAGATTATCGTGATGAAGGTCAAGTTAACTTCTATGAAGGAAACTACACTGAATACACGGCCTGGTTGAAAGAACACCTTGGTACTGAAGCCATTGAGCCACATCGTTTAAAGTACAAGCGTATTGCTAAATAGTCACAGGATTATCATTATCTGATTCTGACTAAAATTAATCACTTAATAATAGCCTTAGTCAGTTGATTGTATTGCCATTATAAAAGTCCTATTGATGGTGAAACTCGTTAATTCGAGTTTTCACTTTAAATAGGACTTTTTTATGTTTACCCGCAATTACTTTCACTAATCGCTAAAATAACCACTTACCTATAAAGGCAGTCATAAAAATGACGACTGTCTGAAAACCTGCAATTTGTTAAATTTATAAATGCCTCATGGTTAACTTACTCTGTTGAGCTCATTCACTCGCGTTAACAACATAACTAACATAGCCAACAAAAACTTGGTTCTTTAAAGAACATTAACAATAACTTAAGCACAAGAGGATAAAGCAACATCAGGTATAATAAGGTAACAATATATCAGTCAAACCGCCCTGCTGTTGGCTTGTTGTAAAAAAGCGTCAAAAAACCACAATCTATTTGTAAAGACAAATTAACTTAAGTACTATAAAATTATTGACGGATTATTTTACTGTTGACCAGTTGCAGTAGCACAAGGCTATGCACGAACAATTACACAAAAATGGAGGAATCAGTGAGATATAGTCGAATTACTTTTATTTTATTATGTTTTTATGCCAGCAGCTCATTTGGTTTAGAGATTATTTCGAGTAGCGAAACCCAAAAACTACAAGAAATTGAGCAAAAGTATAATATTGATGATTTACTCATTTCTGCCAACGATAAATTGTCAACGCACAAAAAGAAAGAATCAGATTTCCACGCCTTAAGTGTTGAGATTAAAAGCAAGCAAACTGAATATGAACATTTGGTTTCTAAGTTACCAGCTAAAATCTTGTCACGCGCTAACCTAAGTTCTTTTTACCGTGATTTAGAAAATCTTGTCCTTAAAATAGATCAACTTGAAACCAAGTATGATATCGACGGTAAATCGCTTAAGAGAGAATACAAATCGATAATGGCAGAATATGATGTCATTAATGAAACTCGCACAAACAAAGATGAGCAACTAGCCGCACTTAAAAGTGAAATCACCAAGCGTGTTATTGCTGACGTTTCAAAAGCTGACACGGTTCAATCAGTTGATTTAGATGGTTCAACCTTATGTAGTAAATTTCAGTCAATTAACGATTGTTTGAAAGATTCAGAAAGCTACATTGTGACTAATACAATCAAAACTGATCCTTTTTTGAATGAGCGCAGTGTTTTACTTTCATATGACGTCATCGACGCCAGTATGAATATGTCAGGCAACTTAAACTATAAAATTAAGATGGCATTCAAACCTTCATATAACAGTAAAATTGACTCACTAATTAATGAAGAACTAGGCCTTAAATCAGCCATGATTACATTAGTTAGTAATGTCGCCGCTGATTGGTTTGTCGATGGTGTTAAAGTTGGGACTGGTCGTGAAATTTTTCATGAAGTGCCATTAGGTCAACACGGTATTTTGGCTTCTTATCAAACGAAAGATAAGTCGAGTGTTGAGTTCATTCAAGGCAATGGTGTTTTCAACTATAACTTTAACGAAACATCTCGTAATAATGACTTAGTGACATTGCCACAGACCGAAAAAACCAAAAAACAAACCATGAAAATGAAGCCTAAACAAGCGAATGTCGCAGCTAAAGATAAGCCTCAAATGAGCCTATCAAACAAGAGCTATGAATATTTCATGGGAATTGAAGCATCGACTACAGAGCAAAACGAAAGCTTTAATGGAACACCTTCAGCAAAACTGTAGCGTCTCATATTAGAATAAAAAACCACTTAGTATGACTAAGTGGTTTTTTTGTTTTCTAGCATACCAATTTAAAGAATCAACCTGCTTTACTGTATCTTCCCTCTGGTAACTGTTAAAAAATTGATACCAACTTAGACACGAGTTCACAACTCAGATCCAATAACTAAACACTAATGTTATCAGCATGTTTTGTTACAGTCTTATCTGCTACGCTTTACATTCCTTTACCCTTATATGCTGCTTTTTTTATTAAAATAGACTCACATCAGCATAGGCATTTTTAGAGTTCATCAATGAAAAAATTAGCATTCCTTATTATTGTTTGTGGCGTTATGGCCGCCGCTTTTTCATTTAGTGGTATTAGCCAGGCCAGTAAATCTAAACCCGATAGCAACAATAAACCGCAAAGAACTATTCCTGTGGTAACAGGCATTGTTGATCAACATGAGTTATCGCAATCGTTATCATTGATTGGCAAATTAGATGCTGAACAGTCCGTGTTTATTTCCTCACAGGTTGCTGGCCAAATCAGTGATATTCTCATTAAACCAGATCAAGACATTAAAGCGGGTCAAACTATTGTTCAGCTCGATAATGCGAAAGCTAAAGCCGCAACAGCCGAGGCTGCAGCCTACCTTGCTGATGAACAAAGAAAATTGAAAGAGTTTTTAAAGCTAATCAAAAGTAATGCCATTACCCAAACTGAAATTGATGCCCAACGCGCTAATGTCGATATGGCTCAAGCTCGCCTTGCCTCCGCTCAAGCCGATCTAAACTATCACACACTTAAAGCTCCATTTTCAGGCTCAGCAGGATTAATTGATTTTAGTGTTGGTAAGATGATTTCGGTTGGTACTGAATTGCTTGCTTTTGACGATCTATCTAGCATGAGACTTGATCTACAAGTACCTGAGCATTACTTATCGTTACTTTCAAATGGCATGGCCGTTAGTGCACAAAGTCGTGCTTGGCCTGAACAAGTATTTACAGGCAAAATCATTGCCATCGACTCTCGCATCAATCAAGACACCTTAAACTTACGGGTGAGAGTACAGTTTGATAACCCCGAAAACCGTTTAAAGCCAGGTATGATGATGGCTGCAGTACTTAACTTCCCTGCAGTTTCTGAACCTGTCATTCCAGTCCAAGCAATTGAATACTCTGGCACAAAGCGTTTTGTGTATATCATCAACGAAGACAACATAGCAAAACGCACAGAAGTAACATTGGGCGCTCGTATTGACAACGAAGTGTTAATTTCTGACGGCTTAAATATCGGTGACCATGTTGTAGTTCAAGGATTAGTTAACATGCGTGATGGGGTATTAGTGGATGTGCTTGAACAGCAAAATACAGCTGAGCGCCTAGCCAATGAAAACACAGCAGAAGAAAGTAACCAGCAGGAGAAAAGCTAATGTGGCTTTCTGATGTTTCAGTCAAGCGTCCTGTTGTCGCTATTGTACTCAGCTTATTATTGGGTGTATTTGGCCTAGTCTCACTGTCAAAACTGTCGATTCGAGAAATGCCGGATGTTGAAAATCCGGTAGTCACGGTAATGACCACCTATAGTGGCGCTTCAGCCACTATTATGGAAAGCCAAATTACCACCACGATTGAAGATGAGTTAACGGGTATTAGTGGTGTTGATGAAATTGAATCTGTCACTCGTAATGGTATGTCCCGCATTACAGTCACATTTTTACTTGGCTGGGATTTAACAGAAGGCGTGAGTGATGTGCGTGATGCTGTAGCGAGAGCTCAGCGCCGCCTTCCAGATGAAGCTGACGATCCTGTAGTATCTAAAGACAATGGCTCAGGCGAGCCGTCTATTTATGTCAACCTGAGTTCATCAACGATGGACCGAACTCAGCTCACCGATTACTCCCAACGAGTATTAGAAGATCGTTTTAACTTGATCACAGGAGTCAGCTCAATTTCCATCACGGGCGGACTTTACAAAGTCATGTACGTTCAATTAAAACCTGAACTCATGGCAGGACGTAATGTGTCAGCCAACGACATCGTATCAGCACTAAAGACTGAAAACGTTGAAACGCCAGGCGGCGAAGTTCGTAACGACACTACGGTCATGACGGTTCGTACAGCAAGACTCTATAACCACCCAGAGGACTTTGACTACTTAGTCGTTCGTACTGCCGACGATGGCACACCTGTTTACCTAAAAGATGTCGCGGATGTATTTATCGGTGCAGAGAACGAGAACTCAACCTTTAAAAGTGATGGCGTTGCTAACCTTTCTTTAGGCATTGTGGCCCAATCTGATGCGAACCCATTAGATGTCGCGAAATGGGTTCATCAAGAAGTCGATAGAATCCAAGACTTCTTACCTGATGGTACGGCGCTCGTGGTCGATTATGACTCTACCATTTTCATTTCTCGCTCAATCGATGAGGTCTATAACACCTTAATTATCACTGCAGTATTAGTGATATTGGTGCTGTATATTTTTATCGGCCAAGTCCGTGCGACGTTAATTCCTGCGGTGACTGTGCCTGTCTCGTTAATTGCGGCATTTATTGCGGCTAACTCATTCGGTTTTTCAATTAACCTTCTCACATTGATGGCGCTGATCCTAGCCATCGGACTGGTTGTTGATGACGCTATTGTTGTCGTTGAAAATATTTTCCATCACATTGAAAAAGGTGAACCTCCTTTACTTGCTGCCTACAAAGGAGCTCGCGAGGTTGGCTTTGCAGTTGTCGCCACTACTGCAGTATTAGTTATGGTGTTTTTACCCATTTCATTTATGGAAGGCATGGTTGGATTACTGTTTACTGAGTTCTCGGTAATGCTAGCAATGTCGGTGTTATTTTCATCGCTTATTGCATTAACGCTTACCCCTGTACTCGGTAGTAAATTGCTAAAAGCCAATGTAAAGCCTAACCGTTTTAACTTATGGGTAGACGGGTTATTTGATGCACTAGAAACACAATACCGCCGTGTCGTGAGTAAAGCTGTGCAATTCCGTATGGCTGCACCATTGGTTATTGTTGCGTGCGTGGCTGGTAGTGGCTGGTTGTTAAATCAAGTACCTGCTCAATTAGCCCCTCAAGAAGACCGAGGCGTTATTTTTGCCTTCATTAAAGGCGCCGAAGGCACTAGCTACAATCGCATGTCTGCCAATATGGAAATCGTTGAGCAGCGACTATTACCTATGCTAGGTGATGGCGTTATAAAATCATTTAGTATTCAAGCTCCGGCATTTGGTGGCCGGGCTGGCGATCAGACTGGTTTTGTTATTATTCAGCTGGAAGAATGGCAAGACAGAAATATTAATGCCCAGCAAGCGTTAGGGATAGTCGCAAAAGTACTAGAAGGTATCCCTGACGTCATGGTACGCCCAATGTTGCCAGGCTTTAGAGGTAAATCAAGTGAGCCAGTACAGTTTGTATTAGGTGGCTCCGATTATGAAGAGTTGTTTGATTGGGCGCAAAAACTACAACAAGAAGCGGATTTAAGCCCGATATTAGAAGGGGCTGATCTTGATTATGCTGAAACAACCCCAGAACTATTAGTTAGTGTCGATCGTGAGCGTGCAGCAGAACTTGGCGTGAGTGTCACTGAAGTTTCAGACACCTTAGAAATCATGCTTGGCGGTCGCAGCGAAACCACCTTTATTGAGCGTGGCGAAGAGTATGATGTGTACCTACGAGGCGATGAAAACAGCTTTAACAGTGTCGCCGATTTAAGTCAGATATATATGCGCACTTCAAAGGGCGACCTTATCACCTTAGATACCATCACCCGAATTGATGAAGTGGCTTCAGCGCAAAAACTTAGCCATTTGAATAAACAAAAGTCCATCAGCTTAAAAGCCAATTTAGGCGAAGGATATACCTTAGGTGAAGCATTAGATTTTCTCGATGCGAAAGCCATTGAAATGCTGCCAAGCGATATCACCATTTCATATACAGGCGAGTCAAAAGACTTTAAGGAAAACCAGAGCAGCGTTTTCATCGTGTTTGGTCTTGCGTTATTAGTCGCATACTTAGTACTTGCTGCTCAGTTTGAAAGCTTTATCAATCCGTTGGTCGTTATGTTTACTGTACCCATGGGCATATTCGGCGGATTCCTTGGGCTGTATTTCACCGGCCAAGGCCTCAACATTTATAGCCAAATTGGCATGATCATGTTAATTGGTATGGTCACCAAAAACGGCATTTTAATTGTTGAGTTTGCTAATCAATTGCGTGATAAAGGGCTCTCTCTCGAACAAGCAATTATCGATGCCTCAGCCAGACGTTTAAGACCGATTCTCATGACGGCCTTCACTACTTTAATTGGAGCAATCCCATTAATATTATCGACAGGTGCAGGTTCAGAAAGTCGCATCGCTGTCGGTACGGTAGTGTTCTTTGGGATGGCATTTGCTACTCTAGTGACACTCTTAGTCATCCCAGCGATGTATCGACTCATATCAGGGGCAACAAAGTCGCCAGGCTTTGTGGAGCAACAACTTAATTTGGCTATTGAGCAACAAAAAGCAAGTGCCAGCAAATCATAGTTAGCTCTAAGGGTTTAGCCTACCTTGGCTAAACCCTGCTTGAACAAGTTAAATTAATTAAAATGGATAATAGGTGTCACATGGAAAAAGTTGCCGTATTTGTTGATGTGCAGAACATCTATTACACATGTAAACAAGCCTTTGGGCGTTCATTTAACTATCGAGCCTTATTCCAAAACCTCAATTATACAACTCAAATTGAATATGCCATTGCCTATGCCATCGCTCCGGCGGACGATGGCCAAGTTAAGTTTCAAGATGCACTTAAACATATTGGTTTTGAAGTTAAACTCAAACCTTATATTCAAAGAAGTGATGGCAGCGCCAAAGGTGACTGGGATGTCGGCATTACCATCGATGTTTTAGACTATGCCGAGCAAGTAGATAAAGTCATTTTGCTTTCTGGTGACGGTGACTTTGACTTACTGATGGCAAAAGTAGCGCAAAAGTTTAACTGTAAAACCGAAGTCATTAGTGTGACAGAGTTAACCGCTAAATCTTTATTAGATGTGATTTCCCATCATACCCCTATCGATAAGCAGCTTTTAATTTAGCTCTAACACTCCTCCAACCAAACCTGCTTAAACGCACTTATGTAGCACAAAGAACAGTCTAAGCAGGGCAAAGTCTTTACAATCCGCTGCTAATTCGAGCAATAATACATTTCAACAAACTATTTCCTCAAGAAACGTAACGATTGCCGATACAAAGTCACACAAGAAGTATTGTTTTACCGCATTACATACGTTTACAAAATTGGTTAAAATGCGTAACGATATAATAACCACATAAAATAAGGGCTTTAAATGTTATCAGCGTTAAAACATCTGCTTTTATTCTCTATTGTGGCTATTTTTTTTGCTGTTTCTCTGTCACCCCAAAACGCTCAGGCTGAGCAATTTCAGCTGGAAACCCTTACGATTAGTGATGGCCTGCCGTCCTCTAGCATTACCACGCTGTATCAACAACGTGATGGATTTATTTGGTTTGGTACCGATACTGGAGCCAGTCGCTATGATGGGGTTAACTTTACCAATTTTCAGTTCTCTGAATCTGACAAGACCCACATATCCAACAACTACATCACCAAAATCCATGAAGATCGTAGTGGCAATATTTGGATAGCTACCGAAGATGGCTTAAACCAGTTAACCCAAGACAATGAAATCATCATTCATAACATGATTTCCACCCAGTCCAGTTTAGGTTCAAGTTGGATTATAGAAATTTATGAACAAGAAAATGGCTTACTATGGTTTGGTACCGGTTCAGGACTAACCCAATATAACCCGCAAAACAAACAGTTCACTGCCTACTCATTATTTGATGAAAATCAAGCATACGAAACCTCAGTCAGTGGAGTTTTTAGCGATCACAATGGCACTATTTGGGCCGTCACTGACTACGGCTTAGCCACACTCAACACCCAATCGGATCAACTCGAAATAGTGAAGTTTGAAGGCGAACTTGCAAAGCAACTAGACCCGGTCATTTTCTATGGCGCCAAAAAAGCCAAGAATGGCGAAATATGGCTCGGTAGCTATCGAAATGGATTATTCAAACTCAACTTAGAAACTCGCAGCATCAACAATATCCATTTCAACAAGGATAACCCGAGTAATCAGCAGCTCCCATCCAATCACATTCAAAGTTTCACCTTTAAAGACGACAACACGCTATGGGTAACACACGGTAAAGGCGCTAGCCGTATTACATTAGACACCATGAGCTTTTCACACCTGACTCATGAGGCATTTAACCCTAATTCGATGCCAAGTGATTATGTCCCGATAGTAATGGTTGATCAGTCTGGTGGGGTTTGGTTTGGTACCGGTAATGGCGCATCGCTGTATTCTAATTTTAAACAAGGAACACGTTTATATAGACCAAAACCGATTAGCTCTGAATTATCCGGAAATATGGTCTATTGGTTCGATTTTGATAAAGATAACAATACTTGGATAAGCACAACAAAAGGTATAGATAAACTAAGGTTAAATAAAGATTTAATCTCTTTGCAGCCTATTTCTGAGTTAACCCCTTCGATGATTTATAGTGCAACAATCGATGACGCCAATACCATGTGGATTTCCCAAGCAGATGGTTTGACAGTATATGATATTGATACAGAACGTTTACGCCACTTCAGTAATGCTAAAGATAACCCTCATGGTTTGCCTGAAAGCGAATTTTATTTAGCACTGCCTGATAATCATGGCAACGCATGGATCACAGGCTACCTTGATGTAGGGCTCATTTTATTTAACCCTGACAAAGGGATACTAAAGCAGCTGCTGCATCACAATGATAATTCTTATGCCGCGGGTGGAAACTTCACCTTTGATAAGCAGCTTCTCCATAATGGCGAGCTATGGCTAGCGACAACCAATGCTATATACCGAGTCAATACACAAACCTACGAAGTCAAACACCTTCCTTTAGGTAGTGAAGCGCAAAATATTCGTACCGTTAAAATATATCAAGATGAGAACAATACTGTTTGGGTCGCAAGCCAAGGTCTAGGCCTGGTCAAAATTGAAGTGAGTGACTTCTGGAGTGACGATTTACAACTTGAATATATTACTAAAGAAGATGGTTTAGCTTCGAATACTCTTAAAGGTGTCACTGGCGATGGTCAAGGGCATTTGTGGATCACGACACAATCTAAATTCGCCAAGATGCACATCGAAACTCAAAAAATCACTAAATTTCCTAGTGCTATCAATCACAAAGATAGCTCTTTTTCAGATGCTGCCATCGCATTTCAAAAAGATGAGTTGTATATAGGTACAAACAACGGTGCCTTTAAAATTGATACACGAGCAATTAAAAGTAACCAATTTTCCCCACAGGTTCATATAACATCGGCATTAATTGCCAATGAAGAATACATCCACTTAAACAGTAACCATAGTATTGATGCATTGACCTTAGACTATGAACAAAATATGGTGCAATTTTCATTCGCTGCACTGGATTTTAATGCGCCGCAAAAAAACCAATATCGATATAAACTGCATGGCTTTGATGAACGCTGGATATACTCGCAAAACATTTCCACAGCAACCTATACCAACCTTCATGCAGGTGATTATCGTTTTGTCGTGCAAGGCAGTAATAGCGATGGTATTTGGAGTCCGTTAATTGCAGAGCTTTCATTCACCATTAAAAAACCCTGGTGGTATTTCGCCATCATTAGTTTGGTACTTGTGTGTGCGTTATTGACCTTTTTATTTTTGTTAACCCGTTATCAAAAAGTCACAGAGTTGAAAAACCGAGCTAATTTCGACACGTTAACAGGCTTATCAAATCGATTCCGTTTTAATACTGTACTTGAAGCCACTGTGAATCAAAAACATCAGCATGCTGCGGTTGCTTTTATCGACCTTGATTACTTCAAGGAAGTCAATGACTCTATGGGACACGACATAGGTGATGAGCTGATTATTCAAGTGAGCAAACGCCTATCATCAAACCTCAAAAGTGATGACCTATTAGCCCGCTTAGGCGGTGATGAGTTTGCAATTATTCTTCGAAATCCGGGCGAGCTTTCACAGCTAGTGAATATCATTGAACGCCTAAGATTAGCAATTAACACAGGCTATCAAATACAGGAACATTGGATTAAGAGCTCTGCCAGTATTGGGGTTGCTTGCTACCCTGAAGATGGTCTGGATGCGAAGACGTTACTAAAACATGCCGATACCGCGATGTATGCTGCTAAACAAGCAGGACGTAATAGCGCCTACTTTTTTAATGAAGCACTGTCAGTCGCCTTACAAGAAAAAATTTCAATTAAACAGCAGCTTCAACATGCATTAACCAATGATGAGTTTGAGTTGTATTATCAGCCTAAAATTTGCCTTAAAACAGGTAATATCCGTTCATTTGAAGCATTGCTGCGCTGGTTCCACCCCGAAAAAGGTTTGATACCACCCGATAAGTTTATTCCAGAAGCTGAAAGTAATGGTCAAATCATTGAAATTGGTTATTGGGTTATTAAACAGGCTTGTATCACGGCAAATCAATGGCACCAAGAAGGCTTGCTCAAAGGAAGTGTGTCGGTCAATATCTCCCCTGTGCAGTTATCTCAGCCAGATATTAGCGAAAAAATCGAAGCCATATTAGTGGAAACCGGTTTCCCTGCAGAGAAGCTGGAACTGGAAATTACCGAATCACTTTTGATTGAGAATGTAGAAACCGCTAAAAAGGTGCTAAGCCAATTACATGATTTAAAAATCAGACTTAGTTTAGATGACTTTGGTAAGGGGTATTCATCCTTAAATTACCTCACCCGATTCCCATTAAATACCTTAAAAATCGACAAAGGTTTTATCGATAGCTTTTTAGATAATGAAGCCGCAAAAGCGGTCTTAAAAAACATTATTAATTTAGGTAATGACCTAAAAATGCAAATTGTCGCAGAAGGGATTGAAACTGAAATGCAATTAATTAAACTCATTCAGTACCAGTGTCATACAGGTCAAGGTTACATTTTCAGCCCAGCGGTAAATACCCAAAGTGCTTATAAGATGCTAACAGGTGAAACGGTATTACTGCCTAAATTTATGCAAAACAAAGTTGGCTAAATATGCATTTTCAACGGTTTGAACTGAGTAACCTCTGTCGAGATATTAAAGGGGATTAGCCAAACTCTGGTCTGAGCAGTCAATGAATCGGCATAGCAAACCGAAAAACACTGTTGTAACGTCTAAGAATAAGTAACAATGCCCTCATAAAATGACTTAGTAGCATCAAGATGACTCAGAAAACGATTGAATATAGCCCAACTTTTCACTTTCCTGTACAAATTTACTATGAAGATACAGACTTTTCAGGCGTGGTATATCACCCCAACTTTTTAAAGTATTTTGAACGAGCGAGAGAGCATGTGATTGGCGCAGACGTACTGAACTTATTGTGGCAACAGCAACAGCTAGGCTTCGCGGTATATCGTACAGATATGCTGTGTCACGATGGGGTTGAATTTGCTGATATCGTTGATGTTAGAACGCGTTATTACTTTGAAAGTAAGTACCGTACTGTTTGGCAACAAGAGATTTGGCGTACTAATGCTAAAAAGCCTGCTGTGACAGCCACAATTGAGATGGTCTGCATGAATCAGCAACGTCAGATGGCCCCTATGCCACTCAACTTGATTAGCCAGTTACAACAACAATTTAATCAGTCTTAAGCGCGTTAATCACTTTAATGTTTAACGTTATCTGAGCTTGGTAGGAATAAGAAAGGTTGTTCAATGAGCTGCGTGTATCGTAGCTCAAAATCTGTTGCAACAAGAGGCTTACTAAAATACTCCCCCTGAATGGTATCAGTTCCGAACTCAATTAAGGTATCAAATACATCTTTGGTTTCAACCCCTTCGACCGTAACATCAAAACCAAGACTCTTAGCCAGTTCGATGCTAGTTTTCACAATCTTATTAGCTTGTAAGTCGCAGTTAAAGTCGTCCAAAAAGGCTTTATCAATTTTAACTTCATCAATGGGGAGGTGACGTAAGTAAGCTAAAGATGAATGCCCTGTACCGAAATCATCAATAGCAATTTTAACTCCTAACTCGCGAATTTCTTTTAGTGTTTCGATGGTCCGTGCTAAATCTAACATCAATACACTTTCAGTGATTTCAATCATTAAGTTCTCAGCAGGCACTTTGTACTGCATAAGCAAATTACTGATATCAATTGGCAAATGCTGATTTTCAAGATCTTTAGTGGATAAGTTAACTGCCACTTTGATATTGATGCCTTGCTGTAACCACTTAACCTGTTGCTGTAACACTTGTTCAAGAGCCCACTTACTGATTAAGTCAATCATGCCAGTATGTTCAGCTAAAGGAATAAACTCTGTTGGCGGTATAATACCTAAGCCATCATGCTCCCATCGAATTAACGCTTCAACTTGTGAACACTTACCCGAGCTGATATCCAACTTAGGTTGATACACCATATGGAGTTGGTTTTGCTTCAGACTTTTAGGCAAGCTATTAATGATTGTCAATTCACGATATTGAGCTTTGTCATCATCTTGATTATAAAATGCGATATCGTTTAGGCTGAGCTTGGCTTTTTTAAGTGCTAAGTCTAATCGACGTAGCATTAAACTCACATCCGCATGATGGTCATGCAGCTCAAGTACCCCTAATTGTACTTTAATGCTGATTGGAGTTTGCTCGATGTCGAATGGCTTTTGTAGATGCTGCTTTATATTAGATAACTCGTTAACTGAAATAGCTTTAGGGTAGAAAAGTAAAAACTCATTACCGTTCATTCTTGAAACGAATTGTGGCGGATTGTTTAGCCCCTTAATTCGTAATGCAAAAGCTTTTAATAACTGGTCACCAAAAATAAATCCAAAGAGATCATTTACAAAGCGAAACTGCTGAATGTCCACCAGCACGAGCATCCCCTCAGTCGCAGGCATCTTGGCAAACATTTTACGCTTGAATCCAACTCGATTAGATAACCCTGTCAACTTATCTCGCTCAAGCGTTATAGGGTTGTTTTGCTGGAATAAATTGAGGTTTCTAACCAGAGGTTTGAATGCTCTTGGAGTATGTTTAAAGTTAAGTGGGGACTGGGTTGCATTATTCGACTCTAAGGTTTGAGTCAGCTCTGCGATGAATTTGCCTTGTTGGAAGTAACCGCCTAATACAATACCCAATAACAAAATAAGGGCGATAAACAATACAATTATAATTTCAATACTTAACACAACTTATCGCTCCTTATTCAATTGGGGTTAATTCCATTACCAAGCTCTTTCATGTCTGCTTGGCGGCTATATTTTCAGCTGTTATTGGTAACTTTGCTTAATAGAATGATACACATCTAAAAACTCGTCACTCTCTAGATCTTCCGGTGTTACAGGTAAGCCGCGAGTTGCAAAAATATCTAGACGTTGTTCCAATTCAGGCCCAGCTCTTAACTCGCCAGTATAATAAGCTGCTGAGCGAATAAAGTCTAAATAGGTCACCGACTCAGGCATATAATGAAGATCAGCCCAGCGTTCAACCACTTCCATCACTTCAGGCGCAAAGTCCCAAGTCTTTAAAATAGCACGACCAATTGGTCCTTGCATTTTACGGACTAAACCACGTAACTGTTCAATACTTGTAAAGGCATCAGGCTTTGTTTCTGCCTCAGATAACACAGGTAGAGCACCAATATTATGGACTAAGCCTGCCAATGTTAATGTTTCAGGGTCTAATTTCTTACTCGGGTGACGTTTATTGTAAATAGCCAACATAGCACCAGCTGATGCGGTGACCTCAATAGAAGTTTGCCACACTTCATCCATCACCTCCCAAACCATCTCATTGGTTGAGATAAATAATTGCTCTAATGCGACAGAGGTAACAATCGCTTTTATTTGTATTAGTCCAATACGATTGACAGCAGCACTGATATTTTCAGCTTTGTTACCTCGGCTATATAAAGCACTGTTTGCCACCTTAATAATACGCGCCGAAATTGCGGCATCTTGGCCAATAATGTCGCCAACTTGTTTAAGACTTGAGTCTGGTTGCGCAACAACTTCCTGCACCCGCATGGCGACTTCAGGCAGTGTCGGAAGCACTAAAGCATCGTCTTTTAGCTTCTTTAATAGCCCTACCAATAATTGGTGTTCAGTTGTCATAGATCCCGCCTGTAATTTTATTGTTGTTGCTTTGTTTCGATTATATCAGCTATGTCATTTAATAGAATAAAGAAAAAGCACTAATCTTTATAAAGCATGTCAATTAATTAGCAAACATTAAATTAGACAAGCAGCACAATCACAGATGAATTATTTGCATTCAGCGACCATACTTAAGTAAAATGCCGCCCCCCGCGCTGTGTGCGAATTTCCATCAAATTGAGAGTGATTATGTTTAGACCAGAGCTATTGTCTCCAGCAGGAACGTTAAAGAATATGCGCTATGCCTTTGCATACGGTGCAGATGCTGTTTATGCAGGCCAACCTCGCTATAGCTTACGGGTTAGAAATAATGACTTCAAAATGGAAAATCTGGCTATGGGCATCAAAGAAGCCCATGCGCTAAATAAAAAGTTGTATGTCGTCAGTAACATTGCACCGCACAATGCAAAATTAAAAACTTACATACGTGATATGGCACCTGTCATTGATATGAAGCCTGATGCTGTGATCATGTCAGATCCTGGTCTTATTATGATGGTGCGTGAGGCATTCCCAGATCAAACGGTTCATTTATCAGTGCAAGCTAATGCAATTAACTGGGCCTCTGTTAAGTTTTGGCAACAACAGGGGATTAAACGAGTCATCTTATCTCGTGAATTATCATTAGATGAAATTGAAGAGATTCGTCAACAGTGTCCAGATATTGAATTAGAAGTGTTTGTCCACGGCGCGTTATGTATGGCTTACTCTGGACGTTGTTTATTATCAGGCTATATCAATAAACGCGATCCAAACCAAGGCACATGCACTAATGCTTGTCGCTGGAAATATGATGTACATGAAGCTAAGCAAACTGACACTGGTGATATCATCGCCGTTAACCCACAAGGTATCGTCGATGCAAACGGTGTGCAAATTGAGACACCGACATTAGGTGCTGGTCAACCTTCAGATGAAGTTGTCCTATTACAAGAACCTGGGCGTCCAGGTGAATATATGCCCGCTTATGAAGATGAGCATGGTACTTATATTATGAACTCAAAAGATTTACGTGCCATTCAACACGTTGAGCGTTTAACCCAAATGGGTGTCGACTCATTAAAAATTGAAGGCCGTACTAAATCTTTTTATTACGTAGCGAGAACCGCACAGTTATATCGTCAAGCCATTGAGGATGCTGTGGCAGGTAAAGATTTTGACCGCACGCTAATGCATAACCTTGAAGGCTTGGCGCATCGTGGTTATACCGAAGGCTTCTTACGTCGTCACGTTCATGACGAATACCAGAACTATGATTACGGCTACTCAATCAGTGATACCCAACAATTTGTTGGTGAATTTACCGGTAAACGCAATGATGCCGGCGCAGCTGAAATTGACGTTAAGAACAAGTTCTCTGTCGGTGACAGTGTTGAATTGATGACCCCGCAAGGCAATATCACCTTAACCATTTCAGAATTAGTTAATCGCAAAGGTGAATCAGTAGAAGCCGGGTTAGGTTCAGGGCACTTTGTATTCTTAGCTGTGCCGGCAGAAGTCGAGCTGGATAAAGCAATTTTAATGCGCAATCTGCCTCAAGGGCAAGATAGCCGCAATCCACATCAAGCGATTGAACCCGTTACCTAGACCTGCTACATAAGTCAGTCTAACCAGGGGATGGTTATCCGTTTTCAGCTGTTGCAGTTATTGCCTTTTAGGCCATAACTGTGACTGTTGAGAAAGTGTTTACCCGCCAATGCAATACAAGCCACCACTTTGACTCAATCTCTACCTTTGACTCAATCTCTACCTTTCACTCAACTTCTATCACCTACTCAACTTCTATCACCTACTCAACTCTATCACCTACCCAACTCTATCGCCCACTCAAGATCCAGCCTACTACATATAAAAACTCATGACCTATCATTTAGTCAGTTATCACCTATCATTTATTTATTATTGGCCAAGGTTGGTCAAAACTTGAAGGGTTAGACCCTTCAAATGTGAGTTCCTCTAATCTATGCTATTAATTAATATCAGTAATAAGTTTTACAGCGGCAAAATTTTATCATTAACGCAATATCAGTAACAAACTCAAAGCGATACGAGCAACCGAAGCTAACAAAGCCGTAACCCTAAGCCCTGAAATATTTATTATTCGCCCCCAAAGACACGATTGCGCAACAAAAGTATCAAAGTGTACTTTACATTATCCAAATTTAGAGCAAAGCTGTTTAAAGTAGCTTTTATGGTGCTTGCCGTTTCACATGTTGCCAGTTTTTACTATTTTTATTGCATGAATAAATGAGGATAAAAAATGAAAGACGATACCAAGCTAAATGATTTAACCACTAACAATGTCGACCAGTCAAAGCGTACTACGCTAACTAAGCTTGCAGCGGGTGCTGTTGGTACTGCAGCGCTTCCATTTGCCTCAGTTTTGCAAGCCGCATCAGACAAACTCACTGAGCAGCAAATTAAGCTAATGGCCAATGAAAAGGGCCCATTTGATATTGTTATTGAAAATGGCCGGGTAATTGACCCTGAAACTAAATTAGATGCCATTCGTAACGTCGGCCTTAAAGGCAATCGTATTGCCGCCATTTCAACAGATAAATTACAAGGCAAAAAAGTCATTGATGCCACAGGCTTAGTGGTTGCGCCGGGCTTTATTGATATGCACGCGCATGGTCAACAGCTTCCGGCTGCACGAGCACAAGCATTTGATGGTGTAACCACCGCTCTTGAAATGGAGTCGGGGTTGCTACCTATTGCTAAATTCTATGATGACACAGCCAAAGAGGGCCGCCCTATTAACTACGGCGCCTCTGTTGCATGGACTTATGCTCGTATCACGGCAAAAGAGCCCACAATGCCACCAGCAGACGGTACGATTGTTTGGTTTCAACAAGCATTTTCTAAAAATAACTGGCAAAACACCCTTGCGACAAAAGATGAGCTTAAATCCATTTTAAACTATGTTGAGCAAGGCCTTAAAGAGGGAGGTTTGGGCATTGGTATTAACGCTGGCTATGCACCAGGTTATGGCCATAAAGAGTACTACGAATTAGCAAAGCTAGCTAAACGCTATGAAATGCCTACTTATACCCACGTGCGTTACTTAAATAGCGCAGAGCCTAAATCAAGCTTTGAAGCCTACCAAGAACTGATCAGTTTATCGGCAACCACCGGTGCACACATGCATATTTGTCACCTTAACAGTACCTCAGTGCAAGATATCGAAGATTGTGCTGATTTAGTTCAAGATGCGGTTGATGCAGGCTTATCGGTGACAACAGAAGCTTATCCTTACGGTGCTGGTTCATCAGTGATCGGCGCAGAAGTTTTCCGCGGTGATGATTGGCTAGAGCGCTGGGGAGTGCCAAGTGCAAGCTACATGGAAGCAAATGGTAAAGCCTTAACACAAGAAAAAGTCACTGAGCTTCAAGCAAATGCGCCAGGTACAGTGGTAGTAATGCACTTTTTAAAACCTGATGAAAGTAAATCCGATCGCCATAAAATGGACCGCTCAGTATTATTTCCAGGCGCAGCCATTGCATCCGATGCAATGCCATGGATGAATCCTAAGGGGCAATTAATCGAAGGTAATGTATGGCCATTACCAAGTGATGCTATTGCTCATCCAAGATCGCTTGCTTGTTTTACTCGCTTTATCAGTAAATACCTCAATGAATACAAAGCAGTTACACTACTCGAAGCGATGGAGCGTACGAGCTTAAATGCGTGTCGAATATTAGAAAACAGTGTTCCTCAAATGAAAAACAAAGGCCGTATTCAAGTGGGTAAAGATGCTGATTTAGTCTTATTTAAACTTGACGAAATCAAAGTGCTAGCGACCTTTGATGCGCCTAATGCACTCTCAGAAGGGATGCATCATGTGATCGTAAATGGTACACCTATTATCGAAAATGGTGAATTGCATTTAGATGTAAATCCTGGCTTAGCAGTTCGTAATCCAGTGGTTGCATAACCATTATGCCTAAAATCATAAAGCTCGGGTAATACCGAGCTTTTTCGTTAAAAAGTAAATCATATAGAGAAACGTCAATGAATAAAAAACCTATTCCAGTGACCATTTTAGCGGGTTTTTTAGGTGCCGGGAAAACCACCCTGTTAAACCATATCCTAACCAATGCCGATGGCATGCGTATGGCCGTTATCGTAAATGACTTTGGTTCAATTAATGTCGATGCAGAGCTAGTAAAATCCCAAAGCGACAATATGATTAGCCTCGAAAATGGCTGTGTGTGTTGCAATCTTGCCGAAGGTTTAGTGGTCTCAGTGATGCGCATACTGGCACTTGAAGAGCGCCCTGATCATATTATTGTTGAAACCTCAGGTATTGCCGAACCTAAAGAAGTGGCATTGCAATTTGAAGATCCTGAACTACAAGCACACGCGCCATTGAACGCGATTATCACCACTATCGATGCTGAGAATATTTTAAGTTTAGAAGGTTCAATGGCCAGCTTGTCAGAGCAACAAATACAAGTCGCCGATATCGTGTTAGTTAATAAAGTTGATTTAGTGGCAACTGAGCAGCTGGAAAAAGTTAAAGCATGGTGCCAAACCCAAGCCCCTTTTGCCAAACTGGTTGAAATGGAGTTTGGAAACGTCGCACTACCGATTTTATTTGATGTACCTGAGCGGTTAGTAAAACTTAGCCATGAGCATACTTGTCAGCACCAAGGTGCAGACCATGACCACAGCCAATGCAACCATCATGACCATGTAAACCACAGCTTTGATACTTTTAGCTTCGAAACCGACAAGCCGCTGTCTTTACAAAGCCTCTATCCGCTATTACAGCAGTTTTCAGTCGATGCCTACCGCATGAAAGGTATTTTAAATTTATCTGATCGACCTGATCATCGCTGTATATTTCAATGTACTGGCCAACGCGCCAATGTCACTGTTGGCGAGCCGTGGGAACACGATGAAGCAAGAGTAACCCGTTTAGTCTTTATTGCCCCCAAAGGTGGCATGGACGAAAAAATAATGCGTGAAAAGTTAGCTAGCTTAGTGGTTTAAATATAAAACGACTATGCAGTAAACGGCCCACTAAAGCTGTTAATGACAAGCTGTAAATGCTTGGCTGATAATTAATAGCATGATAATCAAGGATATTGGCGAGAAAGGAGCAAATGATGTCCGAGTTAAATCAAGATGACAAATTAACCGCTGAAGTTGATCAAACCAAGCGCGATACCATGAAAAAACTGGCTATTGGCGCCGCTGCAATAACACTTTCATCGACTGCCACAGCAGAAACTAACAAGGGTCCACAAAAGCCAGAGTTAATGCCAAATCAAACAGGCCCGTTTGATGTAGTGATTACTAATGGCCGTGTCATTGATGCCGAAACGGGTTTAGATGCCGTACGCAATGTAGGCATTAAAGACGACAAAATTGCCGCTATATCGACAGAAAAGCTCACAGGTAAAAAAGTCATTGATGCCAGCGGGCTTGTGGTTGCCCCAGGCTTTATCGACCTTCACGCCCATGGACAACAATTACCCGCAGCCAGAGCTCAAGCCTTCGATGGTGTCACCACCGCCCTTGAGTTGGAATCAGGCCTATTACCCATTGGTAAGTATTATGATGACACCGCTAAAGAAGGTCGCCCAATAAACTACGGCGCCTCAGTAGCTTGGACCTATGCCCGCATTATGGCAATTGAAAGTGAAATTTCGCCCGCAGATGGCACCATTACTTGGTTTCAGAATGCCTTTAGTTTAAAAAATTGGCAAAATGATCTCGCCACCGACGCACAGCTAAATACGATATTGTCTGATGTTGAACAAGGCTTAAAAGAAGGTGGTTTAGGGATTGGTATTAATGGCGGTTATGCTCCCGCCTATGGCCATAAAGAGTATTACGGCTTAGCTAAACTGGCCAAAAGTTTTGATGTACCGACCTTCACCCATGTACGTTATGCCAACGGCATGGAGCCCAGATCAAGCTTTGAAGCCTATCAAGAGTTAATCAGTTTAGCCGCCACCACTGGGGCACATATGCATATTTGTCACCTCAACAGTACCTCGGTGCGAGACATTGATGATTGCGCCGACCTAGTGCAAGAAGCTGTTGATTCTGGTTTGCCGATTACCACTGAAGCTTACCCCTATGGCGCAGGCTCAACACCTGTGGGCGCGGCCTTATTTGCTGGCCCAGAATGGATTGACCGCTTTGGCGTTCCCGATGCAAGTTACATGGAAGCCAATGGCGTACCTATGACCCAAACCAAAATCGATGAACTACGAAAAACCAACCCTGGTGAAGTAATCGTTATTCACTTCTTAAAGCCTGACGACAGTAAAGAAGACTTACGCATGATGAAGCGTTCGGTGTTGTTTCCTAACGCCGCTATTGCCTCTGATGCCATGCCGTGGATGGACAGCAAAGGTAAATTGATTGAAGGTGATGTATGGCCATTGCCTAACGATGCTTTTGCTCACCCCCGCTCGGTCGGGTGTTTTGCCCGCTTTGTAAATAAATACGTGGTTGAGTATAAAGAAGTCAATTTAGTCGAGGCAATGAAGCGCACCAGCCTCAATGCGTGTCATATCATCGAAGATGCTGTGCCGCAAATGCGTAACAAAGGCCGTATGCAAGTGGGTAAAGATGCTGACATAGTGGTATTTGATCTCAATAGCTTTAAAGATATGGCCTCATTTACTGAGCCCAATAAGCTTTCAGTGGGTATGCAGCATGTACTAGTCAATGGCCAATCGATTATTGATAAGGGACAATTGCTTATGGATGCTAAGCCTGGCAGAGCAATTCGTCGCGATGTGACAGTCTAATCGATAATCAAAAAACGTCGACAAAACATGACAACTAAAAAGCGCCATTAGGCGCTTTTTTCATGTGTTTAGTTTTTCTCAATTAATATCGATTAGTTGCGTTTATGGTTAAACAAAAAGCGGTCATTGAAAATAGAATAAACCATGATCTGCCCTGCCATAATCGAACAAAACATCAATAATGCTGACATACCAATACTGGGGATAGGCAATATTGCAGTGGCAAAGAATGACTCACTGGCACCAACGATGATCCGGCTTCCTGGCACTAAAATGATCACCCCTTGGATAATATACACTAACGCAGGCACTTTACGTGCTTTACCGGCTAACAGCCCATAAAGAGTGATAATCATGGTGCTAATCCAAGTGCCGATAACCCAATCAGAGGTAAACCAATGTGGCCCCCACATGCCTACTGCAGCAGCGGGTAGGCCAATAATAATGTCTTGCCAACTGGCATTAAAAATCAGTCCAATCGCAACCGATATGCCAATTAACGCCAGAATATGCAAACCTAAAGGGATTTCATTAATAAATGGCGCAGCGGCTACATGGCCGACAAGCAAGCTTGATAAGCCTAAGCCCATCACCACGCCAATGAATATTTTTATTACCACCAAACTACTTTGGGCCAATAACTCTATGCCTGAGCGAAAGTCATTTAAGGCAAGACTGGCTAAACCATTGGTGACAGTGAGTCCTGGAATAAACAGTACAATGGATGAGATGCATAAAGCTAACACCGGTAACTCAGGAAATTGAGCGGCTAATATCCCCACCACAAAACTGGCAATAAACGCCACAATGAACTCAACCAGCATTGCTCGCTGCCCGGTGCACATTAGTTGAGCTAACCAGGCGATTAACCCTAAAAAAACCGAAATCATTGCCGCAAGATACGTGCTCCCCACCAGCATCAAATAGCAAGGCGGCAGTAATAGGTTGGCAATGCCTAAAGTAAAATTTGAGTAACTCGGCACCCCTTGATAGTTTTCTTTTGAGTGTATTGCCTTTAGGGTTGCCACCAAATTGCGTAAATTGACTGACGGTGGATTTTTAGTTTGCATCACCATTTTTTGAGTGGGTTGCTCGAAAATGGTCACAATTTTAGTTGGGGTAACATCAATGGCGATATCTATCTGATGATGAGCCGCATAAGACTGAGTATATTTCGCCACTGAGTATGGTGCGCACCCTGATTGATGTAATCGATCTGAAAATGATAAAACATCATCATACTGTTGCTGGGTTGGGCTTTTATCTTCCATTTTTTATTCCCGATAAGTCAGCAAAAAGTGGTTCTGAGGGCTTAGTTAAATCATAGTAGCTAAATGATAATTGCTACATAATAGTAGCGAACTCATTCACTTCATAATCTGAAATAGAGGGTCAAACCCTTCAAAAATGAATCCTTTCATTGAATTAGCAGTGGTCGCGATAATCTCCACTGCAAAACATGCGCTAGCCGGTGAATTTCTCGCTTAACCCTAGGCGGGCTATCTCTGTGTGATATAATCATCGATTGAAAGATTTATAGCGTGTTAAAACGCATTAGATCAGCGCAGTCATTCAACGCTTATTAAGTCTTTGTCTTCATTCAGGTCATTATTCATGGTTAAGTGCATGAAAATCCGCTGTATGAATCATTGAACGTCGGGACAGGGTAATTTTTACCATTATATGGAATATACATAAGCAATTGTTACAGATGAATTTTATAAGGTATATGAACTAGATGGCATTACTAATCGACGATAGCTGCATTAACTGCGACATGTGTGAGCCTGAGTGCCCTAATGAGGCCATCACCATGGGTGAAGAGATCTATGAAATTGATCCTGCGCTATGTACCGAATGCGTAGGCCACTATGCTAAACCGACCTGTGTTTCGGTTTGCCCTATTGATTGCATTGATCCTGATCCCAGCCACGCAGAAACCCCAGCTGAGCTGCAATATAAATATGAAGTCATTACAGGTAAGGTTTAACCCTTAAACTACATGACAAAAAAGGCGCTAATTAGCGCCTTTTTTGATGTTTATATTCATCCCATGTCTAACGCTCATCATCTGAGTCATTATGACTGAATATTACGCCGTTGCGGCTGCCTGCTCATTAGCATAGCCTTGTAACGTTTGTAGCGTAATAGCTAACTTTTCAATGCTAAGCTTTACCGCTGCTGGTAACGTATCAAGCTCAATACCGAGCAATAAGTTTTTCACTTCAAGGCCGAGTTCGGTATCGCCTTCAATACGCAGCTTACGTTGAAAAAATAACGTGTCAGGATCTTCTTTGGCCGTAGCAACCAGTAATAACTCAGGCACATTGGCAGTAAAAGTTACATCGGCTTGCGTCAAAGGACGTAATAATAACTGTTGATCGTAACTAATTTCAAAGTTGAGCGCGATGTCTTGCACACAAATAGCAACCCACTTACCTTGCAGAAAATCTAACTCACCAAATTTAATTTGTTCACTTAACGAAAGTGACAAAATCTTAGCCAGAATATCCAACTTTACCTTTTCAGGGACAACAGCAAGAGACTGGGTGGCGACTTTAGGGGCGATATTAAGCAAATTTTTAGCAACCTTTCCTGAAAAACCGAAAGACATTCATACTCCTACACTGACAAGATTCCAATTTAAGCTAGTTTACTCACATTTTATCAATTGAAACCTGTTTCAAATCAAATCATGTGACGTCATTCAACTTTACACTCACTTTCAATCGAAATTTGAGAGAGAGAATATGGAACTCTTGTGCCCTGCAGGAAATTTAGCCTCATTAAAAGCCGCTTTTAGAGCGGGCGCTGACGCCGTTTATCTAGGTTTAAAGGATGATACTAATGCCCGTTCATTTGCAGGTTTAAACTTCACCCCAGAACAACTAAAACAAGCCACCAAGCTTGCCCATGCCCAAGGCAGAAAAGTATTTTTAACCTTAAATACTTATCCAAAACCTGGAGAGGAAAGCCGCTGGTATCAGGCAATAGATTTAGCCGCCCAGCTGCAAATGGATGCACTTATTACCGCTGATATATCCCTGCTTCATTATGCCAGCAACCGTTATCCACATTTGCCATTGCACCTTTCAGTGCAAGCTTCGGCCACCAATCTAGCCGCATTAGACTTTTATCAACAGGCTTTCAATATTGAGCGAGCAGTGTTGCCACGGGTGCTATCCATAAAGCAAGTTAAAGACTTAGCTAAAAATAGTACCGTTGATCTTGAAGTTTTTGCCTTTGGCAGCCTATGTATTATGGCCGAAGGCCGTTGTCACTTATCTTCATATGTCACAGGTCAATCACCCAATACGGGTGGTTCGTGCTCTCCTGCAAAACATGTGAGATGGCAAGAACAAGGTCATAAATGCTTAACACGCTTAAATGAAGTACTCATTGATACCTCTGATGTTGATCAGCAATTAGGTTACCCAGTTGTGTGTAAAGGTCGTTATATCGCTGAAAATCAAACACAAGCCAAATACTTACTTGAGTCACCTACAAGTCTTAATACCCTTAGCTTACTGCCACAGTTAGCATCAGCAGGAATAAAGTCTTTAAAGATTGAAGGAAGACAGCGCAGCCCAGCCTACGTAGAGCAAGTCACCCGAGTTTGGCGAGAAGCGATTGATAGCTTTTTAACACACCCTGAGTCATTTACAGAGCAAGCTAGATGGAATCAAGTACTCGCTAAAGTTTCTGAAGGGCAAGTCACCACGTTAGGCGCATACGAACGTCAATGGCAGTAAGGTAATAATAATGAAAATATCTCTCGCGCCAGTAAGCTATTGCTGGGATAAAGCCTCTATTGAAGATTTCTATCAACAGGCTGCGAATAGCCAGATTGATACTGTTTATCTTGGTGAAACAGTATGCAGTCGCCGCCGCTTTTTAAAATTCAAAGATTACCTTGAATTGGCACATATGCTCAAAAGCCATGGCAAAAACGTGGTGTTATCGACTATGGCTTTAATTGAAGCACAGTCAGAGTTAACTGAACTTAAAAAGCATATTGATAATGGTGAGTTTAGTATTGAAGCCAATGACATGGCAGCCGTGCAACTTGCTAGACAAGCTAATATTCCTTTTATCTGCGGCCCTACGATTAATAACTATAATCGTGCCAGTTTAGACATTTTACAAACCATGGGAATGAAGCGGTTTGTCATGCCTTATGAATTATCAAAAGCTTGGTTAAAAAGTGTCATTAGTGAGCCAACCAAGGCAAGCTTCGAAGTCGAAGTCATGGGCCATGGATATATTCCACTCGCTCATTCGGCTCGTTGTTTTACCGCAAAACATTTTGGTTTGAATAAAGATAACTGCGAGACAATATGCCGCCAGCATCCGAAAGGCATTTTGGCGCAAACTCAAGAGCAGCAAAGTCTATTACGTCTAAACGGAATTCAAACTCAATCTGCAGCTCATTTGGACTTAACCTCTGAAATAGCCGATATGATAGCCATGGGCGTTAATTTCTTTAGGGTCTCACCCAATGATATTCACGATATTAAGCGAGCCGATGAATTGGTGAGCTTAATTAGCCACCTTAAAAACCACAGTAGTGAAGCAGACAATAAGACCACATCTTCGAACGTTAATGCCTGTAATGGCTATTGGTTTGGTCAAGCAGGATTACAACAAGTGTAGTGTAGTTTACTTGCTTAATTGCCCCTGTTGCAGGGGCAAGAAGTACCAGCGACATATACTCAATATCCATAACCACATAGTGACAATGCTGCACCAGAATAAAATGGATAGCCACCAAATATCAGGTTTCGGCGATTGGGAAACTATCGCCTGAAATAATTCACCATCTGAAATCGGGGTTAAGCCTAAGCTCTCCCGCCAACATTCATGAGCTAAAATGCTGCCATGAATGAGCGCAATAACAAAGCTCAACACCAGTGGTAAGAACAAGCGAATTCTTCGCTCAATAGCGCACTCTATAAAGCAAAAAATCGCAGCTAATAAACCAAAGTAAATGTAGATAGACACAGCTTTGATGTGTAAATGAAACACATTAAGCGGAAATAAGCCCGTTGCAGCTAAAGCAATAAACGTCACGATGAGTGAAAACCAAAAGAGTCCGCTGGAAATACGTCGACTTAACTGTAAGCCAAATAAACAACTCATTGTCAGGCTTAAACTACCAAAAAACAGCCCTCCGTTGATCCATAACGCACTAGAAGAACGATTGTAGGTGCCAAGTTCACTGATAGAAAATTGCAGTAAACTGTATTGATCGCCAAATTGAATATATTCCATCAATACCGATAAACTAATACCAAGAAAAAGGCCAAGCAGCCCTAGCAAACCAAACAGGTAAGCTAATCTGGCGATTTTTTCTCGTTTACTTAATATCACAACAGTCAAATTTCCTTATATGGTTTGCTTTATCATACTGAATCTACATTGATAAAACCGCTATGCACATCTAATGTTTAGTAACTCATTTATATGACGACAACAGTACCCTGCTATGCACAATCGAACAAAGCACCTTAATAATTGTAATAACAAAGGTCAAAACACACAACAACAACCAGCTAACATTATGGTTACAAACAAATTATTACGTGCATTTATTGCCAAACCCTTTAGAATATAGATAAGCAAAATAACTCAATAACTATTCGCCAAAGTGAATAGTTTTACATAGACTAGATAAGCAGGTACCCTTGCCTCGCTTTATTACTTCTGAATGGACATTCAGCATTTTTCCCACTGGACGGTTAGACACAATCAGCCAAGCTTATTTGGCCAATTGCAAAGGCATATAAAAAGTGACTCAAGAAAAACAAAAATACAACATTAAGACAATATTGACCTTTGTCATACCGTCACTGCTAGGCTTGTTATTATTCATGACGCCTATCAGTTATAACGGCGCCATTACGATTCCAATTGCTATTGTTTCCAAAGCAGTGCAAAGCCATTTTGCCGACATATTGCCTTTATTGGTGACTTGTATTGTCGTGTTTATGGCTATCATTTCGGTAATCAGTAAATTACTTAAGCCTAAGTTGGTATTAGAAAAGCCTTTTCTTAATACCCTTCTCAATGTGTCACCTTTTTGGTTAGTTGTTCGTATTTTAGGTGCGATATTCATTGTATTAACTTATTTAGAGATTGGATCCGAAGTTATCTATTCTGCAGATACTGGTGCATTAGTCCTTAATGACTTGCTACCTGTATTATTTTCTGTGTTCATTTTCGCAGGTATGTTGCTGCCGTTATTATTAAATTTTGGTTTGCTCGAGTTTTTCGGAACCATGTTGACTAAATTAATGCGTCCTATCTTTAACTTACCTGGCAGAAGTGCAATCGACTGTATGGCATCATGGCTAGGTGATGGTAGTGTCGGTATTTTAATGACCAACAAACAATATGAAACACGCCTTTATACTGAGCGTGAAGCCGCTGTCATCGGTACAACCTTTTCTGCTGTTTCGATTACCTTTAGCTTAGTCGTTATCTCTCAAGTCAAACTTGAACACCTTTTTGTACCGTTTTATTTAACAGTATGTTTAGCTGGTTTTGTCGCAGCTGTAGTGGTTCCTAAGTTACCACCACTGTCATGGAAAAAAGATTTATACATAGATAACACACCTCGTCATCCTGATGATGAAATGATCCCTAAAGGTCATGGGGTTATGTCGTGGGGATTTGAGCAAGCAATCAATAAAGCATCTCGTGCTGGCGGCGTTAAACATGTACTGCGTGAAGGCGTAAAAAATGTCGTGGATATGGTGTTCGGTATTATCCCAGTAGTAATGGCCATTGGTACTATTGCCCTTATACTTGCAGAAAACACACCTATTTTTGAATACTTAGGTATGCCGTTTATTCCACTGTTAGAACTACTGCAAATTCCGGAAGCTGATGTCGCATCAACCACAATCGTAGTCGGCTTTGCTGATATGTTCTTGCCATCTATTTTAGCAAGCTCTATTGAATCTGATTTAACGCGTTTTGTGATTGCGGCTTTGTCAGTCACACAATTAATCTACATGAGTGAAGTCGGTGCGTTATTAATTGGTAGCAAAATCCCAGTTAACTTCTTTGAGTTATTTGTAGTATTCATTCTACGTACACTCGTTACACTGCCTGTCATTGCACTTTGTGCTCATTTACTCATCTAGTGTAAATCAGTAAACTCATTGAGTAATTTATTTTACTCAACATTAAAAAGGAGCTGAATGCTCCTTTTTTAATGCGTTATTTTTAATCAGGTTGGTTCTTATAACAACTGACTTATATTGGCAATCAAATACAGATAGCGTATTCTTAAGTGGTTATTTGAATGGTGAAATTAACCCTTCCTTCCCTATTCAATTTAAATCGAGTGACAATCTAGGTAACATTTTATGGATGAAAGAAGACAATACACTCGCACATTGTTTGCCGCGACAGCCACCCTCAGCTTTAACGATAAAACCTATCGTACCAATATATTAGATCTCAGTATTAATGGCGCATTAGTATCAGAGCCAGAAGCCTTATCCCTCACGTTAGGACAAAAAATTGGCTTAAGCTTTTTACTGCCTGAATCTGATATCGTCCTGAATATGGATACTGTACTCGTGCATCATAAAAGCCAACAACTTGGGCTAGAGTGTCAGCACATTGACCTTGATAGCATTAGCCATTTAAAAAGAATCATAGAGTTGAACATTGGTGATGCTGAGTTATTGCACAGAGAATTAGCACAGTTACTGCATCTAGATTAAGCATCCCTATGTGTAGGTAGACACTCAATGCATCAAGTTATCAACTTATCGATGCTTAATCTGGCTGTGACTCAAAGTCAGTTATAGCCACCAGCTTGAATCGATAGGTTTTTCGCTAAGGTAATCTTGGTTTTCTAAATGAATAATTGTTCGCTGGGGTAATTTCGCCTTTAAAATAGCGTCACTATAATATTTTAAAAATAACTCCTGAAACGATAAGTCTTCAATGGCTCTTTGTAAGCCCTTCTCAATCCGCTCCGCCAACTCTGGATTCTGTTTATTCACAAACACATACATAGGCAAATGATAAACAAGTGCTAAGTTAGGTTCGATAATGAGATCGGGCAAATCAGGGCCTAGCCTTTTCTTTTCAGCCCAAATCTCGCTCACCCCTCTTGGGAAGTAATCGAAACGCTTCGCTTGTAACATACGATACAAACTTTTCGCGGTGCCAACTTCCTGCGTTGGCAACTCGTTATGGCGTAAAACGTCTAAATCAGCCCAATGTGAGCCAAAGCCAGCAACAAATGAATGGCTTAGCTGATTTGCACTGTTAACTTGCTTAAATTTATCTTGATTATCTTGATGAATATACAGTAACCGATACCCTAATAAGCCTTGCAACAATGGGACTTTTATCGGAATAAACATCTTTTCACGTTGCTTACTTGAAGCAAGAAAAGCGACATTGACTTCGCCTTGCTCCAACATTTTTAAACCGCGACCAGGGGTAACTTGTTCGGTAAATTGTACTCTAGCCTCAGGGTATTCAGCAGCCGTTTTATCCAATGCCATTTTTAATAATTCAATATGGTACTGAAAGTGAAACTCATTCTGATATAAGCGCAAAACTTGAGGAGTGGACTCTTTAGCGAACAAACTTGTTGAGAAAACACACCACAATAATAAACTGACTTTAAATCGAATAAACACTGCTATATTCCATTTTAAATGTGATGAGATTGAGTGAATGAGGCTTAACGTTACAAATAAATAAAGATTATACCTTTGTTAATTTTAAACTTTCTAGCTTTTTCCGATTAAACCGCTCAACGCTATTGTCAACACATGCTGACAATAGCGTAAGCGATAAAACCAACTAATTAATTAACTCAAGTAATTCATGAATGGTTTTAATCGGATGAATTTTAGCGCCTAAACCTTCCATCGATTTATGATAATTACGATGCGGAATAAACACCTCTGTAAAGCCATGTTGTACCGCCTCTTTTACACGCGGTACACCGCTGTCGATTGGCCTAACATCACCATTTAAACTGAGTTCGCCCATAATGCATGTGGTTCTTGGTACCACAAAATCATTCAAGCTACTTAAGAGTGCTGTCACCAGTGCTAAATCAATACAGGTTTCTGACTCATCAATTTTTAACCCACCGACTAAATTAAAATAAGTATCGTGATAAATTTTGGTTTTGGTGTGTTTACGTAATACGCCAGTGAGCATTTTAATTCGGTTCATATTTAAACCGACACAGACTCGCTGTGGAAATTCGCCTTCTGTTTCAGTTGTTAGGCATTGAATCTCAAGTAAAAGGTTGCGATTCCCCTTTCGAATACAGGTAATGGCAGCCCCAGGAGAATTGGTTGTTGACCCAGATAAGAAGATTTCACTCGGATTATCAACACTTATCATGCCACGTTCGGTCATTTTGAAAATACCCACAGTATCAACATCACCGAATCGGTTTTTATTCGCACGTAGGGTTCTGATTTGACCATCATTACATTCAATATGAGTCAAACAATCTACAATGTGAATCAGTGTTTGCGGCCCAGCTGTTTCATTATTTTTATTGACGTGAGCCACTAAAAACATGGTCACATTATTCTGCTTACAATACTGTGTTAGTGCTTGGGCACTGCTTTTAACCTGTGAAGGCGAACCTGGACTGCCATTCGCCGTTTCTGACACAACAGCTTGTATCGAATCAATCACAGCAAATTTAACTTTTTTGGCTTCAAGTTCTGCAATAATCGCTTCAACGCTGGTTTCAGCCATTAAATACAAGTTATCTTCGTTATAATTAAGCTTCAACCGATTAACTCGGTTCTTAAATTGGGATAACGACTCTTCAGCAGTACAATAGAGTGATGGCATGCTTTGAGACATTCTTGCAATCAGATCAGACAATAATGTGGTCTTACCCGCGCCTGGATCGCCTGAAATAATATTGACTGAGCCGGTCGTGAGCCCCCCACATAACACTCGATCTAATTCACCAATACCCGTTAATTTTTTCTCGGCTTCAAACTCTTCAACTTCACCGAGTTTTTTTGAACCTCCACCAACAGAGCCTGCGTAACCCGCCACTGAATTTGTTGTAGATTTAACTGCTGCAATACGCACTTCAGAAATCGTATTCCACTCCTGACATGCACTACATTGCCCTTGCCATCGTGGAAAATCTTGCCCACATTCATTACATACAAACGCTGTTTTATTTTTTGCCATGCTTCAATGTCATTTCGTTTAGAGTTAAACCAATTTGATAATGAATGAATTATCAATTCATTTATAATATATTTTAATGATTATCTTGCTTGCTTTAACAGGCACATAATTTAAATTTATATAAAGTAAGCTTACTTTAGGCCGATAAGATTAACAGTCAGGCTTATATTTATCACCTATATCTCGTATCTAAACTGAAAAGAGCTAATGAGCATAGAAGACCATAGTCAGCTAATAGAACAACTCAAGCCGCTATTAATGGAGCCCGACTTCAAAGAGGTCTTTGAAAAACTCACCATCGATGAGTCTAACTCTACTCGCTTTTTAGTTAAAATGGAGCTCAACCGCCTTTCAGCCAGTTGCACCCGAATTATTGATTTACGAGATAAATCTGAACTTCAATGTGAAGAAGTGACCGTTGCTAAACAGCGTCATTTTCTTGATGAGCCCGCTAAACTTTCCCTTGTTCAAGCACTTGGACTATACCGTAATAAATATACTGTTGGCGTATATGAGCATGTCCTGAGCCAACACAAACTTCGCAAAGAAAGTCTTCGCAAAACAGAACAAGAACCCACTGAAGAGTTATCTGAACTCGTCGTCCCTGGTGTTGTATTAGGGAGCTACTTCAGTCGCAGCGAAGAGAGAATGAATTATTCCATTCGTATTTCTGCATCACAAGATGGCGGCGGCGAAGTCTTAGGTGCCAGTTTAGATTTATCCGTGGGTGGCGCTAGAGTTCGTTTACCCGCCAAACATCGCTTTGACCAAGATAAACCACTCAGAGTAAAACTACTTGAGCTTAATGAAGAGTTCTTTTTTGAAGATTTACAACATGGTGTAGATTACCAAATTGTTGATATACAAAATAAAGATGACAGCGCCATCATGCGCCTTAAACGTCTTGGAGATAGCAAAGAATTAGATAAACTACTCAGTCAGCTCATTCGTGGTTACAAGTTTCGCTACAAAGTTGATGTCAATGATGTCATCGTCAATGCCACCGGTTTAGGGTTTGAGCGTCACTATTTACCTATGCTGTCACACATGCCACTGTATCTATCTGTTGAAAATGGGAAGCCATTTATCAGTCATCAGTTACTCAGTCGTGGCAACCAGCCTATATTGCAGTATTTTATTGACGAAAACGAAGTTAACCAATTACCTAACTTCCTCACCAATAATCGATTGGTTAACTTAATCAAGTCGCCTGATAAAGCAGATCACAGTCTATTCTTTTGTTTTACTCATAGTAATAAAGGCATTACTCAGTATTTTTCAGCAACCTTACATGAACTAAAAAAGCATCAGGCCATGCAGCTGTTTTTCGGTTTTGGGGCCTCTAAATCCAGCTGGCGAATTTTTAAAGTATGCCAACAAAAGGTAGATCATAAGCTTAATTATAAAACCTCGACATTGCCTGGTGATGAACAGCAATACTCAGCATTAACAGAGCAACAACTGGCTCGTTTTGCCTATACATTACAGCTTATAGACTTAACAAATGAAGATATTAGACCAAACTATCGTGCTTGGTTTAATGAAGGCGATAACGTCAATCAACTTAAAATCTTTAATCAAAAGAAACTGACTAAAAATACGATAAAAAGATTATCAATGCCTTTCAGCGAGCGTAGACGAGAAGCACGCTTTGCCTTTAAAACCATTATAGAAATTGAGAATAATGGTAAGAAGTCTCAAGGTATTTCCCATGATATCTCATCACGTGGTATCCAGTTTACCTTAGAAGATGATACTCAGTTTAGCAGTGCTACGGATGTCATATTGAGTTTTCCTAAGTTGCAGGAAATCGCAGGAAAAATCCAATTAAGCCAACTGCCATATCGACTTATTCGTGCTCGCACTCAAGGTAATAAGAAACAGCAAACTTTGCATTTATCCGCATTAATCGGTCATGAACCGCACCAAGGAGTGGAGTTTCTCAATAAACTAATCAACCATAACCGAGATAAATTTGAGCAGCTTTCAGAAGATGAGGGCGAGCTAAAAGAACTGGCTGATGGGATGAAAAATTTATTGCTTCGACAATTAGTCAGTGTGCCTTACTTTGTTGAAAAAACGAAAAAGTCAGCTCAATTAGCCTGCATTGGAATTGGCACCAAAACCGACGATATTAGTCATTTATTTGCAGCGGGCTCAACTACACCACTCAGCTTCAACCTCACGCCATTGTTTAATGAAACCGAGTTTAAACAGCTCATTATTGATCCTGTCAGATCAATGAAGCCCATAGACGGCATGCAGTACTTTGAGGTTTTTCTGCAGATATCAAGGCAAGGTCGAGGAGCAATTAACATTCAATCACAGTTAGTCAGTGATTTTAGCCATCGCAGTGCACAAATAAAATTTATTAGTCATGCACAAGCTGTAGGCAAGTTTATGGCATTGAGGATTTATTTGGGCGCAACAGAAAAACCCGATATGAGCTATATTCGCCGTGAAATGGAATACATTACTATCCATGCCAGCCATAGAGCTAAAGCCTTAGAGGAACGTTTGTGGCGAATTATTGGTAGTGGTGAACTGTTAGATATTACAGCAGAAGTCGAAGTCAGGTTTCCAGAGCTGCATTTACTAGAAGATTAGCCGTCAAAACCGCCTGTCACAAGCATAATAACGTTATTATTTTATAGGTATTTTTTATGTTTTTAAAATCGATTATACCAATCACTCACTAATGGAAAGTGATCCAAAACAGCCACTTTATCAGTCAGCATTCCTCCATGAGTATAGTCACGCTTAAAACCTTTTCGTTTTGACAAGAGTGTATAATCAGCGTTTTCTAAACCACACTCAAGCATCATGTCTTTTACGTCTCTAGGGTTTCCTAGTACGTAATCTTTTTGAGCAGCGATAAACCAGGTTTTCGGCCAGCTGATACCTTTAACCGCTTCGGAATAATCGAAGTGATCTTCAGCGTCTACCCAATCACCACCGACCCAGTCAATAGTCTGTAATAATGATTGCCTGCTTTCATTATCCATCCCTATGCGGTATTTATCTGCCGCTAAGTAACCTTGATATTGCGTCATTAATGGAGCAAGTCTGTTCCAAAATACATCCACCATCATCGTTTTTCTTAATGATTTAACCTTAATGGTTCGCTTGGTACCAAAAGTCACAAATGAGGCAACCTCAGGGCGTAATGACTCAAACCGTATATAACAGCTCGCCATTAATACGCCCCCCCATGAATGAGCGCACCAATGCACTTTATCCGCGCCAGTTTGGGATAGGATAAATTGATGAGCTAAAGGGATTTGCTCCAAAATCACCTCTGTTTGTCCCAGAGAATATGAAGCATTAATTCTAGGCTCACTCAAGCCTCTTCCTGCAGTATCAAGCACATAAACATCATAGCCCTGCTCTGCCAAATAACAGGCAAGACCTCGCCCTGATGGACTATAAAAAACCCGTCCGTTCGACATCGCGCCGTGAAGCATCAGTATAGGTTCTCGTGAAGCAATTGGCATAGAGGGCTTGATATGTCGAATGTGTAACTTGCCATCACGATATGGCAGAAAGTGAGATTCTTGCTTCATTGGTATTGGTAAGTTTTATCAGCAGAAAGGAATATACCTAGGTTAAACAGCATAAATGTTAACTTCAAGTTAATTAGAGTAAAAAATCTAATCAATAATATAAGCGACGGTTCAGTGCTTTTTATAAGCCAACAAAAACCGCATTACTGCTTAACAGTAATGCGGTTTTAAAATTAACTACCTCACCTGGTTAACCTCCAGCTAAGCAGGCTACCCTAGTGGCGAGTTAACCTTGAAGGTGGAATACTAAACAGCGTAAATCTAATCGCTGTATACTCGCATTTGATGCCGCTAATAACTTAGGTTTAGCATGGAACGCAATACCATAATCTGCCGCCTTAACCATTGGAATATCATTGGCTCCATCACCAATAGCCACTTGTTGACCTGCAGCTATTTGCCATTTCACAGCGCTTTTATCTATCACATCGGCTTTATATTGCGCATCGACAACCTCACCAGTCACCTCACCTGTTAGCTTTCCATCTTCGATGACTAACTCATTAGCATAGGCAGCATCTAACCCCAGTAAGTCTTTTAAATGGCCAACAAACGGCGTAAATCCACCTGATGCTAGCACTAGCTTCCAGTCATTAGGCTTTAATTCAGCCACAATTGACTCAAGTCCAGGCATTAGCGGTAAATCCTGACAAAGCTGATTAATAATACTGTCACTCGCCCCTGCAAGCTTGCTTACTCGAAGACGAAGACTTTCTTCAAAATCAAGTTCACCTTGCATTGCTCTTTCTGTGACTTCTGAAACAGCTTCACCAACTCCAGCCATCGCGGCCAATTCATCAATACACTCAATTTGAATCGCAGTCGAGTCCATATCCATCACCAATAAGCCCGGTTTAAATATACTCGGCAATGCTTGTGTGACTTCAAATAGCTCTGCATTACTGTCAATAGGAAAGCATTCAATTAATTGCGCTAACCGAGAGGATGAAGCGATCTCAAACCCTTTTAGCTCGTTATGGCGCATTAACACAGCCACAGAACAATCCTGATTAAGATGATTCAACCACGAAGACACAGCATCAAAATCTACCTCATCAAAAACAACCCGAAACCGATGTGGCTGTTTAACTTGGATATTATTGAGAAATTCGTCTTCAAAGTAGCGAGTTAAGCTAAAATCTCCATGAGAAAAAGAGCCATCTTCCCCTGAAAATAACCAGGTTAGAGCATTAGAGTTTTTCTGACTTTCCATCGACTGCATTTCCTCAATGATTGCGACTATCTACAATTAAATATTTCGATTAGTATTAATTAAATAGAAAAAACACCAAGGATTAAAGTGATTTTTGTTAAAGGTCTTAAGAAAAGTCAAAAAATCAGCAGATTAATTCAAATCGTGATTGCGATAATCTTGTTAATTGGGCTAACTCATTTATGGAAATCTAGCCTCAACAACGGGCAACAATTGCTCAATTCGCAAACGCAGATTATGGCAAGACTATTAGCCCAACAAGCGGCAAATGGTGCGGCTCCAGCGATGTTCTTACAAAATGATGAACAGCTACAGTGGCTTGCAAATGCCCTCATCGATGACCCTAAAGTCATGTCCGTCCACATTTATGATGCTCAAGGCGTTAGGCTTGCTTTCGCTCAATCGGTCAGCGAAGAAGCACTTGATGCCGATGATGAAGAACTTAAAGAGTTACTCTCGCCTTATCCGCCAATGATTGAAAATGTACTCCAAGGGGACAACAACCTAGGCTACATTGAAGTACGGGTAAACTTGCGAATATTCTTCGACGAAATCAAAACCTTGTATCAAGAAAATATGAAGCTACAACAAACCATGTTAATTGTGGCTGGAATTATAGGCTTGCTTCTCTCTCGCGCCCTGTCATTTAAACGAGCTGACTTTGACCGACGTAAAACCCGAGCTAAACAAGGAAGAAAGAACAGTCATTTATTACAGCTTAATCAAAGTGACTCTGTCGATGGTATAGATGATGTCATGGATGATGTTATGGATAGCAGAGAAGATCTGAAAGACCACATCCCCTCAGATGAGCATGCAGAGCTCAGTGATACTGAATTGGCCGATATTGAATATCAAGAACTAACTGATTTGAATCAAGGTAGCCAAACGACTATTGATACGAAAAACAAAGGTGCTAAAGCGAAAGCGTCTAAATCACCGAAAGCTTCTAACTCATCTAGCGCCGCTAAATCAAGAGAAGAGCAGAAAGATAAAGCCGAGCCAAAGTAAGCTATTTGGCTTTATCTTAATTCTTTTAAAAAACAAAAAAGGGATAACATCACTGTTATCCCTTTTTATCAAACTTTAAAATAAATTAAAGTGTGATAGCAGCATCTAATGTCATCACAATCATATCGTTGAACGTAGTTTGACGCTCATCTGATGATGTTTTTTCACCGGTTCTGATGTGGTCAGAAACAGTCACAACACATAAAGCTTTAGCGCCTAATTCGTGTGCAACACCGTAAAGACCGGCAGCTTCCATTTCGACACCTAATACACCCATTTTTTCCATTGTATCGAACATTGAAGGATCTGGAGTGTAGAATAAATCTGCAGAGAAAACGTTACCAACACGGATTTTAGTACCGTGTGTTTTAGCTGACTCAATAACAGCATTCATTAAGCCGTAGTCCGCGATAGCAGCGAAGTCTTGGCCTTTAAAACGAAGACGGTTAGCTTGTGAATCAGTACATGCACCCATACCAATAATCACGTCACGAACTTTAACGTCTGTGCTGATTGCACCACAAGTACCAACACGAATAAGGTTTTTAACACCGTATTCTTTGATTAGCTCGTGAGCATAAATTGAACATGAAGGAATACCCATACCTGAACCCATAACAGAGATACGAGTCCCTTTATAAGTACCAGTAAAACCGAACATGTTACGAACGTCAGTCACTTGCTCAACATTTTCTAAGAACGTTTCAGCAATGTATTTTGCACGTAATGGATCGCCTGGAAATAAAACTGTTTCGCCAAAAGCACCTTCAACAGCATTAATATGTGGTGTAGCCATGAAAAACCCCTATATTTTTATATTAAATCTTTAATATGAGTAATTAAGTCATCCCCTTAATTACTCAGTGCGATTCTACTATATTTATTAACAAAATAGCGTTAGAAGATAATAATCTTTTATTGTTAAATGAAAGATTTACCATATTCCATCGGCTCAAGTTCAAAGTAACTAGCAATTGACTGACCAATATCAGCAAAACTGTTACGACGACCGAGTGAGCCAGCAGCTAAACCTGCCCCCATAGCCAATACAGGCACACGTTCACGAGTATGATCTGTTCCCTGCCAGCTTGGGTCACAACCATGATCGGCTGTGAACACGATTAAATCTTCTGGATTTAACAGTGCTAATAATTCAGGTAAACGTTGGTCAAAATACTCTAACGCTTTGGCATAACCCGCGATATCACGGCGATGACCATAGTGAGAGTCAAAATCAACGAAGTTGGTAAACACTATGGTGTTATCACCCGCTTGTTTGACTTGCTCAAGTGTCGCATCAAATAGCGCCTCAAGGCCTGTTGCTTTCACTTTTTGAGTAATACCGCAATGAGCGTAAATGTCTGCAATCTTACCAACGCTAACCACTTCACCACCTGCAGCAGCTAATTTATCTAGCACGGTTTTTGACGGTGGCTCAACAGCGTAGTCGCGACGATTACCTGTACGTGCAAAATTATCAGGACCAGTACCAACAAATGGACGGGCGATCACTCGGCCAATATTATAAGGCTCAAGCTCTTCACGAGTAATTTCACATAAACGGTACAGGTTCTCTAAACCGAACGTTTCTTCATGACAGGCAATTTGAAATACCGAGTCAGCTGAAGTATAGAAAATAGGCTTACCAGAGCGCATATGCTCTTCACCAAGCTGTTCAAGAATGGTAGTACCTGATGCATGACAATTACCTAAAAACTCAGTTAAACCGGCACGAGCCAGGATTTTATCAGTCAATTCTTGTGGGAATGAGTTTTCTAAATCTGAAAAATAGCCCCACTCATAAAGAACCGGTACACCTGCCATTTCCCAATGACCGCTCGGTGTATCTTTACCTGAACTTAGCTCGTCTGCATGGCCATAAGCGCCGATGAGCTCAACGTTATCACCGAAGCCATCAGCAAATTTACCTGTACTTTCGAAACCTGCATGGCCTAAGCCCAACTTTGCTAAGTTAGGTAATTTAAGTGGACCTTGACGGCCAATATCTGCTTTACCTTCTGCACATGCTTTTGCAATATGGCCAAAGGTGTCTGAACCGACATCGCCAAATTTATCAGCATCAGTTGCAGCACCAACACCAAATGAATCCAGCATCATAATAAATGTACGTTTCATATTTGAGCTCCTTATAAATCCGATGCGCGGATATAGCGATAAATTTCAGGCGTTTTTTCTGGCGCCGAATCTTTAATATGTATCGCTTGTTGTACCGCGGCAGAAGCTTCTTCAAATGCCGCTTCTGATTGAGCATGTATCATAGCAATAGGTTTATCTTGAGTAATCTCATCACCTAAAGCACAGACATCGGTTAATCCGACACTGTAATCTAATTTATCACCAGGCTTTCTGCGTCCGCCACCTAAAGTAACAACAGCTAAGCCGAGCTCTCGAGTATCCATGCTGTGCGCAAAGCCTTGTTGGCTGGCATAAACAGGACGGATAATCGATGCATGAGGTAAATAGTTATCGAATGACTCAATGAAGTCAGCCGGCCCACCAAGACCTGACACCATACGGCCAAAAATCTCAGCGGCTTTACCATTATCAAGTACAGCATTAAGCTTAGTACGAGCTTCAGCATCATTTTGGGCAATGCCACCTAACACTAGCATTTCCGCACATAAGCCCATAGTCACTTCATATAGACGCGGATTACGATATTTACCAGTGAGAAAATTAATCGCTTCACGAACTTCGACAGCATTACCTGCACATGAGGCTAGTACTTGGTTCATGTCAGTGAGTAATGCAGTGGTTTTAGTCCCCGCGCCATTAGCAACAGCAGTAATACTTCGAGCTAACTCTTCAGATGCTTCGTAAGTAGGCATAAACGCACCACTACCGACTTTGACATCCATCGCTAGTGCATCAAGGCCCGCTGCGAGTTTCTTTGAAAGAATAGAAGCAGTAATCAAAGAAATAGACTCGACTGTCGCTGTATTGTCTCGAATAGAATAAAAGCGCTTATCAGCTGGGACTAAATCACCAGTTTGGCCAATGATGGCGACACCAGCCTCTTTAACTACTTTACGGAAGAGTTCACTTGAAGGTTCGGTTTGATAACCAGGAATTGCGTCAAACTTATCGAGAGTACCACCAGTATGGCCTAAACCACGACCGGAAATCATTGGCACATAACCGCCGCAAGCCGCAGCCATAGGGCCAAGCATCAGACTGATAACATCACCGACTCCGCCAGTACTGTGCTTATCAATAATCGGTCCGTTTAACGATAACGAATCCCAATTAAGTACTGTGCCAGAGTCACGCATGCCTGTGGTCAGTGCAATACGTTCATCCATGTTCATATCTTGAAAATAAACAGCCATGCCGAATGCAGCAATTTGTCCCTCAGAAACAGTATTTTGGGTAATACCGTCTACAAAGAATTGAATTTCAGCAGAACTAAGTGCTTCACCATTACGTTTTTTACGAATAATTTCTTGAGCGAGAAACATAACATTTCCTCCAATGAAACCCTTTTATTCATACTTAAAATCAAGAGTTTCACCTTAACAAGATGGCACCAAATAAATAATGCAATGTTACTTGGTGCTATCAATTAAAACCGTTAAGACGTCTAACTAAGCAAATCGACCTGCTTAGTATCCTTGTTTACCTTGAGGAGCATCAGCAAGGTCTAGAGTATGAAGTAAACTAGTTAATAAGCTTGATGCACCAAAACGGAAGCTAGCTGGAGAAATCCACTCTGCACCTAAAATACGCTCTGCCACGCCTAAGAACTCAGCTGTTTGTGCAGCATCGCGCACACCACCTGCAGGCTTAAAGCCAACATTACGGTTTTTCTCACTGATAACTGTCAGCATAATTTCTGCAGCTTCCAATGTCGCATTAACAGGAACTTTACCCGTTGAAGTTTTAATGAAGTCGGCACCAGCATCAATCGATAATTCAGAAGCCTTACGAATTAACGCAGGATCTTTAAGCTCGCCTGATTCGATAATCACTTTTAAGATCGCTTCATCACCACACGCTTCTTTACATGCTTTAACGAGCTCAAAACCTAAAGACTCGTTACCAGCCATTAATGAACGGTATGGGAAAACCACATCAACTTCATCTGCGCCATAAGCAACAGCAGCACGAGTTTCTAATACAGCAATAGCAATATCATCGTTACCGTGTGGAAAGTTAGTTACGGTAGCAATTTTGATATCTTCGCAATCTAACTCATTCAATGTTTTACGAGCAATTGGAATAAAACGCGGATAAATACAAATGGCAGCAGTATGGCCAGCAGCAGTATTCGCTTTGTGGCATAAATCAATGACTTTTTGATCAGTATCATCGTCATTTAATGTGGTTAAATCCATTAATGAGATACCAAGTTGTGCTGCTTTTTTTAAATCACTCATGTTTGCTCTCCGAAACAAAAACCTAATAAAAATCTTGTTTTGGCAATGCATAAAGCTGGCAGTTGATTGATGTAGAGGCCGGGCCTTCGAGCATTGCCAGTAAATTAATTGATAAGTTACTGAACTAAGTATTCAATCTGATAACGAGTACCACGACTTGAATCCTTGAAGACCGGAAGAGGTGAAACAAAGAATAATTGTTTCATCCATTCCGCGAAAATTCCCTTTTAGCGCGCAAATCAATCCAAACATTTGATACCGAACCACTAGTATATTAGTTCACTATTTTAAATTGTTTGGACTTTAATATTTATCTAAATACATTCTAACAAATTTTTGTATGTACTTAAGTAAATACTAACATATTTTGCAATAAATTTGGAGCCACATAATGTGGCTCCAAAGCTTACAAATTAGATTAGAACTTGTAAGTAGCTGTTAGGTAGTGAGCCCAACCAGTTGTTTCTAGACCAACGATACCAGCACCATCTTCAAGAAGGTATACATCTTTGTAGCCTTTTAGGCCGTAACCAAGTGCGTAGTTATCTGAATGCCAGTGTAGACCGAAGTATGCTGCACCACCATTACTAGACATTGGAACGAACTCATCGCCGTACTCATCATCAGCACCAAATTGGTAATCAACATAGCCTTGGAACGCTACGAAAGTACCGTTATCGAAGTTATGAACAGGCTTGAACCAGTTAGCAGAGAACTGGTAACCATTCCAATCTTTACCATTCATGTCGTAGTGAGCGTATAAGTTCATGCCAGTTTTACCTAACCATGGAACCATAACGTCAGCACCTAAACCCCAGAAAGAAGAGTTTACGTCTTCACCAATTGCTCCACCACCCCAGTTGAATAGAGTAGAGAAGTACACTTCTTGGATAGGACCAACTGAAAGGTCAAGACCAGTGATTGCATCTAAAGAGAAACGAGGTGCAAACTTCATGAACATACGGCTTTCACCGTAGCCTTTGTCACCAGAATCTTGAGTGAATAAGTTGAATACGTCTACGTAACCGTATAAATCAACAACACCAGCGCGGCCGCCAAATTCCATTTCTAAGTAATCGTGGCCACTTTCGCCAGCACTTGGTAATTCGTCAAATGCGTACATTGCATTGAACTGCATCCAGCTGTAATCACCAGAACGGATATCTTCACCACGGTCAGCAGCCATTGCAGGTGCAGACATAGCAGCGATAGTTGTAGCAGCTAAAGCTAAAGTTTTAACGTTTTTCATTATCAACCCCATTGATATATTTATTTTACCACCTTCGTGGGTGGCGATTTTTATAAACGTTTGCATTGTACATAGATTGGATAAAAGCTCAATATTATTTGGTAAAAATACGAATACTTAATCCCAAAATGTGAACAATATCTCTACTTTCTACTAACAACTTAGAACATTTATGACTAATAAACTGCATTTTTTGAGTAAAGTAATATAAAAAACTGGTGATTTAACAAAGCAAGTCATATGCCAGCCAATGGGCTAGCGAGATTAAACTTCAATTAACTTAGGTAAAAAAACCTAAAAAAAAGCTGCTATTACCGAGGTAACAACAGCCTTCATTTACTCAACTCAAGGTCGTCTTAGACAATTAAATCGCTAAGAATAAACCAGCTAGAGTCGCACTCATTAAGTTAGCTAAAGAACCGGCAATAACAGCACGGATACCTAGTTTAGCTAAGTCATGGCGACGGCTAGGAGCCATTGCACCTAAACCACCTAATAGAATTGCAATAGAAGATAAGTTAGCAAAACCACATAATGCGAATGAGATAATCGCTTTGGTTCTGTCAGTCATCATCATGCCTGTTTCTGCTACTACTTGGTAACCTTCAGCTGATGCATCTAGTAAGTAAGGAGCAAAGTTAAGGTATGCTACGAATTCGTTAACAACAATCTTTTGACCGATGAAAGAACCAGCAACTAATGCTTCGTTCCAAGGTACACCGATTAAGAATGCTAATGGCATGAAGATGTAACCTAAGATTAGCTCTAAAGTAATACCTTCAAGACCGAACCAACCTGTTACACCACCGATGATACCGTTGATCATTGCAATCAAACCAACGAAAGCAATCAACATTGCACCAACGTTAAGTGCTAAATGCATACCAGATGAAGCACCTGCAGCAGCCGCGTCTAATACGTTTGCTGGCTTGTCAGGATCTTCTGGAAGATCTGACATTTCGTTTTTAGCTTCTTCAGTTTCAGGGTGCATTAGCTTAGCCATCATAAGACCACCTGGAGCAGCCATGAATGATGCAGCAACTAAGTACTCAATCGGTACACCCATTTGCGCGTAACCAGCTAATACTGAACCCGCGATTGATGCTAAACCACCAACCATGATTGCGAATAATTCAGAGTTAGTCATTGTCGCGATGAAAGGACGTACAACTAAAGGAGCTTCAGTTTGACCAACGAAGATGTTAGCCGTTGCAGACATAGACTCTGTACGGCTAGTGCCTAATGCTTTTTGTAAACCACCACCGATAATACGGATGATCCACTGCATGATGCCCAAGTAGTAAAGAACTGCAATTAAAGAAGAGAAGAATACGATAACCGGAAGTACGTTTACCGCGAAGATGAAACCAACTTTAAATTGGGCTAAGTCGCCAAATAAGAAGTTAATACCATTTTGAGCGTAACCAATTACGCTAGATACTGCGTCAGAAACACCTTTTAAAATGTCTTTACCAACTGGAACGTATAAAACAAAACCAGCAAAGAATGCTTGAATTGCTAAAGCGCCACCAACAGTACGAACATTAATAGCTTTTCTGTTGTTTGATAGTGCATAACCGATTGCTAGTATGGTAACCACCCCAACTAGACTCATTAGTATATCCATTAATCATCACCCTTATTTATGTTAACGATTTGTATAATTGTTGTTAACTCACCTATTTTCCGTTAATGATTATAACTGAGGAGCAGATGAAAATCGTGGATTAGATCATACTTTTAGAGTTTAATTTCAGGATCTTATGAAACATTAATATTTATTAATAACCATGTTTAAAAAAAAATTACGACAGCTCAAACAGTTGGGAGAAGTTTTTATTCAATCGTTCTAATATAAAAACAGTTGTTTTTTTCTGTAAATTTGCGATCTCAGAGGCCACATTTGGCAAAATAAGCGGAGTATTTCGTTTTTCGGTTGCATTATAGGGGGTCATGCTAGGCGAGTCTGTTTCAATTATGAAATGTTTAATATCCAATTCAGTGATCGTTTTTCTTAACTTTTTGGCTTTTGGATTGAGTAATAAGCCACCGATACCCAATTTATATCCTAGTTCAATATATCGACTTGCCAACTCTGGCGCACCGTAAAAACCATGAATAACGCCCCCTTTGGGATTAGGGAATCGGTTTAATAATGACAATAACTCTTGGTGACATTTCACTCCATGAAGAATCACTGGGTACTCCATGTTAATTGCAATTTTTAATTGTCCAGATAATAGCTGTTGCTGTCTATCAAAGTCTGGTTTTAGCTTATCTAATCCGCACTCACCAACGGCTACAAGTCTGTCATTTGCCGCATGTTTGGCGAGCATATTCTCCAGTGATACGAGTGATGCGTTAATGTCTTCGGGAACATACCAAGGGTGAATACCCAAAGCAAAATAGCAATGATATTGCTGTGCTATCGCTAATTGATTTTCCCAATGCTGTTCACTAATCGCAGGGATTAAAGCCGAGTTTATTCCTTTTAATGCCATAGCATTAAATAATTCAGCCCTGTCATGATCAAAGTCAGCAAGATCTAAATGTGCATGAGAATCAATCATGTATATCTCTCCCTTTGACTAAAATCATTTACACATCAGGTTATTATTAATCGTCGTTGCTAAGTTTAACCTATCAAAAACGGCTTAAAAGATACTGAATGCTAAAAGCTTATCGCACACAAATAATGGAATAGTCGATGCTGATAAGTATTTCTTGCTCCAAAATATACTGATTATTCCGTTTATACAAACCGATTTATTTGGCCTATTTGAGCATAAAAAAAGGCGGAAAATCCGCCTTTAATATTCATCAATACCGACTCTTTAGAGTTTATGGATTAATTTTCTCGTGTTTTGGCAAACTCAACATCTGGGTAGCGTTCCATTGATAAATTCAGATTTACCATGGTAGGTGCGATATACGTTAAGTTATCGCCACCATCTAGTGCTAAGTTTGCACTGCACTTACGGCGGAACTCTTCTAGCTTACGCTCGTCTTTACAATAAACCCAACGGGCTGTCGACACACTAATGCCTTCATAAATCGCTTCTACGTTGTACTCGCTCTTAAGACGGCCTACAACCACTTCAAATTGCAGCACACCAACAGCACCAACAATAAGGTCATTGGTATCAAGTGGTCTAAATACCTGCACAGCGCCTTCTTCAGCTAGCTGCACTAAACCTTTAAGCAATTGCTTTTGCTTCAGCGGATCTTTTAAGCGAATACGGCGGAACATTTCAGGTGCGAAGTTAGGAATACCCGTAAACTTAAGCTTCTCACCTTGTGAGAAGGTATCACCAATTTGAATAGTACCGTGGTTATGTAACCCGATAATATCACCAGGGTATGCTTCTTCTACTTGCTCACGGTCACCCGCAACAAAGGTTAACGCATCAGAAATGCGCACATCTTTGCCGGCACGAACATGGTGCATTTTCATGCCTTTCTGATATTTACCAGAAACAATACGCATAAACGCAACACGGTCACGATGTTTAGGGTCCATGTTAGCTTGAATTTTAAATACAAAGCCGCTGAACTTTTCATTTTCAGCATGGATATCACCCATCTCGGTTGCACGAGGTTGTGGCTTAGGAGCCCACTCTGTTAGACCATCAAGTACATGATCAACACCAAAGTTACCTAATGCAGTACCAAAAAAGACCGGTGAAAGTTCACCTTTCAAAAAAGGCTCAAGTTCAAACTCATGTGAAGCACCAATAACCAGCTCTAACTCTTCACGTAATTGCTCAGCCAGCTCACTACCAACGGCTTCATCTAAATCTGGATTTTCAAGCCCTTTAACGATACGGACTTCTTGAATCGTATGACCTTGACCAGATTGATAAAGCACAGTTTCATCACGTAGAATATGGTAAACACCTTTGAAGGATTTACCACAACCAATTGGCCAAGTAATTGGAGCACAGGCAATTTTCAGCTCATTTTCTACTTCGTCCATCACTTCCATAGGATCGCGAATATCACGGTCACATTTGTTCATGAAAGTGACAATCGGCGTGTCACGAAGTCGAGTAACTTCCATCAGTTTACGTGTTCTATCTTCGACACCTTTAGCAGAGTCAATGACCATTAAACATGAATCAACTGCTGTTAAGGTACGATAGGTATCTTCCGAGAAGTCTTCGTGACCAGGTGTATCAAGAAGATTGACTAAGCAATCACTATAAGGAAACTGCATCACAGACGTCGTGATAGAAATACCACGATCTTTTTCCATTTCCATCCAGTCAGACTTTGCGTGCTGCTTTGAACCACGACCTTTTACAGTACCTGCAGTTTGGATAGCTTGTCCGAATAAAAGAACTTTCTCGGTGATAGTCGTTTTACCGGCATCGGGATGCGAAATAATCGCGAAGGTACGACGTTTATCGACCTCGACTGTGTGAGCTGACATGAGTTACTTTGCCCTAGCATAAATAAAATGGCGCAAATTATAGCGTTTCCGAGGATAGTTGGCTAGGTAAAGTCTTGAGTATTGGTGAGTCAAAACCAAAAGCTGATTGACGATGTCAGTGAAGTTTGAACTAGCCTTGCTTAACTGCAGAATTTGAACTAGAAAATCTGAGCTTATAAATCTTAGCCCTGAGGAGTAAATAGAAAAAGGCCGATAATAACATTATCGGCCTTTTAGATATTCACTCAATTAGTTTGTTTGAGCCGATTCTTGTTCAATTAATTGCTGCTGCGCTTGAGCAAGTTCGATTCTTGCATAGCGATGCTCTACAAAATCATAAATATTAGTTGCCAAGCTCAATCGGTAGTAATCAATAGCAAGTTGGTAATCTTGTTGCTCAACTGCTTTTTTGGCAATGTAAAAATAGGCTTCACATAAGCGCTCAGAATATTCTTTAGGCTGGTTTAAATTGACCTTAGCAGCCTCAAAAACCTGCTCTTTAGTCATTTTACCTAAGTAGTAGTCAACTAACACTGACGACCAAGCCTGATCATTCAATGACTGACGATTTTCCGCTAATGCTAGCTGTGCAGACTCTGTATCTCTTGGTGAGTCGACTAGGTATAACCACAAAGCACGGTAGCCATCAGAAGGATCCTTTCGTAAAAAGTCTTTCATGTCTTGAGCGGCTAATTCATAACGCTCGCCGTAATACAAAGCAATACCACGGTTCAAATAGGCATAATCATATTCAGGTGATAACTCAAGTACGCCATCAAATGACTCGTAAGCACTTTCAAACTCCCCCTCTTGGGTGTAATAAATCCCTAAGAAGTTATAAGCGTCGGCTAAATTAGGCTGTAGTTTAATGGCTTGATGAAAATCTATTCTTGCAAGTAAACGTAAACCAACGCTGTCATATATTACGCCACGATCATAATGAAAACGCGCTCGTTGTTCAGGCGTTAGTTCCATCGTGCCAAGAATTTCATTTAATTTGGCTAAGGTTACTTCAAGTTTGTAGTCTGGGACATTTGGCGCAACCATGATTTTGCCATTCGCTGCGCTATCGGTACTACCAGATAAAGAGGCACAACCTGACAATAACAAACTGGCACCCACACATAATGCGACAACTGTGGTACGTAATTTCTGTTCCATTTAAATACCTTATCAGGTTCTATAATTACTTTGCATCATATCAACCAATCTCCATAAGGGCTATGCAGATACCAATAAAATTTCATTTACCAGCATAACTGATGATATAGCCAGCTTTAGAGTTAATAAGCTACGGTTGAAATTGATAACTTACATGACTTGCTCAACGTATTCATTCAATATCCATAACGTCTACACTAAGCATTTATCGACAAATTATAGGCACAAAAAAGGAGACCCGAAGATCTCCTTTTAATTAAAGCTTGGTGTCAGATATTATTCTGCAGCAGCTTCTTCTTTAGCGTTCGCTTCTTTGATAGATAGTCTTACACGACCTTGACGGTCAACTTCCATCACTTTAACGTCAACTTCTTGATTCATTTCAAGATGGTCAGAAACGTTAGCAACACGTTCTTCACTGATTTGTGAGATGTGAACTAAGCCGTCTTTACCAGGTAGGATGTTAACGAATGCACCGAAATCAACGATACGGATAACCTTACCTTTATAGATGCGACCCACTTCAACTTCAGCAGTGATTTCTTCGATACGACGAATAGCTTCTTTCGTTGCTTCACCGTTTGAAGATGCAATCTTCACAGTACCGTTGTCATCAAGTTCAATTGTTGTGCCTGTTTCTTCAGTAAGTGCACGGATAGTTGCACCACCTTTACCGATAACGTCACGGATCTTCTCAGGATTAATCTTGATAGTCGTGATACGTGGAGCGTGATCAGAGATATCTTCACGTGCGCCACCAATTGCTTGGTCCATAACGTTAAGAATATGAACACGTGCGCCGTATGCTTGTTGCAGTGCGATGTCCATGATCTCTTTAGTGATACCTTCAATCTTGATATCCATCTGCAGAGCAGTAATACCGTCACGAGTACCCGCTACTTTAAAATCCATATCACCTAAGTGATCTTCATCACCTAAGATATCAGAAAGAACAACAAAGTCGTCGCCTTCTTTTACTAGACCCATTGCGATACCAGCAACAGAAGTCTTGATAGGTACACCCGCATCCATTAACGCTAATGAAGTACCACAAACAGAAGCCATAGAGCTTGAACCGTTTGATTCTGTGATTTCAGATACAACACGAACACTGTATGGGAATTCTTCAGCAGAAGGCATAACAGCATTGATACCACGCCAAGCTAATTTACCGTGACCAATTTCACGACGCTTAGGTGAACCAACCATACCTGTTTCACCAACAGAGTAAGGAGGGAAGTTGTAATGAAGCATAAAGCGATTAGTACGTTCGCCCATGATGCTGTCAATTTTTTGAGCATCACGTTCAGTACCTAAAGTACAAGTTACTAATGCTTGAGTTTCACCACGAGTAAATAAAGAACTACCGTGTGTACGTGGAAGTACACCCGCTAATACGTTTAATGCGCGGATCATATCTGGTTCACGACCGTCGATACGTGGCTTGCCACTGATAATACGACCACGAACTACGTCTTTTTCAAGACTACCTAATAAGTTGTCAACTTCACGAGTATCAACATCAGGATTTTGAGCAATCAATGCTTCTTTAGCAGCCGCTTTAACTACGCCAACTTGAGCATAACGGTCTTGCTTAACTTCGATTTGGTAAGCCGCAGTCATGCCTTCTTCAGCTAACTCTTTAATTTGAGCTACTAAATCTTGATCTTGTACTGGAGCAGTCCAATCCCAAGTAGGTTTACCCGCTTCTGCTTTGAATTCTGCAATAGCTTGAACAACAACTTGCTGCTGGTCGTGACCGTAAGTCACCGCACCTAACATGATTTCTTCAGCTAATGATTTTGCTTCTGATTCAACCATCAATACAGCTGATTCAGTACCAGCAACAACTAAATCAAGATCACTTTCAGCAACTTGATCAACTGTTGGGTTTAATAGATATTCGCCATCAATGTAACCAACGCGTGCTGCGCCGATTGGGCCATTAAATGGGATACCTGAAATAGAAAGCGCAGCTGAAGTACCAATCATTGCAACCATATCTGGTTCAATTTGTGGATCAACTGAAACTACCGTAATGATTACTTGAACTTCGTTTTTAAAACCGTTCGGAAATAAAGGACGAATTGGACGGTCGATTAAACGAGCAATCAGTGTTTCATCTTCAGAAGGACGACCTTCACGCTTGAAGAAACCACCAGGGATTTTACCTGCTGCGTAGGTTTTTTCTTGGTAGTTAACTGTTAATGGGAAGAAGTCACGGCTTGGATCCGCTACTTTTTTACCAACAACAGTTACTAATACTGTTGTATCGCCCATGCTCGCTAAAACTGCAGCATCTGCTTGACGTGCAATAACACCTGTTTCTAAGGTGACGGTATGTTGACCATACTCAAAACTCTTTACAATTGGATTCACGTGACCCATTCCTTAATTATTGACCTTTAAATTACGCGCATAAGTATACTGCAATTTTTTACAATAGTTAAAGCGCATCGCAATATACCGCTAAAAAATAATTAAATTTACCGAAAATGAAGCCGATAACAGCCATTGTAAATACTTGCATTTGATGACAGCAGGATGACAAAGCCGCTCAAAATTGCTTAACTGCTTGAAGCACCTCTCTTGTTGAGGAAGGTTATCGCTATAATTAATGACATTTAATCTGATTTTGTCTAAAGTGAGATGATGCGAAAGCGATATAAATTAATAAGTGATTAGGCACAGCAGATTTACTCTCTAATCGATATCTGCTCTATGAAAATGTAATAAAAACAAATGGAATCGTTTGAATGACACCAAGGTTTAAATCTCTGACATGGAAGCAAACTAACTTAGTTGTATTTACTGCTTTGTTTTTTGCGATTGCCATTTTTGTTGTCGAGATAGCTTTAGTTGTCGTCACAACCAAACAGCAGCTTACCGCCTCTCAAGAAGAGTTACTTAATTCAGTAGAACAAACTGCCTCTAATGCAGTTTGGGCACTAGATGATAAACAAACCGAACAAACCTTAGAGGGTATTATCAAAATTGATAATATTAGCTCTGCAGTCATTACCTTAGATGATGGTAGCCTTTTCGTAACAGCCAGTAATCAACCAAAACAATTCTCTGAAAACTACGACAATTTAAGCCACTTTTTATTTAAAGACTTAAATGAGATTTCACGACCGCTATACCGCCCTTTTTATTTTGAAGGCAATAAAAAACAGCAACTGATTGGAACGCTTACCATCTTTTACAACACACAAGAGATGACCAATAACCTATTTAATCAGTTACAACTCGGCTTTATTGCTACGTTAGCACGAGCTTTATTACTCACCTTAGTATTAACTATCGTTTTCCACCGCTTTTTGACTCAACCCATTGCCCAAATTAGTGAAGCAATTGATAAAATTGACCCAGATTTACCCGATGAAAACTTACTGCCTATGGCTAAGGCTCACAAAGATGATGAGCTTGGGCTAGTGACCTCAAAGTTCAACCAGATTTTATTACAGTTTAGTCAGACTCAAAATAAACTCAGAAAAATGGCAACTCGGGACCCATTAACCAGTTTGCCTAACCGCACCTTATTGCTCGAAACTTTGGATGTAACTATTCAACGAGCACGGGTTCACAAAAGGCACTTTGCACTACTCTTTATCGATTTAGACCGCTTTAAAAACGTGAATGATTCATTGGGTCATGCTATTGGGGATCAATTCTTGGCACGTGTCGCGAGGATTTTAGAAACCGTTGTAGGTGACAGAGGCAGCGTAGCAAGATTAGGTGGAGATGAGTTTGTTATTGTCGCTGATGATATAGAAACACCAGATCAAGCAGCTGACTTCGTCGATAAACTGCAAAAACAACTTAATGCCCCCGTACAACTTAACGAGCACGCCATTCACCCTGCGGCATCAATCGGTATATCTATTTATCCTGAAGATGGCCCTGGCGCAGAGGATCTTATTCGACACGCTGATATCGCTATGTACAGTGCTAAAGCTGCAGGTTCTAATCAATGGGCTTTCTTTAAGCAACAAATGACCGAGAATGCCGCTGTGAGGCTCAAAACAGAAGCCTCACTACATGATGCCCTGAAGCACAATGAATTCTTATTATACTTCCAACCAAAACTTGATCTAAAAACGAATCGAATTATGGGGTGTGAAGCACTTATCCGTTGGCAAAAGAATGGCGAACTCGTGCCGCCGATGTCTTTCATACCTATCGCAGAAGAAACGGGGATAATCATTCCTATAGGCCGCTGGGTTATCGAGCAAAGCTGTAAGGTCATTCGTGAATGGGAAAAGAAATACAATTATGCGATTCCAATTGCAGTGAATGTGGCATCGCAGCAGTTCGCTGATGCCAGTTTGGTTTCTGACATAAAACAATTAGCGCTTAGATATCAAATTCGTCCTGAACTCTTAGAAATTGAGATAACTGAGACCTCTTTGATGAATGATGTCGATCAAGCAATTGCTAAGCTAGAGCAGCTAAAAAGTGCAGGTTTTGGTATAGCGGTTGATGATTTTGGTACAGGGTATTCATCATTGTCATACTTAAGGCATCTGCCTATTACAACGATGAAGATTGACCGAGGGTTTGTATCTGATTTACCCCATGATGCATCAATTGCTTCGACCATTTTGATGTTAGGTCAGCAACTGAATTTAGATATTGTTGCAGAAGGTATTGAGAACCAAGAACAACTCACTTGGCTTCAGCAGCATAATTGCCAAATTGGCCAAGGCTTCTTTTTCAGTAAGCCCTTACCGCTAGACGAGTTTGAAGCGCAATATTTTACTGAAATGAGTATGCCGTTAGAACAGGTTTAAATGCCAGCGACTTGCTTTTAAAAAAGACGTAAAGCGATGATGTATGACTAAATTGGACATAATAAAAAAGGAGGCTTAAGCCTCCTTTTTTACGGTTAGAATTTGACTATGTAAACACAATCAAATTAAACATCGTTATTAACGACGTAAACCTAACTTCTGGATAAGAGCAGTATAACGAGCTACGTCTTTACGCTTTAAGTAAGCAGTAAGTTTACGACGTGCGCTAACCATACGTAATAGACCACGACGTGAATGGTGATCATGGATGTGCTCTTTGAAGTGACCTTGCAGATGGTTAATCTGTGCAGTCAATAAAGCAACTTGTACTTCAGTTGAACCAGTGTCGTTTTCACCACGGCTGTATTCAGCTACGATAGCTGCTTTTTGTTCATTACTTAGTGACATATTTATCTCCAGAAAAAATTAAATTAACTCTAGCCAATCACTAACTCAGCCAGAGGGGGCGACATTCTAACTATATTCAGTCACTATCGCAATAAAAAACACTTAACAGTCGATAAAAGCTAGTAATTAATGATTATTCTGCACTGTGATCAACAACTAGACGCTTAGGAGCCAGCAAACCATCATCATTCATGGTGCCAATTCCGATAAAGCGACGCTGCTCACCTAACGTCATTCTGACCAATTCACCTGCTTTTAAGCCTGCAGCCTGAACAGGCTGACCTTGCATAATAAATTGCTCACAAGCATCCGGTAAATTAACTTCAGTGAAGTTTGCTACAGCAGTGTCCATCGGCAACAACAAATCATCTAACACGCTAAAAGAAGACTCATCTTCTTTATCGACGTGTTCAGCTAAATCAGTTAACTGCTCAAGCGTCACCATTTTCTCATATGGATAGCCTGCAACTTGGGTTCGTCTCAGCATAGTGACATGTGCGCCACAACCTAACATTTCACCTAAATCATCAATGATGGTACGAATGTATGTGCCTTTTGAGCAATGAATATCAAGTGTTAAGTCATCGCCTTCTAGGCTAACAAATAGCAACTCAAATACGGTAATAGGACGGGCTTCTCGAGGAACCTCAATGCCTTCACGAGCATACTTGTATAAAGGCTGCCCTTGATACTTTAGTGCAGAGAACATTGAAGGCACTTGCATGGTGTCACCGCGAAAATGCTCTAAAGAATCCTCTAACAGCTTTTGCTCAAACTTAACCGGTCGGATCTGAACAACTTCACCATCAGAATCACTGGTGTCTGTTCTTTCACCTAATTTAGCTGTCACCAAATATCGCTTGTCCGCATCTAAAAGGTGTTGAGAGAACTTGGTTGCTTCACCTAAGCAAACGGGTAGCATACCTGTGGCTAAAGGGTCTAAAGCACCTGTATGGCCTGCTTTATTGGCGTTATAAAGACGTTTGACGCGTTGCAAAGCATGGTTAGAACTGATGCCAGTACCTTTATCTAAAAGTACGATGCCATTAATAAAACGACCTTTGCGACGACGAGCCATTAATCTTTATCCTCAGTTTTATCTTCTGATGCATCAACATCGTCAGAGCCAAACTCATCTTGTCTTGCTTTGTCTTGCTTAGCTTTGTCTTCTGTAATCACTTGGCTCACTAAGTTAGACATGCGCATGCCTTCAACTAACGAACTATCGTATACAAAACGCAGCTCAGGCATAACACGCAGTTTCATTCGACTTGCAACTAATGTTCTGACATAAGGCGCAGCCGCTGTCAGTGCTTCAATTTTTTGATCAACCAACTCTTGATCTTCTTCGAAGAAAGTCACAAAAACTTTCGCAAAGCTTAAATCACGAGAGACATCAACATCGTTTACTGTCACGAAGCCGATACGTGGATCTTTCATGTCGCGCTGTAAAATCATCGCTAACTCTTGCTGGAGTTGCTGTGCAATACGACGTGTACGACTAAATTCTTTTGCCATAACATTAATACCTTATAGCTTTATATAAATAAAAAAGGCGGCTTACGCCGCCCTTTCTGTGTTACAGCGTTCTGGCCACTTCGACCGTCTCGAAGACCTCAATCTGATCGCCAACTTTGACGTCATTGTAGTTCTTCACACCGATACCACATTCCATGCCATTACGGACATCGTTTACATCATCTTTAAAGCGACGTAATGATTCTAGTTCACCTTCGTAGATAACCACGTTTTCACGTAGTACACGGATAGGAGCGCTACGTTTGATGGTACCTTCAGTAACCATACAACCCGCAATTGCACCAATCTTAGGCGACTTAAATACGTCACGTACTTCAGCTAGACCGATGATTTGCTGCTTGAACTCAGGCGCTAACATGCCGGTCATTGCCGCTTTAACTTCATCAATTAGGTCATAGATAACGCTATAGTAGCGTAAATCAACGCTTTCAGCTTCAATTGTCTTACGCGCTTGTGCATCAGCACGAACGTTGAAACCAACCATGATAGCGTTTGAAGCTGCTGCAAGTGTTGCATCAGTTTCTGTTAATGCACCAACACCACGAGCAATAATGCTAACTTTAACTTCGTCAGTAGACAGTTTAGTTAATGAATCACAAATTGCTTCAAGTGAACCTTGAACGTCTGCTTTAAGCACGATGTTTAGCTCTTGTACTTCGCCTTCAGTCATGTTCGCAAACATGTTCTCAAGTTTAGACTTCTGCTGACGCGCAAGTTTAACATCACGGAATTTACCTTGACGGTAAAGTGCAACTTCACGAGCTTTACGTTCATCACGTACAACTGTCGCTTCATCACCCGCAGATGGCACACCTGAAAGACCTAAAATCTCAACAGGGATTGATGGACCTGCTTCAGTAATGCTCTTACCGTTTTCATCTTTCATCGCACGGATTTTACCGTACTCAAGACCACAAAGAACGATATCACCTTGGCGTAACGTACCTTCTTGAACAAGAACAGTAGCAACAGGGCCACGACCTTTATCCAATTTAGATTCGATAACCACACCTGCAGCCATACCTTCACGAACAGCTTGAAGCTCTAGAACTTCAGCTTGTAAAAGAATGCCTTCAAGTAGCTCATCGATACCTGTACCTGCTTTAGCTGAAACGTTGACGAACATATGCTCGCCGCCCCAATCTTCAGACATTACACCATGCTGCGCTAATTCACTCTTAACACGTTCTGGATCAGCTTCTGGCTTATCCATTTTGTTCACAGCAATGATTAACGGCACGTTACCGGCTTTAGCATGTTGGATTGCTTCAATTGTCTGAGGCATAGCACCATCATCAGCAGCAACGACCAATACAACGATATCTGTTGCTTTAGCACCACGAGCACGCATAGAAGTGAACGCTGCGTGACCAGGAGTATCTAAGAAAGTGATCATGCCGTTGTCAGTTTCAACGTGGTAAGCACCAATATGCTGCGTAATACCACCGGCTTCACCATCGGCAACTTTTGCACGACGAATATAATCAAGTAATGATGTTTTACCATGGTCAACGTGACCCATGATGGTCACAACTGGAGCACGTGTTTCTAAAACAACGTTCTCTTCATCACGATCACCAAGTACTTGATGCTCTAGTTCGTTTTCACGTAGTAGTACAACTTTGTGACCCATTTCTTCAGCAACCATTTGTGCTGTTTCTTGGTCAAGGATTTGGTTAATCGTAACCATTGAACCCATTTTCATCATTTGCTTGATGATTTCAGTTGCTTTAACAGACATACGCTGCGCAAGTTCAGCAACAGAAACGGTTTCACCAATACGAATGTCGCCTTTAACCACTGCGACAGGCTTGTTAAAGCCGTGTGCCATTGATTCAGGAGCAGTACTTTGGTTACGAGCGCCTCTTGAACGGTTATCACGACCGCCTTTGCCACCACGTTTCTTGTTCGCATTCTTGTTACGAGAACGACGGCCACGTTTTTCTTCTGCAGCATCAGAGCTATCTTCAGCAGCACGAGCAGCTTTAGATGTTGTGATGTGATGGTCGCTGTTTTTCTCAGCTTCTATACGTTGACGCTCTTCTTCAGCCCAACGCTTAGAGTTTTCTTCAGCAAGTTTACGCGCAGTTTCAGCAGCTTGTGCAGCTTCTTCTTTTTGCTTTTTAGTTAACGCTTCTTCTTGAGCAGCTTTAATACGCTCAGCTTCAGCTTTAGCTGCAGCAGTTTCAGCATCATCAGCTTTAGCAGGTTTTGCTTCTGCTTTTGCTTTAGCTTCGGCTTCTTTCTTTGCCTTAGCTTCTGCATCGGCTTTAGCTTTTGCTTCAGCCTTAGCTTTGTCTTCAGCAGCTTTAGCTTCTGCTGCAGCTTTTGCCGCCGCTTCTGCTTCTTTTTGCTGTTGTGCTTGTTTTTCTGCTTCTGCGGCTAATTCACTTTCATCACGTTTAACGAAAGTACGTTTCTTACGCACTTCAACTTTAACGTCTTTAGATTGGCCACCACCGGCATTCACGCTTAAAGTAGACACAGTTTTGCGTTGCAAAGTCATTTTTTGCGGCGCATTTTCACCACCATGCTGCTTCTTTAAGTGATCTAACAACGTTTGCTTTTCTGTTTCAGAAACGCTGTCAGTTTTAGTCTTCTTAATTCCCGCTTCGGCAAACTGTTCAATCAGTCTGTCTACATTCTTGCCCACTTCTGTGGCCAATTTATCTATACTTGTATCTGCCATCAATTAAATCCCCCTGTTGATCGACTTATGCTTCTTCGCCAAACCAACAGATATTACGGGCAGCCATGATGAGCTCACCTGCTTTTTCTTCTGTCAATTCTTCAATATCGATTAAATCGTCAATACCTTGTTCTGCTAAGTCTTCTAAGGTCGACACACCTTTACTTGCAAGAACATATGCTAAATGCTTTTCTAAACCATCTAACGCTAATAAATCAGCAGCCGGTTCTGCACCATCAAGTGCTTCTTCCGTTGCTAATGCTCGAGTCGAAATCGCTGCTTTGGCACGTTCGCGCAAGGCAGCAACAATATCTTCATCAAAACCGTCAACTTCTAACAGTTCTGCTTCTGGTACGTATGCAATTTCTTCTAAAGAAGTGAAACCTTCTTCAGCAAGAACGGTTGCAAAATCTTCGTCAACGTCTAATGTTTCAACAAACAAGCTAATCACTTTAGCGCTTTCAGCTTGATGCTTAGCGTTTAGCTCCTCAACGGTCATCACGTTAAGTTCCCAACCTGTTAGTTGAGTAGCTAAACGAACATTTTGACCGTTACGGCCAATTGCTTGTGCCAAACTATCTGCTTCAACAGCAATATCCATTGAGTGGTTGTCTTCATCAACAATGATTGAAGCAACATCAGCTGGTGCCATTGCATTGATCACGTATTGTGCAGGATTGTCATCCCACATAACGATATCAACACGCTCACCGCTTAATTCATTTGATACAGCTTGAACACGTGCACCACGCATACCAACACAAGCACCGATTGGGTCGATACGCTTATCGTTAGTTTTCACTGCAATCTTAGCGCGAGCGCCTGGATCACGTGCTGCGCCCATGATTTCAATCATTTCGTCTAAAATTTCAGGTACTTCTACTCTGAATAGCTCGATGATCATCTCAGGCTTACTACGGGTTAAAAATAGTTGCGCGCCACGAGCTTCTGGGCGAACGGCATAAAGTAATGCACGAACACGGTCACCAGGGCGGAAAGATTCACGACTGATGATGTCTTCTTTATAAATCACACCGTCTGCGTTATTACCTAAATCAACGACGACACTTTCGCGGGTGCTTTTCTTGACAACACCAGTAACAATTTCACCTTCTCTTTCGATGAACTGCTCTACGATTTGCGCGCGTTCAGCTTCACGTACTTTTTGTACAATAACTTGCTTCGCTGTTTGCGTTGTAATACGGTCAAAAACAACTGAATCGATTTCATCTTCGATGAACTCACCCGGTTGAATTTCGGGATTTTCAAAACGTGCAGCTTCAAGTGTAATTTCACTATAAGGGTTTTCTAAAGCTTCGCCTTGATCATCAACAACCATCCAACGACGGAAAGTGTCGTAGTGGCCCGTTTTACGGTCAATAGCAACGCGAACTTCAATTTCGCCTTCGTATTTTTTCTTAGTTGCTGTGGCTAGAGCAATTTCTAGCGCTTCGAATATTTTCTCGCGTGGGACGGCTTTTTCATTGGATACCGCCTCTGCGACTAGCAGAATCTCTTTATTCATTATGTCTTGCCTCGTTCACCTTGAAACTATCAAAACTTCGCAATAATGTTGCCTTTACGCACATTATCTAAAGCCACAATCAAATCTTCACCATCAACGGTAATTGTCAGCATTTGCCCTTCAATTGCCGTAATAGCACCTTTTAAATTACGACTACCTGCAACAGGCATCGTTAACTGTACTTTTGCATCTTCGCCGATATAAGCAGCGTATTGCTCAGCCGTAAATAGTGGTCTATCTACACCTGGCGATGAAACTTCTAGTGTGTATTCTGTCGAAATTGGGTCTTCAACATCTAGAACAGCACTAACTTGGCGGCTGGCTTCAGCACAATCTTCAATATTGATACCGTTTTCACCATCAATAAATACACGTAATATTGAATGACGCCCTGCATGGACAAACTCAATACCCCAAAGTTGAAAACCTAACGCTTCAACAGGTACTGTCAGCATTTCTGTCAGTTTAGTTTCTAATGTTGCCAAAAATGACCCCCAAAAACGAAAAAAAGGGCAAATAGCCCCAAGAAAGTCCGTGAAATCACGGAGTTACTAAGCTCCATATAACAAAAAACCCCGTAATAACGAGGTCTTAAATATAGAACCTTTTAATTATTTATCCTTAGAAATAAGAAATAAATAATAAGCTGGTTGCGGGGGCCGGATTTGAACCGACGACCTTCGGGTTATGAGCCCGACGAGCTACCAAACTGCTCCACCCCGCGTCAACTTGCGCAATTATATTAACTTACGTCTTTGCTTGCAATAATTAATCAGTGTTAACTTGAGGCTGATTAATTAAATTTTGGTGCGGATGGTGGGACTTGAACCCACACGAGCATAGCTCACCACCCCCTCAAGATGGCGCGTCTACCAATTCCGCCACATCCGCATTCAAACTTTTTACACTAGTTAGCTAAAGCAATCACTACTAGTTTTTTGCCAATTGGAGGCAATAATTTAGTCAGGAATTTCTGATTCTGAGGTTTCAGCCTGAGTAGGAGCTTGTTCAACTTGCTCTACTGCAGAACCTAAATCATTCCAAGCATCATCTTTTTTAGAGTGGTTTGCACTTAAGTTACCTAAAATAAGGCTTAATGCGAAAAAACCAATCGCTAAAACAGCGGTGCTACGGGTCAGGAAGTTACCTGAACCATTTGAGCCAAATAGAGTTCCTGATGCACCAGCACCAAAAGAAGAACCCATATCTGCGCCTTTACCTTGTTGAATTAAAATCAGTCCTACTAGACCAATCGCAACAACCAAGTAAACAACAATTAAAACTTCATACATAATATTATGCGCTCATCGCTATGGAACATAAACTTAAAAACTCGCTAGAGTTTAAGCTAGCTCCGCCAATCAATCCACCATCTACGTCTGGTTGGGCAAATATATCAGCAGCATTCGATGGGGTAACACTACCACCATATAAAATGCGAATATTCTCTCCAATAAATGGAGATACTTCAGAGAGTCGATTACGAATAAACGCGTGAACTTCTTGCGCTTGCTCTGGAGTTGCACTTTTACCAGTGCCTACAGCCCATAAAGGCTCATAAGCGATAATGGCATTATCAAAAGCCATGGTGCCATTCTTTTCGATCACAATGTCTAACTCTTCAGCAATGACTTCAAAAGTTCGTCTTGCTTCACGAGCTGGACCTGATTCACCAACACAAAGAATAGGCGTTAGACCATGTTTTTGTGCTGCAGCGAATTTCTCTGCAACGATATTACTTGTTTCGCCGTACATTCTACGACGTTCGGAATGGCCGATAATCACATATCGACATCCTGAATCTTTTAGCATTTTACCGGAAATTTCACCAGTATAGGCACCGAAGTCATGTTGACTTAGGTTTTGTGCGCCCATTCTTACAAGCGCACCATCTAAGGTTTGCTTATTTGCTTCAAGTAGTTGTCTAACACTTTCAAGATAAATTGAAGGTGGACATAAAACTACTTCAGCAGAATCATTTTGGAGCTTTGTAGCAAACTTGCTGAATAACTCTTGAGCTAACGCTGCACTGCCATTCATTTTCCAGTTGCCAGCTACCATAGGACGTCTGAGTGCCATTACTGTCTCCTTTGAAAGCGGCGTGAATGATAACGAACCGCCAAACAACTTACAATAGCTAACTCAGGAATATTTATCATAACTTGACGGAATGATGTTTTTTTATTCGCTGAGCTAAGATATTAAATAAGTTAATAATAAATAAAAACGCTAAATGATTGTATACCGAACTTTGTCACAAACCCACGCTTTTGACTACATCGGCAATTTCGTTTGCAAAAGCCGTGACTTGAACATCATTTTTACCTTCGACCATCACCCTTATCAAGGGTTCTGTGCCTGATTCTCGTATAAGTACTCGCCCATTTTGACCCAATAGCTTTTCAATTTTTGTCTGAACAGAGCGCACAAGTTTTGATTCTAATGGCTTTTTGTCGACGTGATAGCGGACATTAATTAATACTTGCGGGTACATTTCTAGAGGGGCAACTAATGCAGCAAGCTTGCTGTTGGCACATTGCATGGCTGCTAATACTAATATCCCAGCAACGATACCATCACCAGTCGTACCATGATCTAAATTAAGAATATGACCTGAATTTTCACCGCCGATACGCCAGTTATTTTGGCGCATAAGCTCCATGACATATCGGTCACCAACATTTGAACGAACAAACGGTACATCTAACTCATTCAATGCGACTTCCAATCCAAGATTTGACATCAAGGTCCCCACAACTCCGCCTTGCAATTCACCTTGTTTGATCGCATCTCGAGCAAGAATATACAATATTTGGTCACCATCAATAATATTGCCTTGATGATCGACCATCATGATACGGTCACCATCACCGTCGAGTGCTATTCCCACATCTGCATTGTGATTGATAACGGCTTCACAAATAGCCGCCATGGAAGTTGCTCCAACTTTATCATTAATATTTAATCCATTGGGTTTATCACCAATGGTAATCACGTTGGCACCTAACTCTTTAAATACATTGGGTGCAATATGATAGGTAGCACCATGAGCACAGTCGACGACTAAAGTTAATCCGTTTAAAGTCAGATTTGCCGGAAAGTGGCCTTTGCAGTATTCAATATATCGACCGGCGGCATCATCAATTCGAGCCGCCTTACCGAGTAGGTGTGACTCAACACATTGCATAGGCTTAGTCAGCTCATGCTCAATTTCCAATTCTATTTTGTCATCTAACTTACTGCCGTCAGCAGAGAAGAATTTAATGCCATTATCATAATATGGATTATGTGAAGCGCTGATAACGATTCCCGCTTCAGCTCTAAACGTTCTAGTAAGGTAAGCAATTGCCGGGGTAGGCATTGGGCCAACGAGCAAAACATTAAGTCCTGCTGCAGACAAACCAGCTTCTAATGCTGATTCGAAAAGATACCCGGAAATGCGGGTATCCTTACCAATAATAATTTTCTTTGTCCCACTGCGTGAAAGCACTCTGCCTGCAGCCCAACCTAATTTTAAAGCTAATTCAGGGGTCATGAAGCCTGCGCCAACTTTTCCCCTAATTCCATCCGTGCCAAATAGATTACGTTGTTGCATTAGTACCTCACATTAAGTGAATTCACACTAACTCAATCAGCTAAACTAACAGGTTATATCACTTTATTGATGTAAACTCGCCATGGTTGCTGACATAACCGTTAACGCATCGACGGTTTCTTTTACATCATGTACTCGTAAAATTTGCGCGCCTTGTTGCGCCGCAATCATTGCTCCAGCAAGACTACCAGCGAGTCGTTCATCTACATTTCGCTGCAGTAAATCGCCAATCATGCTCTTTCTAGAAAGGCCGATAAGTACAGGTAGGTGCATGCTATGAAGTTCAGGTAATTTTGCCAATAGCTCATAATTGTGCGCTAAGGTTTTCCCAAAACCGAAACCCGGGTCAATGATAATATTTTCGCGAGGCATACCTGCTGCAACACAATAATCAATGCGTAATGATAAAAAATCGACAACTTGTTGAATAACATTGTCATAACTTGGGTTATCTTGCATTGTTTCAGGCTTACCTTGCATATGCATTAAGCATACAGGCACATCCAAGCTAGTCGCCATCGCGACTGCGCCAGGTGCTTGTAAAGCGCGGACATCGTTAATAATATGCGCGCCTGCAGCGACCGCTTTCTCCATCACTTCTGGTTTACTCGTATCGATTGAAATCCAAATATCAGGATGTTTAGCCGCATACTCAATCACAGGGATCACACGAGCCAATTCTTCTTCAACTGATACATCAGTTGCACCGGGCCTAGTTGATTCACCACCAATATCCAAGATGGTCGCACCTTCTTCGATGACTTTATCAACCTGTTTACAGGCATTTTCGAACGTAGAAAACTGACCACCATCAGAAAAAGAATCAGGGGTAACATTGATAATTGCCATTACGATAGGGCTAGATAACGATAATATTTTATCGCCAGACTTCAACTCAAACACACAACCTCACTTACATTAAAAAGTGCCACACCAGCAATATGACTTAATTATGACACTAGTACAATAAATATAAAAAAACCCCTTTCGGGGTTTTTTATTTCAAAAATACAGCTAGTTATTTTGCTGTAGATTCATCTGTTTTAGGTTCAACATCAGGCTTATCTTCTATTGACTCTTCGGCTACTGAATCGGTATTAACCGGAGTGCCTTTATCTTGGTCATCCATTGAATCATCCGCTTGCCAATCCGCAGGCTGGCGAACATCACGTCGATTCATAAGATCATCAATTTGTTCAGCATCAATGGTTTCATACTTCATTAATGCATCTTTCATTGAATGAAGGATATCCATATTTTCAGTCAGGAATGTATGTGCACGCTCATAGTTAGTATCAATAAGGTGCTTCACTTCCTGATCAATCATGCCAGCAGTTTCATCAGACATATTCTTAGATTTCGCCATGCTGCGACCTAAGAACACTTCGCCTTCATCTTCCGCATACAGAACAGGACCTAACTTCTCAGAGAAGCCCCACTGTGTCACCATGTTACGGGCAATCGATGTAGCATATTTAATATCTTGAGATGCACCTGTCGATACTTTCTCACCACCATAAATGAGCTCTTCAGCTAGACGGCCACCATAAGCTACCGAGATTTGACTCTCAAGTTTACGACGACTTTGGCTGATAGCATCCGCTTCAGGCAAGAAGAATGTTACACCTAATGCTCGGCCACGAGGGATAATCGTGACTTTATGAACTGGATCATGCTCTGGCACTAAACACCCAACAATCGCATGGCCTGCTTCATGATAAGCCGTCATTTCTTTCTCTTCTTCCGACATCACCATAGTGCGGCGCTCTGCACCCATCATGATTTTGTCTTTTGCGCTTTCAAACTCTTCCATACCAACGACGCGGCGATTACCACGTGCTGCGAAAAGTGCAGCTTCGTTAACAAGGTTAGCGAGATCAGCACCAGAGAAACCTGGTGTACCACGAGCGATAACACTGGCTTTAACACCATCAGCTAGAGGTACTTTACGCATATGAACTTTAAGAATTTGCTCACGACCACGGACATCTGGCAAACCTACAACCACTTGACGGTCAAAACGGCCCGGACGCAATAAAGCAGCATCAAGAACATCTGGACGGTTAGTTGCAGCGATAACAATGATACCTTCGTTACCCTCAAAACCATCCATTTCGACCAACATTTGGTTCAATGTTTGCTCACGTTCATCGTGACCACCACCCACACCAGCGCCACGTTGGCGACCTACGGCATCGATTTCATCGATAAAGATAATACAAGGTGCTGACTTTTTCGCTTGCTCAAACATGTCACGTACACGAGATGCACCAACACCGACAAACATTTCAACGAAGTCAGAACCAGAAATAGTAAAGAACGGTACTTTAGCTTCACCAGCAATGGCTTTAGCAAGTAGGGTTTTACCTGTACCCGGAGGGCCCACAAGTAACACACCCGTCGGAATACGACCACCCAATTTTTGGAAACGTGTCGGTTCTTTTAAGTAATCAACCAATTCTTTCACGTCTTCTTTAGCTTCGTCACAACCTGCAACGTCACCAAAAGTCGTTTTAATTTGGTCTTCGCTCATCAATTTGGCTTTACTTTTACCAAATGACATTGCGCCTTTACCACCACCGCCTTGCATTTGACGCATGAAGAATATCCATACACCGATCAATAGCAGCATTGGGAACCAAGAAATGAAAATTTGGGTTAAGAAACTAGACTCTTCAGCTTCCTGCCCTTTCATTGAAATCCCTTTACGATCAAGATCATTAATTAAATCTTGGTCATACATTGGCATAATAGTGGTGAACTTCTCTCCAGAACGCTTGATCCCTTCAATAGTTCGTTGATCACTCTTAATTTCAACCGAATTGATATTGCCATTACGGACACTATCTAAGAATACGGAATAATCCATCTTCTGCGATGACGAAGAAGAGGGGGAGTAACCCTGAAAAACTGACATCAGCACAACGGCGATGACAACCCAGAGAATTAAATTTTTTGCCATGTCACTCAAATTTCTAGACCTCTTAAAGACCCACGATAATTAATCGTTAGACTACTATAACTTGTAACCAGTCGCCACTATATACACTTCACGTGAACGTGGTCGCGATGAATCTGGTTTTCGTGTTTTAACTGTAGTGAAAGCTTGTCGAACTGCTTTCATATATTCATCAAAGCCCTCCCCCTGAAAGACTTTAACTGCAAAACTACCATTAGATGCCAATACTTGATGACACATATCTAATGCTAATTCAACAAGATACATCGCCCTAGGTTGGTCCACACCGTCTGAACCACTCATATTAGGCGCCATATCAGAAAGCACTACATCCACTTTATCCTCACCAACACGGTCAAGTAAAGCATCAAGTACTTTCTCTTCACGGAAATCACCTTGTAAAAAGTCAACTCCCACAATTGGATCCATTGGTAAAATATCACAGGCAACAAGCTTGCCTTTTTCTCCAACCAATTTAACAGCAATCTGTGACCAGCCACCAGGCGCTGCACCTAAATCAACCACTGTCATACCTGGTTTAATCAATTTATCTTTCTGTTGGATTTCTTCCAACTTGAATGCAGCTCGAGAGCGTAAGCCTCGCTTTTGTGACAGTTTAACGTAATGATCGTCAAAATGTTCTTGCATCCATCGGCTTGAACTTGCCGAACGTTTTTTCGTTGCCATTTAAATTCCGTAACGATTTGGAGTTACATAAAGCTTATATAAGGGTAGAATAGCCGTTTTTCAACAGTAACATTCAAAAAGTTGGTACAAATGAACTTAACAACCAAACAAAAACAGCATTTAAAAGGCTTAGCGCATAATCTTAAGCCAGTGGTGCTGCTGGGTGCTAATGGTTTGACCGAAGGTGTGCTGGCTGAAATTGATAGTGCACTCACTCATCATGAACTAATAAAAGTGAAAGTAGGCTCTTCTGATAGAGAGCTTAAAAATGCTGTCGTTGACGCGATTATTCGCGAAACTCAATCAACCAAAATACAGCTTATCGGACACACCTTAGTTATTTTCCGTCAGTCTGCTGAAATGAAAGTTGCCATTCCAAAAGCAAAGTAATTTCGTCAAACAACTCGGTTTAAATGTTCATATTGCTTCAATACGATTCAAATGTTCATTTTGACCTAAAAAAACCACTGTTAATCAGTGGTTTTTTTATTACTATAAAATATCAATCTTAAGTCGTAATTAATATTGATATTAATTCTGGCTTAGATGTACTCAACAGCCGTAATTTCATATTCTGCTGTGCCACCTGGCGTTGTAATAGCCACTTCATCATCGACACTCTTACCAATCAGTCCACGGGCAATTGGCGAATTTACTGAAATTAAATTCTCTTTAATATTCGCTTCATCATCACCTACGATACGGTAGGTTGACTCTGCATCAGTATCAATATTTAAAATGGTGACTGTTGTACCAAAAATAACACGACCAGTATTTTGCATCGTGGTCACATCGATGATTTGGGCATTTGATAGCTTGCCTTCAATATCACGAATACGAGCTTCACAAATTCCCTGCTCTTCTCGAGCAGCATGGTATTCAGCATTTTCTTTTAAATCACCCAATTCACGTGCTTCTGCAATAGCAGAAGTGATCTGTGGGCGGCGTTCAAATTTTAATTCGTCTAATTCTTTACGCAGCTGCTCAGCTCCGATAATCGTCATAGGGACGGTATTCATAATGTCTTATGTCTCCTTTAAAAACAAAAGCACCCCGTGCTGGTACAAAACCAACACAGTTAAATCTCGATTAATTCGCATAGCGCACGATCTTTATAACAATAAGTCTAAATGATGCGGTGTCTTGCGTTGAGGATGCATCTAATGATGATGCCTTAAGCTTACATAAACTTGAGAATACTTACTACTGACTGTCAAAAAATAGTAATAAAAAAGACTGCACGAATGCAGCCTTTTTAATCAAATCATCAATAAATTAAATAAAATTAATTTTTAGCGATTCGCTCATGTAATTCTTGTACCGAATTCACATTATTTCTGTCATCTGCTGAATGTGCTAAACAAGTAGCAAAAGCAGCATTAAGCGTTGTCGTGTAATTCACTTTGTAGCGAAGTGCACCACGTCTAATTTGACGAGAATCCTCAATTGCTTGACGACCTTCAGTCGTGTTAACAATGTAGGTGTACTCATCATTCTTAATACGGTCAAGAATATGAGGACGTCCTTCATGTACCTTGTTAACTAAGCGAGGGTTAATTCCTGCTTCGCCAAGAATCACGGCAGTACCGTGTGTAGCATCGATTTGGTAACCAAGTTCAATTAACTTAGCAGCAAGCTCGGCAACACGCTCTTTATCACTGTTACGTACAGATAATAATGCTCGACCTGATTTTGGTACTTCAGCTGTCGCACCTAGTTGTGCTTTTGCATACGCTTCAGCAAAAGTTTCACCTACACCCATAACTTCACCCGTTGAGCGCATCTCAGGGCCAAGCATTGGGTCTACACCAGGGAACTTGTTGAACGGTAATACCACTTCTTTTACAGAGAAGTACGGTGGAATCACTTCTTTAGTAAAGTTTTGCTCAGCTAAAGATTGACCAGCCATCACACGTGCAGCGATTTTCGCTAATGGTACACCCGTTGCTTTAGAGACAAATGGAACTGTACGAGCAGCACGAGGGTTAACCTCAATCATGTAGATCTCATCGTCTTTAACAGCAAATTGCACGTTCATCAAACCAATAACGCCTAGCTCCATTGCTAATTTAGCAACTTGCTCACGCATACGGTTCTGAACATCTTCACTTAAACTGTAAGGAGGTAAAGAACAACCTGAGTCACCTGAGTGAACACCCGCTTGCTCAATGTGCTCCATGATAGAGCCCACGACAACAATCTCGCCATCACATACCGCATCGATATCAATCTCGATTGCATTATCAAGGAATCTATCTAGCAATACTGGAGATGAGTTAGATACGCTCACTGCTTCATTGAAATAGCGACGTAAGTCTTGCTCGTCATACACGATTTCCATTGCGCGGCCACCAAGTACATAAGATGGACGAACAACTAATGGGTAACCGATACGCTCAGCAGAAATAACCGCACCTTCAACTGTTGTTACAGTGTCATTTTCAGGTTGCTTCATTTCTAAGCGTTGAATTGCTTGCTGGAAACGCTCTCTGTCTTCAGCACGATCGATTGCATCAGGACTTGTACCAATAATCGGTACCCCTGCCGCTTCAAGAGCACGTGCTAATTTTAGAGGTGTTTGACCACCATATTGAACGATAACGCCTTTTGGCTTTTCAATGCGAACAATTTCAAGCACATCTTCAAAGGTTACTGGCTCAAAGTATAAGCGGTCTGACGTGTCATAATCCGTAGAAACCGTTTCTGGGTTACAGTTAACCATAATGGTTTCGTAACCATCGTCACGTAAGGCTAACGCTGCGTGAACACAACAATAATCAAACTCAATGCCTTGACCAATACGGTTAGGGCCGCCACCAAGGATCATGATTTTATCGCGATTTGATGGCGCAGCTTCACATTCTTCTTCGTATGTTGAGTACATGTAAGCAGTGTCTGTTGCAAATTCTGCAGCACAGGTATCAACACGCTTATATACAGGGTGCATATCAAAGCGGTCACGAATCTTACGCACTTCTGTTTCGCTAACACCTAAGATTTGCGCTAGGCGAGCATCAGAGAAACCTTTACGTTTTAGTTTCAGTAAGAATGCTTGATCAAGACCTGACATACCCACTTCAGCAACTTTCGCTTCTTGCGCAATTAAGTCTTCAATCTGAACTAAGAACCAGTGATCAACATTCGTTAGCTTGAACACTTCATCACGGCTTAAACCTGCACGGAATGCATCCGCAATATACCAAATACGGTCAGCACCTGGTTCTTTAAGCTCATGACGGATTTGCTGCATGCTTTCAGGTAACGCAATATCAACAATTGGGTCAAAGCCTGTGCGACTAACTTCTAGACCACGCAGTGCTTTTTGCAAAGACTCTTGGAATGTACGGCCAATAGCCATCACTTCACCAACAGACTTCATTTGTGTTGTAAGACGGTCATTCGCACCAGCAAATTTTTCAAAGTTAAAGCGAGGAACTTTAGTTACAACATAATCGATAGCAGGTTCAAATGATGCAGGAGTTCGACCACCTGTAATATCATTCATCAACTCATCTAAAGTGAAGCCTACTGCTAATTTAGCGGCCACTTTCGCAATTGGGAAACCCGTTGCTTTAGATGCTAATGCAGAAGAGCGAGAAACGCGTGGGTTCATTTCGATGATAACCATACGACCAGTATTTGGACAAATACCAAACTGAACGTTAGAACCACCTGTTTCTACACCAATTTCACGCAGTACTGCTAAAGAAGCATTACGCATTAACTGGTATTCTTTATCAGTCAGTGTTTGTGCTGGAGCAACGGTAATTGAGTCACCAGTATGCACACCCATCGCGTCGAAGTTTTCAATAGAACACACGATAATACAGTTATCGTTGCGGTCACGAACCACTTCCATTTCGTATTCTTTCCAGCCGATTAATGATTCATCGATCAATAATTCACTGGTAGGAGAAAGCTCAAGACCTTGCGAACAAATATCTTCAAACTCTTCTTTGTTATAAGCGATACCACCGCCACTGCCACCCATAGTGAATGACGGACGGATAATACAAGGGAAGCCAACTTGGTCTAAAACGCCGTAAGCTTCTTCCATTGTATGTGCAATACCGGCACGTGGACATTCAAGTCCAATTGCTTTCATTGCGGTGTCAAAACGACTACGGTCTTCAGCTTTATCAATTGCATCAGCTGTCGCACCAATCATCTCGACATTAAACTCTTTTAGCACACCCTCAGCTTCAAGCTGAAGTGCACAGTTAAGCGCAGTCTGACCACCCATAGTAGGTAAAATCGCATCAGGCTTTTCTTTAGCGATAATATTACGTACCACTTCCCAATGAATAGGCTCGATATATGTTGCATCGGCCATCTCAGGATCGGTCATGATGGTTGCAGGGTTTGAGTTAACTAGAATAACTCGATAGCCTTCTTCACGCAGCGCTTTACACGCTTGCGCACCCGAATAGTCAAATTCACACGCTTGGCCAATGACGATTGGACCTGCGCCTAGGATTAGAATGCTTTTAATATCAGTACGTTTTGGCATTGCTTCTATCTTCTCCGAGTGACCTAACTATTTAGTGTTTTGACGAAATTGCTCAATCAATTCAATGAAATGATCAAACAAAGGTGATGCATCCGTCGGTCCAGGGCTCGCTTCTGGATGCCCTTGGAAACTAAACGCAGGTTTATCAGTCAGGTGAATACCTTGTAATGACCCATCAAATAATGACTTATGTGTCACTTTAATATTCGCTGGTAACGTCGCTTCATCAGCAGCAAAACCATGGTTTTGGCTGGTGATCATCACATTACCTTTTTCGATATTGCTGACAGGATGGTTGGCACCATGATGACCAAACTTCATTTTTAATGTTTTAGCCCCAGATGCTAATGCAAGTAACTGGTGACCTAAACAAATACCAAACACTGGAATGTCAGTCTTTAGAATTTCTTGAATGGCTGTAATCGCATAATCGCATGGCTCTGGGTCACCTGGACCGTTTGACAGGAAAATACCATCTGGATTCATTGCTAATACTTCTGCTGCAGAAGTTTGAGCAGGTACCACAGTCACATCACAACCACGGTCAACTAACATACGTAAAATGTTACGCTTAATACCGTAATCGAAAGCAACAACTTTATATTTAAGTTCTGATGCTGGTGTCTCATCAGGTAAACCGCCAACTAAACGCCAGCTAGCTTTACGCCATTGATAAGTAGACTCAGTCGTCACTTCTTTGGCTAAGTCCATGCCTTTTAAACCAGGGAATGCCTTTGCTGCAGCTAATGCTTTAGCTTCATCGATATCGCCAACCATAATACAACCGGCTTGCGCACCCTTTTCACGTAAAATACGGGTTAATTTACGGGTATCGATATCCGCTATGCCGACAACATTATTTGATTTTAAGTAATCACTTAATGATTGTTGGTTACGGAAGTTGCTGGCTAATAGAGGTAAATCTCGGATGATAAGACCACAAGCATGAACTGAATCAGATTCAGTATCTTCATCATTTGTGCCGGTATTACCAATATGAGGGTAAGTTAAAGTTACGATCTGGCGAGAATATGACGGATCCGTTAGAATCTCTTGATAGCCTGTCATTGAAGTATTGAATACTACTTCACCAACAGTGAGTCCATCGGCACCAATTGCTGTGCCAGAGAAAACGGTTCCATCTTCGAGTACGAGTAAGGCAGACTGTGTCAACGCGACCTCCAAAAAATAAGAGCCAAGCCACTGAAATTATTTGTATTTAATTTTTACAAATCCACCAATTTACAAAATTTTGGCAAATTCCAGCGATTTTATATGAATTAAGTTAAAGCGTCTATGCTTAGTTATTTTATTTTGGGAAAAATAATTTCCAAAAAAAAACCACCAACGGTGGTTTTTTTAAATATTAATTGAGACCTAATACTTGCTGCATGTCATACAAGCCTGAATCCTGATCGGATAACCAATAGGCTGCACGCATTGCACCATTAGCAAATGTCATTCGACTGGTCGCTTTATGGGTTATTTCTACTCGTTCACCAATATCAGCAAACATCACTGTGTGGTCACCAACGATATCGCCGGCACGAATAGTAGAAAAGCCAATCGTATTCCTATCACGCTCTCCGGTCATACCTTCACGACCATAAACAGCACATTCTTCAAGATCACGACCTAGAGTGTCGGCTATTACCTCACCCATTTTTAATGCCGTACCTGAAGGAGCATCTTTTTTAAATCGATGATGACCTTCGGTTATCTCGATATCAGTGTAATCACCCATCACTTTAGCGGTTAACTCTAATAATTTTAGGGTTAAATTCACACCAACAGACATATTAGGGGCAAAAACAACAGGGGTTTGCTCGGCAAAGGCGTTAATCATTTCTTTTTGAGCATGATTAAAACCTGTTGTGCCAATCACAATCGCTTTATTATTCTTTGAACACCATTCAAGGTGAACAAGAGACGATTCTGGCGAGGTAAAATCAATTAATACATCAAAGTGTTCTGATGCTATGTCTAATGAATCTGTAATCGCGACATTCATAGTACCAACGCCAGCGAGTTCACCAGCATCTACACCTATAAGTGTAGAGCCTTTACGCTCAACTGCGGCACCTAAATAAATCATTTCATGTTGCTTAGCAGCTTCAATCAATGTGCGACCCATACGGCCACTGGCACCAACAACAGCGACTCTTACTTTTGCAGTCATGTCTTTCTCCCAGTGATACAAAAACGCCTAAGATTAACTTAGGCGTTTATCATTAAACGATTGCTAATAATTCAACTTCGAATACCAACGCCGAGAATGGCGGGATTGAAGCACCAGCACCACGTTCGCCGTAAGCTAAGTGTTGTGGAACGAATAATTTAAGCTTAGTACCAACTGGCATTAGTTGTAATGCTTCAGTCCAACCAGCGATAACACCAGACACTGGGAATTCAGCTGGCTCACCACGAGTAACAGAGCTATCGAAAACGTCACCGTTGATGAAAGTACCGTGGTAATGTGCACGAATAGTAGAATCAAGTGTTGGCTTCTCACCTTCACCTTGTGTAATCACTTCGTACTGAAGACCTGAGTCAGTCACAGTAACTTCGTCACGTTTAGCATTTTCAGCTAGGAAGTTTTCGCCTTCTGCAGAAGCAGCTGCAGCAGCTTCTTCTTGAGCAGCTTGTAAACGACGGCTGATTTCAGTGAAAGCCACTTGTAAGTCTTCCATTGCAACAGCGCTTTCTTTACCTTCAAACGCATCCGCTAGACCAGCTTGTACAGCAGGGATATCGATACCTTCGAAAGAGTTAGCTGCAAGTTGCTCACCCATTTGACGACCTACACCATAACTTGCTTGCTGTTCCATTGTGTTGAACTCTGACATAACTTATTTACTCTCAATTCATCAGTTAAAATTTGCGGGGCAGTTTAGCACACTTTACCACCTGATGTAGGCTAATCTGCGGTGATATTGACTATTTTTCATAAGCCTTATTTACATTGGGGCAATGACTGTTTTTTTGCAGCCAGATATAACGGGGATACTTTGTCTTGAAGTGCTTGTAAATCAGCTATTCGTGTAGAGTGTGACGGGTGAGTTGAAAACAATTCAGGCCCTTGCTCACCACCCGCTTTGGCCATGTTTTGCCATAAAGTGACACTCATTGCTGGATTAAAACCCGCTTTAGCCATTAACTCTAAGCCCAGCTCATCAGCTTCACTTTCTTGATCTCGTCCAAACGGCAATAAAATGCCAACTTGTGCCCCTAAACCCAGTCCCGCCATATACAAATCTTTATTCGCGACACCACCAGCACCTAAAGCAACGTCAGCAAGTTGAATACCCGTGTTCGTCATCTGTGAGCGAGAGACTTGCTCATTGCCGTGTCGAGCAAGAACATGTGCAACTTCGTGGCCAACGACAGTTGCTAACTGATCTTGGTCCGCAGCGACCTCAAGTAACCCGGCATAAACACCAATGTATCCACCAGGTAAAGCAAAAGCATTTACCTGCTTTGAGTCAAAAAGTACCACTTCCCATTGCTGGGTTTGGTCAGGTAGTACCGCTGTTATTCTATTGGCAACACAATTTACATATGCCGTTTTTTGCTTATCTTGACTAATTTTTTCAGATTTTTTCATGGCAGCAAAAGATTGTTCACCCATCTGGTTCATTTTATTTTTATCAAATAACAACATTTGACTACGACCAGTGGGAGATTTATGGGTGGCACACGCTGACATCAACAGCGAAATAAATAACAGCGGCACTAACTTGTTCATTTTATATCCTTTAAAATAATTCTTATTGGTGAGATAACTCTGTATTTATATGCATTATTTTAAACCAAAGCGCGGTTTAAATGCACGGCTCTATTGCTGCCTCTTTTCATCTAAGGCAACAAAGCAAGGAAGCGCTGTTCGAAAATCAAAAAAAAACTGCTTACCGAAGTAAGCAGTTTTTTGATACTCAATGAGTGAGTTCAGTTAATCACAATTAGCTATTTAAATCGTGAAAGAACTTCTTAACACCATCAAAGAATCCTTCAGCCTTTGGGCTATGCTTCTTTGACTCGCCTGTTAAGGTCGATTCAAATTCGCGAAGTAATTCTTTTTGTTTCTCATTTAAGTTAACAGGCGTTTCCATTACCACCTTACACAGCAAATCGCCAACGGCATGACTGCGTACAGACTTAACCCCTTTACCACGCATACGGAACATACGGCCCGTTTGAGTTTCTGTTGGGATCTTAAGGTTCACTTTGCCATCTAAGGTCGGAACTTCGATTTCGCCACCTAATGCAGCTTTGCTGAATGAGATTGGCACTTCACAATAAAGGTTATTACCATCTCGAGTGAAGATTGCATGGTCACGTACACTAACCTGAACATATAAATCTCCAGGAGGTGCACCAAACTCACCCGCTTCACCTTCACCAGATAAACGAATACGGTCACCAGTATCAACACCAGCAGGGATCTTAACTGATAAGGTTTTGCTCTTTTCAACACGACCTTCACCATGACATTTCTTACATGGGTCTTTAATGATCTTACCGCGACCATGACAAGTTGGACAGGCTTGCTGAACAGCAAAGAAACCTTGACGCATTTGTACTTGGCCTTGGCCATGACACGTGCCACAAGTCGTTGCTGAAGAACCTTTATTAGCACCGCTACCGTCACAGCTATCACAAGATGCTAACGTAGGAATGCGTAATTCTTTTGTAAGGCCACGAACCGCTTCTTCAAGCGAAAGTTCAAGGTTGTAACGTAAGTCACTGCCTCGAGCAGCTTGACGCTGACCACCGCCACGACGTCCGCCGCCAAAGATATCGCCAAACACGTCACCGAAGATATCACCGAAATCGCCTGCACCACCATGGCCGCCGCCACGGTTAGGATCTACACCAGCATGACCAAATTGATCATAAGCCGCTTTTTTATTGGCATCGGTGAGAATTTCGTAAGCTTCTTTTACTTCTTTAAAGCTTGCTTCAGCTTCTTGATCGCCAGGGTTACGGTCTGGATGAAACTTCATCGCCAAACGTTTATAGGCTTTTTTGATTTCTCGTTCACTGGCATCACGACCGATACCAAGAACTTCGTAATAATCTCGCTTTGACATAATCTCAGTTTTCTCAAGCAGGTATTGTACGAACGGGCGTTAGAGATTTCTCCCAACGCCCGCCTGAAAGTTAACTAAAAATTTAGCTTACTTTTTGTCGTCTTTTACTTCTTCAAACTCAGCATCAACAACGTCATCTTCAGGCTTAGCTTCTTGAGCATCTTGTGCAGGCGCTTCACCTTGTTGTGCTTGTGCATTTGCTTGAGCAATTTCCATTAACTTAGCAGATGCTTCCATTAATGCTTGTGTCGCTTTATCAATTGCTTCTTTGTCGTTACCTTTAGTTGCGGTATCAACTTCAGCCATTGCAGCTTCAATTTTCTCTTTGTCTTCGCTTGGTAATGCGTCACCCGCTTCTTCGATTTGCTTCTTCGTAGCGTGAACCATACCATCAGCTTGGTTACGTGCTTGAACTAGCTCTTCGAATTTAGCATCTTCATCAGCATGCGCTTCAGCATCACGAACCATTTGCTCTACTTCTTCATCAGATAAACCTGAGTTTGCCTTGATGGTGATGTTTTGCGCTTTGCCCGTTTTCTTATCCGTTGCAGACACGTTTAAGATACCATCGGCATCAATGTCGAATACAACTTCAATTTGTGGCTGACCACGTGGAGCTGGCTCAATACCTTCAAGGTTAAATTGACCTAAAGATTTGTTGTAGCTCGCTTGCTTACGCTCACCTTGCAATACGTGAATAGTCACAGCAGCTTGGTTGTCATCAGCAGTTGAGAACGTTTGCGATGCTTTTGTTGGGATAGTGGTGTTTTTCTCGATTAGACGAGTCATTACACTACCCATAGTTTCGATACCGAATGAAAGTGGTGTTACGTCAAGTAACAAGACATCTTTCACATCACCAGAAAGAACACCTGCTTGAATTGCCGCACCTACTGCAACAGCTTCATCAGGGTTAACGTCTTTACGTGGCTCTTTACCGAAGAAATCAGTTACTGCAGCCTGTACTTTAGGCATACGTGTTTGACCACCAACTAAGATAACTTCATTGATGTCAGATACTGATAAGTCTGCATCTGCTAACGCAACTTTTAACGGCTCTAAAGAACGTTGAATTAGATCTTCAACTAAAGACTCTAATTTAGCGCGAGTCACTTTAACAACTAAATGCTTAGGACCTGTTGCATCAGCAGTGATGTATGGCAGGTTAACTTCAGTTTGAGTTGTGCTTGAAAGTTCAATCTTAGCTTTTTCAGCCGCTTCTTTAACACGTTGCATTGCTAATGGGTCATTACGTAAATCTAGACCTTGTTCTTTTTTGAACTCATCAGCTAAGTAGTTAATTAAACGGTTATCGAAATCTTCACCACCTAAGTGAGTATCACCGTTAGTTGCAAGTACTTCGAACGTTTGGTCACCGTCATTGCTATCGATTTCAATGATAGAGATATCGAAAGTACCACCACCTAAATCGTATACAGCAACAACGTTGTCGCCTTGTTTCTTATCGATACCGTAAGCAAGTGCAGCAGCAGTTGGTTCGTTGATGATACGTTTAACATCAAGACCAGCAATACGACCAGCATCTTTAGTTGCTTGACGTTGTGAATCGTTAAAGTATGCAGGAACAGTAATAACTGCTTCTGTTACTTCTTCACCTAAAAAGTCTTCTGCAGTCTTTTTCATCTTTTTCAAGATTTCAGCAGAAACTTGTGGTGGAGCCATTTTCTTACCGTGTGCTTCAACCCATGCATCACCATTGTCTGTACCAATGATTTTAAAAGGCATGATGTCTACGTCACGTTGAACTTCGTCATCTTTAAAACGACGACCGATTAAACGCTTAATCGCGAAGAAAGTGTTAGTTGGGTTGGTAACCGCTTGACGTTTAGCTGGTGAACCTACCAATGTTTCATCTTCAGTGTATGCGATGATAGAAGAAGTAGTACGTTCGCCTTCAGCATTCTCAATTACGCGAGCTTTGTCGCCATCAAGGACAGCTACACAAGAGTTTGTTGTGCCTAAGTCAATACCAATAATTTTGCCCATGAGGATCTCCGAAATATAAATTTTAGTGTTACTAATTTGCTTATGGTTGTTGATATGGGGTCAGGATTATTAATTTCAAGTCCTAATTTTTTAGCCTCTCATATCAGCCTTAATGCATATATTGGGACAGCGATCTGAATTACAAGGGGGAAGATCGAAATTTTTATTAAAAATATATTAAGGATCGATAAATAAACCGTGCACCACTTTTGCATATTGCATACAATCCTCACATTAACCGATAGCAACCTCATCATTTCACTGGAAAGGCCGTGTCAAATACTACTCTCGCATACCTATATGGCCTGCTGGCTGTGTTACTTTGGTCAACTGTCGCCACAGCATTCAAAATTGCATTAGGCTACTTCACCCCATTGCAACTTGTATTTGTTGCCGTGATGACATCAATACTTGCTCTTGGCATTATTGTCACCTTTCAAGGAAAACTCACTTTAATCTCAAAGCAATTGAAACGTCGTCCGTTATTTTATTTGTTTACGGGACTGTTAAACCCTTTTCTTTATTACTATGTGTTATTTGAAGCTTATGATCTTCTACCAGCGCAACAAGCGTTGTCACTCAACTATACTTGGGCAATTTTATTACCGATATTAGCTGTGCCTTTATTAGGTCATAAGCTCACTAAGATAGATTCTGTTGCGGCAATCATCGCTTATGCCGGAGTGTATGTTATTGCCACTGGCGGTAATATCCGTGAATTTAATTTCGAAAGCCCTACAGGGATAGCCTTTGTATTAAGTAGCACTGTGATTTGGTGCCTTTATTGGGTTATTAATACTAAAGATGATGGTGATGCAATCGTTAGCCTGTTGCTCAGTTTCTTAATTGGTTTACCATTTGTCACTGTGGCAATGATGTTACACCAACCTATTGAATCCATCAGTTGGCAAGCTCTAGGGGCTGGCATGTATGTTGGTTTGTTCGAGATGGGGTTAACTTTCGTGTTGTGGCTAATGGCACTTAAAACAACACAGAAAACGGCGAACATTACCACCTTGGTTTTTTTAACGCCTGTATTATCTGTTGGCCTTATTGCTGTTATCTTAAAAGAGCACATAACCATTAGCACCTACATTGGCTTATGTTTTATTTTGACGGGCTTAATGCTGCAAAAATTATTACCTCGATTACTAAAAGCTAATAACCCGTAATAAAACAGCGATAAGCTCGATTAAGCTAACGTTCAACTGGTACATCCTCTTATTGATAGTTGATTGCTTCATCATTACTTGCTACTAATATATTGTACAAATATTCAACTACATGGAGAACTGGGCAATGGGAATGCCACGTTGGAATTTAAGCGATACGATTGAGCGAAAAATAAGGCTTAGCAGTTTAGTGGTCACTGCATTAATCATATTCTACGAACTGTTAAATGGCGATATTTCGACACAATTTCCAGCGATGTACCTATGTGTTTTTGTATTCCCTGCGGTGTATTTTACAAATAAGACTCAAGACAAATACTTTCCATTGCTAAAAGAATATGTTCAAGCAACTCGCATCGTTGCCATCTTTATGACTTTAGCCAGCTTGTGCGTTTGGGGTTATGCGACTTATTTAAGGCTCTCTATCCCTCCTATGCCCAGCCACCTTATTTATAATATGTAGATCTAGCAGTTACTTTCTGCATTCAAGCCATTAGCTTTTCCACATTGCTAAAACAAAAAAGCACCGAAGTGCTTTTTGTATAAAAACGAAGTCGAAACCCCAAATCATTTTCTTGCTGTGTAATCGCCAGTTGCAAGCCATTTATAGGTCGTTAATGCATCCAACGCCATTGGTCCACGGGCATGTAACTTTTGTGTACTTACGGCAACTTCAGCTCCTAAGCCAAATTGAGAGCCATCGGTGAACCTAGTACTGGCATTGACATACACAGCAGCAGAATCAACTTCATTCAAAAAATGGGTCGTTGCATGTATATCATCAGATAAAATGGCTTCTGAGTGTCCGCTTGAATACTTTCTAATATGCTCAATAGCATCATCAATATTACTGACGACTTTGACACCTAAGGTCAAGGATAACCACTCTGTAGAATAGCTCTCATCAGTTGCTGAATGTAGCTCAAAAGCAGGACTATCAACTAAGGCTTTGGTTTTATCACAGGTATAAAAACTCACCCCTAATGCGGCCATTTCTTCAAATAATCTAGGTAAGTATTCTGCAGCAACCGCTTCATGAATCAACAAAGTATCTAGCGCATTACATACTGTAGGGCGTTGTACTTTCGCGTTAATGATCACTTCTGCACTGCGACTGAGATCGGCCATTTTATCCAGGTATAAATGACAAATACCAATCCCACCTAAAATGACAGGAATACTGGCTTTTTCAGCACATAAGCGCTGCAAAGTTTGACCACCACGAGGAATAATCATGTCTACATATTGATCTAATGTCAGTAAGCCAGTTACGAGTTCACGATCGGTTGAATTAATCAGCTGCACAGCATCTTCTGGCAAACCTTGAATTCGCAGGGCTTGGCGAATGACATCACTTAACACTTGGTTTGAGGTGAGCGTTTCTTTACCGCCACGCAAGATAACGGCATTACCCGTTTTAAGTGCTAATACTGCAATATCTACTGTCACATTGGGACGTGCTTCATAAATAACCCCAACGACACCTAAAGGGACTCGGCGTTGGGTAAGGCGTAAGCCATTATCTAACAATTGACTTGCCGACTCACTACCAACAGGATCAGCTAGATTAATGACATTATCAATATCCGCGATAATGCCTGCCAATCTTGGTTTATCAAGTAATAAACGATCAATCATCGCATCAGTTAGCCCATTCTGCTTAGCTGCTGCGACATCTTTAGCATTGGCAGATAATATCGCATCGGTATTCAATGTCAGTTGTTCGCTGATGCAATGTAGTAGTGCTGATTTTTGTTGGCTTGATAGATTAGCTAGTTGAAAACTTGCAGTTTTAGCTTGCTGACCTAATGTTTGCAAATATTGCTGATTCGACATTTTTTCGTCCTGTAAATTATTCATCTAGTAATACCATGTCATTACGATGTACCACGGCCACGCCATAGTTATAACCGAGTAAACTTTCTATCTCGTTTGAGTGTTTACCTGCGATTAAAGCTAAAGCATTTGCACAATATCGGCTCATCCCTTTTGCGAGTACTTTACCTTTTTCATCGACTAACATTATCGGCGCACCACGCTCAAATTTGCCTTCTACTTTTATAATGCCTTTTGATAATAAACTTCTACCGTTTTGTGTGACGGCAACTGATGCGCCTGAATCTAACACTAAGCGCCCTTCTGAAGCTGGACCTGCTAAAATCCATTGTTTGCGACTTTCCAGTGGATTATCAATAGCACTAAAATGTGTCCCTACGGGTTCTTTATTGGCCACTTTTGTGATGACATTGAGATGATGCCCAGAAGCTATAACGACCTCAATGCCTGCACGTCTAGCAATGTCAGCCGCTTCGAGCTTTGTCGCCATTCCTCCCGTGCCCAACCCTGAAACTGCCCCGCCAGCGAGCGAGCGTAAATCAGCATCAATATTTTTTACCGACGAGATAAGCTTGGCATCAGGGTTGGTTCGAGGGTCAGCATCAAATAACCCCTTTTGATCAGTTAATAACACTAATAAATCTGCGTCACAAAGTAGTGCTGCGCGAGCGGATAAATTATCGTTATCGCCAACTTTAATTTCGTTAGTCGCAACCGCATCATTTTCATTAATGATTGGAATAATATTATTATCTAGCAAGGCGTTGAGCGTATCTCTAGCGTTAAGGTATCGCTCTCTATCTCGCAAGTCTGCACGAGTCAGTAATAACTGTCCGACATGCAGACCGTATATGCTGAACAATTCAGACCAAGCTAAAATCAGCTGGCTTTGCCCTACGGCTGCTAACAATTGCTTATTGGGCATCGTATCGGGAAGTACGGGGTATTGCAGATGTTCACGTCCGGCAGCTATTGCGCCTGAAGTACATAATACGACTTCAACGCCTGAGCGCATTAACAAAGCCATTTGCCTAGCCAATTCAACCATATGCGCTTTATCAAGGCTTCTGCTGCCTGATGTGAGCACACTGGTGCCTAACTTGATTACGATCCGCTGGTAACCCATTTGTACCTTATCCCAACAAAAATTGTTTAATGAAAGATTTTTATACCTAATAAATACAGAAAATAACAGCTATCCATTACTAGGGATAAATATATTCACTGTTAAATTTTAGATGACGCACAAAAAAGGGCTATGCATTACATAACCCTTAATATAAACATAACAAAGCCATCGATTATTGCTTTACACGCGATAACGACTGCTACATACCATTTTAGCCATAAATGAATTTAGCTAAAAACAATAATGCAATGAATAAAATCCCTAAGTTAAGATCTTTAAAGCGGCCCGTTAATACCTTAATGACGGCATATGAGATAAAGCCAAAACCTATCGCATTAGCGATAGAAAACGTCAATGGCATTAGTAAGCACACTATCACCACTGGTGCTGCTTCTGTAAGATCTTCCCATTCCACATTGACTAAACCAGACATCATTAAAATGGCAACATAAAATAATGCACCACTAGTCGCATAAGCCGGAACCATCCCAGCTAACGGGGCAAAAAACAAAGAAAGAATAAACAAAAGACCAACGACAACCGCAGTTAAGCCGGTTCTTCCACCAGCGCTCACCCCAGCTGTACTTTCAATATAACTGGTTGTTGTTGATGTACCTAAAGTCGCACCAGCCACTGTCGCCAAACTGTCAGCACTTAATGCACGCTTGACTCTTGGAAGGCGGCCTTGCTCATCTAAAAAGCCACCACGCTGAGCAACTGCAACCAGCGTACCTGATGTATCAAATAAATCGACAAATAAGAACGCAAAAATCACCGAAATCATACTGATTTCCAGTACGCTAGACAGGTCCATTTTCATGAATGTCGGCGCAACTGAAGGCGGCATAGACACAATGCCGCCATAAGTGACATCACCAAAAATCAAACCAAGAATGGTAACAATGAAAATACTCAAAATAACCGATGCTTTAAGTCCACGTTGTACCATTGCAATAATGAGGAAAAAACCAAGTGCCGCCATCACAGCCGGAAACGACGTAATATCTCCCATGGTAACTAAGGTCGCTGGGCTCGCCACGACTATTCCCGCTGCTTTTAAGCCAATAAAAGCTAAAAAAAGACCAATACCTGCGGCAATACCAAGTCGTAAACTCATCGGAATACTATTAACAATCCACTCTCGAATTTTTACCAGCGACAATACTAAGAAACAGATACCAGACATGAACACTGCGCCGAGTGCTGTTTCCCAGCTATAACCCATTTCCCCTACAACTGTGTATGTGAAAAAGGCGTTTAATCCCATTCCAGGAGCTAAAGCAATAGGATAATTAGCGACCAACCCCATAATAAGACAACCAATTGCAGCGGCTAAACAAGTCGCAACAAAAACAGCACCTTGATCCATGCCTGCATCAGCTAACATCATTGGATTGACAAAAATAATGTAAGCCATTGTCAAAAAGGTGGTTATACCTGCGATAACTTCTTGTTTTAAACTAGATTGATTGTCTTTTAGCTTGAACAGTTTCTCTAACATGAAACGTAAATCCTTAAAAAAGGGAGTTAATAAGCGTGATTTAATTGGGCTAAAGGTCAAATAACGGACTGAAAGCACATCAAAATATGACACTTTAATGAACGCGATTATAGGTATTTATATGGCGTATAGCCATGTTCACACTATAAACACTCATATTTGTAAGAAAGACAATTTAATCGTTTGATTTGAAGTAAGACGTGTTAGGCAGGCAAAAAAAAAGCCTGCTCAAAGAGCAGGCTGACAAGTTAAAAAGTTTTCCAGTATGGGGAGAGGAAAACTGCATCACAATTAAGTGATAAAACTTCAATATAAATTAGCAATAGAGAACTAATTTATCGTTTGTCTAAATTCGCCTAAAAGACGACAGAAAAAAGGGTTGATACGGGTCAAACTTACAATCAAGGATGGGTTAGCCCTTGAAGGTCATGGCATATAAACCACCAGCTAAAGCATTAGAACTTAACCAAGTGTTTTGCCAATAAATATATTGATTGCCTGTATAAGACATAGTAAATACTCCAAATAAAGTTGTTTAAAACCTAGTCTTGCTGGGCTCGGTTCCTTGGAACTTACTTTTCTCAATCCGTTGAGACAACTTATCACTCGATTCCTTGGAGACTTTATCCATCCTGGATTAACTAGAATTGAAAAGCACCGTTGCTCTTCAACGAGAACAATAATACCAAAATGTAATTTAATTACAAGTATTATTTTAATTATTTAAAAAAAACCTTAAAAAGGGAAATTTATTACAGTTTTTAGTCATTTTATAAATATTAAGCTTTGTCACCTAAGTGACAAAGCCACTACATATTGTGCTTGAACAAAAATAATACAACTAGATACTTATTTTATCGCATTCTGTAATAAAGTTACCAAAGGTTCACCTGTCGGTTTGCCATATAAAGGGTGTCCTTCTGTTGCACTACCTGCGATATCAATATGAGCGAACGGCATAGGTTGTGACGAATTCAACCCATGATTATCAAGGCCTGATGCATTTATTAAGAAGGCAGCAGGGTATTGATGTCCTCGAGCAGTAATGGCTGATGGGCCATTATTGGATGATAATAATTCGCCTTCTCCAGAAATATTATTCACTTTATTAAAGTCATCACTTCGCAACCTTGAAACCTCAAATGATTCACCCCATAAGGCTGATATTTGTTCTAAGTCTTGGCTAATACCCACTTTTTTTGCTACAGCATTTTCTACAACAGCGGTATAACCGCCGTAACAACGTACTACGTGCCCAGTTAATGTTGCCACAGAAAATAATTGAGGGTTGACTGCAGTCGTCGCTTTTATACGTAAATGTGACAATAAATCAGCCAACACTAGGCGCCCTTCTGCATCGGTATTACCAATGCGAACCCTGACACCTGCATGACTTTTAATAATTTCATCAGGGACAAATGCATTACTGCCAATGCTGTTTCTGACTAACCCTAATTCGGCCACGACTCGCAGCCCTTTTGGTTTTAGAATAGATAATGTTTTCATTAAACCTGCGACTACCGCAGCGCCACCTTTATCTCGGCTCATGCCAGCCATACCACCTGCAACTTTAATGTCAGCACCACCGGTATCGTAGATCACCCCTTTACCAGCAAAGAATAAGGTTTTTTCGATAGTACCTTCACCCACATACTCAACTTTGACAACGCGTGGTTGATGCCTTTGCACCGAGAAAGAAGCCCGTCCAACCGCACAAAGTAATGGGTAATCACGTTCAAGCTCTTCTTGCTCTTCTATTACAGATACAGATAAACCAGATCCTGTGAATGCATCAACACAATAATCAGCAAAAGCTGGGGCGGCCATTCTTTCAGGCTCTGTACCACACAGATCTCGAGTTAAAATTTTACCGGCTTCAACAGCATTGATTAGATCACTAAATGAATGACCTTCAGACTGACTGGTTAACAAGCCAATTTCAGTGACTGATGCTTGTATAGATTGCCCTTCAGCTTGAGTCGCCTCTCTTAACTCTAGTGATTGCCATAACTCTTGACCACAAGCTAAAGCTGACACTTGTTGAGCATATTGGTAGCGGCTTTGGTTTTGTTGATTAACAACTAATAACGGTTTAACTGCGCCTGCACTTTTTGCAATAGCAAGCCCTTCTCTAGCCGCTTTAGCAAACACGCTAACATCACTGTATTCATTAGACGCTGCGCTTACAGGGGAAATAATTAACCTTCCACCCGCTAACCCCGGAGCAAATAATAAGGTGGCACTTTGGCCAATACGGTTATCAATTTGTTTGCCGTGACTGGCTAACAATTTAATTTCATCTTGTTTGATGTCATTTAAGTCAGTGGTGATAACAATGACGGCATCCCAGCCTTGTCCTTCAAATATCGCATCTTCATTTTTTACATCGACAACATTTGCTTGCAACATGAGCCTTCCTTTTGATTTTTATTATGTAAGGTATGAGAAATTTAGTGCGCTTTATATCCATTGATAATAGCGGCTATAAGTGAGCAAAGTACATATTTTTACTCTGTAAAATGGTTAATATTTATTTACAGATTTTAGTCAGGTTTCGAACAATCAAATCATCCAGATCACTGTCTGTACAAATCATTATGGTAAACTGTGGTTCATCTATTCCCACCTCATAACTATAAGGGAGTCTCCGTGACAGCGATTAATCAATTATACCCTCAGCCACTATGGCAATGGTTCGAACAAATTTGTTCTATCCCGCATCCATCAAAGTTTGAACATGCTTTAAGTGCGCACATTCAACAGTGGGCAAAATCAAAAAATCTTAGCGTTATTGAAGATAAGGTCGGTAACCTTATCATCAAAAAAACAGCCTACCCAGGCATGGAAAATAGAAAAGTCGTGGTACTTCAAGCCCATATTGATATGGTGCCGCAAAAGAATGCAGACAAAGTTCATGATTTTGAAAAAGACCCTATTGAAGCCTATGTCGATGGTGAATGGGTAAAAGCTAACGGCACCACATTGGGCTCTGATAATGGTATCGGTATGGCATCAGCTCTTGCAGTGTTAGGTGCTGATGACATTAAACACGGCCCATTAGAAGTCTTGTTAACTATTGATGAAGAAGCTGGCATGACCGGCGCTTTTGGACTCGAAGCAGGCATGCTTGATGCTGATATTTTAATTAATACCGATTCTGAACAGGAAGGCGAAATTTATATGGGTTGCGCTGGCGGTGTCGATGCGCAAATAAGCGTGCCGATGTCGTGGCAAGCCCCTGAGCAAACCAATGCTAGCTTCAAATTAACCTTGTCGGGACTTAAAGGTGGTCACTCTGGTGTGAACATTCATTTAGGTCGTGGTAATGCGAATAAATTATTAGCACGATTCCTATTCATTTATGCGGACGATTTAGCACTTGAATTAGTCAACTTTACTGGTGGTTCATTACGTAATGCGATTCCTCGTGAAGCGAATATCAGCTTTATGTTACCTAGTGAAAACCAAGTAAAACTTGAACAAGCGATTACTGAGTTCCAAGCCTTAGTACGTGCAGAGCTATCGATTGCCGATCCTGACATGTTACTGACACTTGAATCAATCGAGACACCAGAAAAGGTCATCGGCGAAGAAGCGCAGAATACCTTAATTGACTTACTTCATGCTTGCCCGAATGGCGTTATGCGTATGAGTGATGAAGTTGAAGGCGTAACAGAAACATCACTGAATGTCGGTGTTATCAACACTGAAAATGAGTCTGTAGAAGTCCTATGCCTTATCCGCTCGTTAATAAACTCCGGTCGTGAAGAAATCGAAACTCAGTTAACAGCATTAGCTAACTTATCAGGTGCAAGTATCGAACTTTCAGGCGCATACCCTGGCTGGAAACCTGATAATAACTCACCTGTAATGGCGATAGTTCGTGACACTTATAACGACATTTATAAAAAAGACCCTACGATCATGGTGATCCACGCAGGTCTTGAATGTGGTCTGTTTAAAGAACCCTACCCGACTATGGATATGGTATCTATTGGTCCTACAATTCGCTTCCCGCATAGTCCTGATGAAATGGTTAATATCACAACCGTTGGACAATACTGGGAGTTACTGCTTGCGGTACTTGAACGTATTCCAGCAAAAGACTAATTAGTAAAAACGTCAAAAAGGCTGCCATTCTCATTGAGAAAGGCAGCCTTTTTCATTTAAGCGAAGCGAGTAGTCAGTAAAATACGCATCCGCTTAAAAGTTTAAATCAAGTTGTTCAGTGTTCGACTGTTTATCCTTGGTATCAATTTCAATATCAGCTAATCCGACCGACACGCCGACTAGACGAATCCCCCTGCCATTTGCTCGCGCTAGAGCTTGGCTTAATAAATCATGAAACAGGTTCAATGATATTTCATCACTACGGTGTTCAATCGTGGTCTGTTTAAAATCATTAAACTTAAGCTTAACCACTTGCTTATGAATTTGCCTATCCTTTGCACTGCGGTGAACTCGAGCAATGAGTTCTTGAATTAACTGCGGCATGACATTATTGCACTGCTCAAGCGTAAAGATATCTTGTGCTAGTGTGGTTTCAACTCCGACCGATTTCCTGACTCGATTGGGGCTGATTGTCCGATTATCGATACCTTGCGCACGTTCAATCAGAACTCGACCAAATTTACCAAATGCTGCAATCAGTTTATCACTTGGGTAATGTTGCACGTCTTCACAAGTTGTTAGACCAAGGGCGGCTAGCTTTGCCGAGGTCACTTTACCCACGCCAGGAATTTTATTCAGCGTTAATGGCTTTACGAAGGCGTTAATATCTTCAGGAGGGATAACATACTGCCCATTGGGCTTATTTAAATCTGAAGCAATTTTGGCAAGAAACTTAATGGGCGCAACACCTGCTGATGCTGTTAACCCGGTTTCATCGAGTATTTCTTGACGAATCGCCTTAGCAATTAAAGTGGCACTACCCTTGTGAGCATGGCAGTCCGTGACATCTAGGTAGGCTTCGTCTAAAGATAAAGGCTCAACTAAATCGGTATAGCGATGAAAGATAGCTCTAATTTGTACGGAAATTGATTTATAGACATCCATTCGACCTGGCACTAAAGTGAGATCTGGGCATAATTTTAACGCCTGATAACTCGACATAGCAGAGCGTACACCAAACTGGCGAGCTTCATAATTACACGTGCTGATCACGCCTCTGCGATCGCTTCTGCCCCCCACAGCTAAGGGTTTGCCACGCAATTCTGGAAAATCTCTCATCTCCACCGCTGCAAAATAACAATCCATGTCGATATGAATAATTTTACGGACCATTTTCAAGCAAGCTCTTTCTAGCTCATTAACTGATTAATTAATTTATCATAGCAGATGGATAAAATCACTGTATAAATAAACAGTGTCGTATAATAACACTAGTAACGCTGATATTTGAATCAAATCTGCTTATCAATGAACCGAAATTAGCTATTTCAACAAGCGTTTGCGACTTAACATGGTGATTTAGTTACGGAGATGTCTGTTACACATTATTTATCTAAGCCCTTTTATAGTGACTTTTTCACCAAGTAACTTAGTATAAAAACAAAAAAGCCCAACATTGTTGGGCTTGTTAATACCAGTGACTTTTTACATTTTCGTCTGTAAATAGTTCTGTAATCCAACACGATCAATCAGTCGAATTTGTTTTTCTAACCAGTACATATGATCTGATTCAGTATCATCTAATAATACTTCTAAGATTTCACGAGTTTGGAAATCTTCTTTTTCTTCACAAAGTGCAATGACTTCACGTAAATGATCAGCAACGGCATACTCGTAGTTCAAATCATTTTTCAGCATCTCTTCAACATCTTTACCTATGTTGAGTGCTTCACGACTCGCAACGTCTGGAGTACCTTCTAAGAATAAAATACGTTGTACTAACTTGGCAGCATGCGCTTTTTCATCGTCTGATTCATGAAGAATACGAGTGTATAACTCATCAAATCCCCAATCTTCATACATATGAGCATGAACAAAATATTGATCCATCGCCGACAATTCACCGGTTAATAGTGCGTTTAGCGCTGCAATAACTTCTGGATGACCTTTCATGTTAAATTCCTATTAATCTTTAATTTGTGATTGAAGGTAATTTTGAATACCTGTTTGATTGATTAGTTCTTTTTGAGACTCAATCCAATCAAGATGTTCTTCTTCATCTTCGAGTAAATCTTCAAGTAGATCACGACTCACATAGTCACGCTCTGCTTCACACAACTTGATGGTTTCTTTCAGTACGACAAGCTGCTCGGTTAACGCTTGCTCGTCACAATCAAGCATCTCTTCACAATGCTCACCAATACGTAACTTATCGAGTTGCTGTAAATTGGGTAATCCTTCCAGAAATAACACACGCTCAATTAGCTTGTCGGCATGCTTCATATCTTGAATCGATTTCTTGTATTCTTTTTCATTCAGGTTTTCTAAACCCCAATGTTTGAACATGCGTGCATGTAGGAAATACTGGTTAATGGCAGTTAACTCACACGTCAGCACTTTATTCAGCTGACTAATTACTTTAGGGTGGCCTTTCATAATTCTGTCCTTTAATTCAAGATTGATCTGGATCAATTTCCAACAGGATAGTACATACGTTCATTAATTACAAATACCCTTTAAAATCATACACTTGATTAGTGATAATCATTATCATTACAACTTAGGTTATTAACTAGTTTCACTTTAGTTTAAATACCGTTAACTTCAATGGAATCACGGTTATAGGTTAAAAATACAAAAACGCTACATGCGCTTGATCACAGATTAATCGTAAAATGTTACCTAAAAAGATTTTTGTAAATTTTGTATCGAATGAGATGACAAACTATTTCAGACATAAAAAAGCCCAATGAGATAAACCTCATTGGGCTATTTAATTAACCTAGATCCGCTAAATCGCTTTGAGTATCGCGATGAGATAAAGGTTAAATAATACGGTTCTGATTTAGCTTAGCTTCACGCTCAGATTCCGCCATTCGACGTTTTCTTTTATCGCACGGATCATCGCAATCACAAGCTTTTTCGATGCCAAGAACACCAAGACCACCGCAACTGCCTTCTACAGCTTTACGCTTAATAATGTAGCCAACAGACATTAATAGGAAAAATAATAACAACACGACAAAGGCCGCTATAAAGGTACTCATCATAATTTCTCACTTATACTTCTTTATCATTGTATTGCCAATAAAGCTTAATCGCCACTTACTGAATATAAGGCCCGTAAGCTTCACTATAAAAGACTTCGTAATGGTCGTCATCTTTCTCAATCAACATAACTGGTAAGTTCTGCTCATGAGCAAGTGCCAATGACGCTTCGGTACCCAGTACCATCATTGCCGTAGCATACGCATCAGCAGTCATACTACTAGGATGTAATACTGTGACTGAAGCTAACTTGTGTTTAATTGGGTAACCCGTTCTAGGGTCGATGAGGTGCGAGAATCGCTCACCCTCTTCTTCATAATAAATACGGTAATCACCTGATGTAGCTAAAGCCATATTGCCAGGTTCTACGACCTGCTGGATGACGCCACCCTCAGTCGTTGGCTTTTCAACTGCAATACGCCAAGGCGAACCATCATCCTTCACACCTTTAACACTGATCTCACCACCAATTTCAACTAAGTAACCCGCTACCTGATACTTATTAAGTAAGTTAGCTATTTTATCTACGCCATAACCCTTAGCAAGTGAAGACAAATCCACATACAAGTCGGGGTTAGTTTTAGTAATCTTTAGCCCATTAATGGTAAAGCCATGAATATCAGCCTTTGCTTTAACGATATCAATGGTTTCTTGGCTTGGTATTTCCGTAGGGCGCTTGTCTGGCCCAAACCCCCAAAGATTAACCAGTGGGCCTAATGTGATATCTAACGCACCACCTGTCACATTGTATAATCGTACCCCTTCTTTAAATACCTTGATGGTATCTTCCGAAACAGTGATGCTTTGGTTTACTGACAGCTTATTGAAACGAGACAATTCTGACTTAGGTCGATAAGTCGACATTTGGTCATTCACTAACTCAAGCGCAATGTCGATTTCCGCTTGCAATAGTTGGGTGGTCGGTAAGCGATCATTTCTCACCACTTTGATGTGGTAAGTCGTTCCCATAGTATTGCCCGATAACGACACAATATCGTCTTCACTTCCACAAGCAGTTAGAAGTAATACAACCAAAGATACAAGCAGTGCTTTAAAAGAAATATTAATCATCTCAAACTTCAAATTAGGGTTATCTAACATAAAAAAATGCAGCTTACTTAACGAAGATGACCTCCGTGTCAGCAAGCTGCAATTTATGACGTTCAATGTCTTTTAGGATTATATCTAATCATTTGCGATTAGCACATTAGCCACCAAAGTCATCGAGTAAGATGTTTTCATCTTCAACACCTAAGTCTTTAAGCATACCGATAACAGCAGCATTCATCATTGGAGGTCCACACATGTAGAACTCACAATCTTCCGGCGCATCATGGTCACGTAGGTAGTTTTCATACAATACGTTGTGAATGAAACCCGTGTATCCGTCCCAGTTATCTTCTTCTTGCGGATCAGATAACGCAACATGCCATTCGAAGTTTTCATTTGCTGCAGCTAAGCCATCAAAGTCTTCTACGTAGAACATTTCACGCTTAGAACGTGCGCCGTACCAGAAGCTCATCTTACGCTTAGAGTTAAGACGCTTAAGTTGATCGAAGATGTGTGAGCGCATTGGTGCCATACCAGCACCACCACCAACAAACACCATTTCAGCATCAGTTTCTTTTGCGAAGAACTCACCAAATGGACCAGAAATAGTGACTTTATCACCTTCTTTCAGGCTCCAAATGTACGAAGACATTTTACCACAAGGTAGAGTTAGGTTACGTGGAGGCGGCGTAGCAATACGCACGTTCAACATAATAATTCCAAACTCTTCTGGGTAGTTAGCCATTGAGTATGCACGAATAGTTTCTTCATCAACTTTAGATTCAAGGTTGAAGAAGCCAAAGTGCTCCCAGTCGCCACGATACTCTGCAGGTACATCAAAATCTGCATATTTAACATGGTGAGCTGGCGCTTCAATTTGGATGTAACCACCAGCGCGGAAAGGCACTGATTCGCCATCAGGAATTTGTAGCTTAAGCTCTTTAATGAAGGTTGCTTTGTTATCGTTAGAGATAACTTCACATTCCCACTTCTTGATGCCGAAGATTTCTTCATCAAGTTCGATATCCATGTCAGTTTTAACGTTAACCTGACAGGCTAAACGACAACCCTGACGAGCTTCACCTTTACTGATGTGATCAAGCTCGGTCGGTAAAATATCACCACCACCTGATTTCACATTCACACGACACTGACCACAAGAGCCACCGCCACCACAGGCACTTGATACGAAAATACCGTTATCAGCTAATGCGCCAAGTAACTTGCTTCCCGCACCTGTTTTAATTGCTTTGTCGCTATCATCATTGATTGAGATAGTGATATCACCGCTTGCAACCAGCTTAGATTTAGCGAATAGGATCACTAATACTAAGATCAAAACGATTGCAGTAAACATACTCACACCTAGATATACATCTATTGGAGTAGCGTTAAGAATATCCATTAACTTATCCTTTAAGGTTCAAAGTAATACGTCGTAAGGTCTCTCTTAAAGAGAGACACCTGAGAACGACATGAAACCTAGCGCCATTAAACCAGAAGTGATGAAGGTAATCCCTAAACCACGTAGGCCATTTGGCACATCAGAATACTTCATTTTCTCACGAAGACCGGCTAACAATACGATTGCTAATGCCCAACCAATACCTGAGCCGATACCGAATACCAAGCTCTCACCTAGGTTGTAGTCACGCTCAACCATGAATGATACTGCACCAAAAATCGCACAGTTGACGGTAATCAATGGTAAGAAAATACCTAACGCGTTATACAAAGGAGGAAAGTACTTATCTAACGCCATTTCCAAAATTTGTACGAGTGCAGCGATAACACCGATGAAAGTAATGAACTTCAAGAAGCTCAAATCTGCATCAGGTACACCTGCCCAAGCGAGTGCGCCGGGTGCTAATAAACCTTGATAGATGATTTGGTTAACTGGTACAGCAATGGCAAGAACCACAATTACTGCTACACCAAGTCCCATCGCAGTTGTGACTTTCTTAGACACAGCCAAGAAGGTACACATACCCAAGAAGAAGGCTAATGCCATGTTCTCAATGAATATTGAACGAATTAACAGACTAATATAATGTTCCATTGCGCTTACCCTTTCGCTTCTACTTGCTCTGGCTTGTAAGTACGGATAATCCAGATCAACATACCGATCAAGAAGAACGCACTAGGAGGAAGAAGTAACAAACCATTTGGTTGGTACCAGCCACCGTCAGAGACCTTGCTTAGGATTTCAACACCAAATAAAGAACCGTTACCAAATAGCTCACGGAAGAAGCCAACTGATAATAGGATTGCACCATAGCCTAAGCCGTTACCGATACCGTCCATAAAGCTCATTAAAGGTGGCGTTTTCATCGCATAAGCTTCTGCACGACCCATTACAATACAGTTAGTGATAATCAAACCAACGAATACTGATAACTGCTTAGCTACGTCATAGGCGTAAGCTTGCAATACTTGGTCAACCACGATTACTAACGAAGCAATAATCGTCATTTGCACAATAATACGAACACTGCTTGGAATGTGATTACGTAAAATCGAAATAAATAAATTCGAAAATGCGGTCACTGCAGTTAACGCTAATGTCATTACAATAGCGGTTTCCATTTTCGCGGTAACAGCTAGCGCACTACATACACCCAGAATTTGCAGAGCAATTGGGTTGTTATTAATGATAGGTCCAGTCAGAACCTGTTTAAGTTCTTTAGCATCAGCCATTAGCTAAGTCCTCCATTGCGTGCTTTTTCGATAAAGCGTGCAAAACCTTCTTCACCTAACCAGAAAGTTAATGAATGCTGAACACCATTACTTGTCAGTGTCGCACCAGATAATGCATCTACACCGTGAACTGAAGAAGCGATAGTTGGAACTTTAGTCACTTGAATAGCTAAGTTGCCATTATCATCATAAAGTTTCTTCCCTTCCCACTTCGCAATCCATTGTGGATTTTGAACTTCACCACCTAGACCTGGGGTTTCACCAGAACCAGTGAAGTCGTAATACACTAAACTACGAATCGTGTTCATATCAGCTTCAACTGCTAAGAAAGCAAACATGGTTGACCATAAACCGTAACCTTTAACAGGAATAATAACGGTTTGTAGAGCATTGTTATCATCTTTTACAAGATATATAACACCTTGATTCGCTACACGTTTAACAGAAGCAATATCGTTTTCAGGTTTGAAAGAAGTCGCTGGAGTTCGCGCTGCTTTTTCAACATCAAACGTATCAGCATCACCATCTACAAAGTCACCCGTTTTTAAATCAACTAGGCGAGCTTCAACGTACTTATTGTACTTTTCGATGATAACGTCTTTCTCTACTTTGCCAGCTTTAGTATCCACTAAGCCCGCAGCTTCAAGAATATACTTTTGCTTATCTAATAATTTATTTTGTTGTTGAGTCGGCTTTAATAATACTGCTGCAGTCGAAACAAACATTGAGCAGACAAAGCACAAACCAATAACAACAAATAATGTTTTGCCGATTGATTCTTTATTACTGGCCACGTGAAATCCTCCGCTTAACATTTGCTTGAACCACAAAGTGGTCAAATAAAGGTGCGAATAAGTTAGCGAATAGAATTGCTAACATCATGCCTTCAGGGAATGCTGGGTTAATAACACGGATAAATACCGCCATCGCACCAATTAACAGACCGTAAGCCCATTTCGCATTATTAGTAAATGAGGCTGAAACAGGGTCAGTCGCCATAAACATCATACCGAAAGCGAATCCACCTAAAACAAGGTGCCAATACCATGGTGTTGCAAACATAGCGTTGGTATCACTACCAATAACGTTAAGCAATGTTGATACCGCAATCATGCCAAGTAACACACCACCAATGATGCGCCATGAAGCAATACGGGTATAAACGATAACTGCGCCACCAAGTAAAATAGCAAAGGTAGACACTTCACCTACAGAACCAGGAATGAAACCGAAGAATGCGTCCCACCAATCTTGCGTTAAGCCATATTCTAATGTGCCTTGTGCCGCTTGGCTCAGTGCAGTAGCACCAGAGAAACCATCAGCAACAACCCATGACGTGTCACCTGACATGTTAAGTGGGTAAGCAAAGAATAGGAAAGCACGACCAGCTAATGCAGGGTTAAGGAAGTTACGACCTGTACCACCAAAGACTTCTTTCGCAACAACCACACCGAAGGTAATACCTAGTGCAACCATCCATAATGGAATTGTTGCTGGCAGTGTTAATGCAAAAAGAATCGAGGTAACAAAGAAACCTTCGTTAACTTCATGGCCACGAACAGAAGCGAAAAGCACTTCCCAGAAGCCACCGACCGCAAAGGTCACCGCGTAAATAGGTAAGAACCAACAGGCGCCATACCACATCAAGGCTGCAACACCTGAGTCTGCGGTAAGCTCAGTTCCAAACAAGCTAAATAAGCTAACTTGCCATACATCAGGAGTAGCAAAGCCAGCAATTAACGCATCTTGCGCTTGTAAGCCAACGTTGTACATACCAAAGAACATCGCAGGAAAAGTACAAGCCCAAACCGTAATCATCATACGCTTAAGGTCAAGGTTATCACGCACGTGCGTGCTACCTTTGTTTACTTTACCCGGAGTGTAAAACACAGTCGCAGCCGCTTCATACAGGGCATACCACTTTTCGTACTTGCCGCCTTTTTCAAATTGCGGTTCAATACGCTCGATAAAATCTTTCAAGCTCATATTAGCCTTCCCTCTCGATCGTATCTAAACAATCACGCAGGTATGTACCATAGTCATACTTGCCCGGACATACGAAGGTACACAATGCTAAATCTTCTTCGTCTAGTTCAAGTGCACCTAGCGCCGCAGCACCATCGTAATCACCTGAAACTAAGTCACGTAGTAGCATTGTTGGTAAAATGTCTAGCGGAACAACACGCTCATAATTACCAATTGGCACCATTGCACGGTCAGAACCACCAGTACTGGTCGTCATATTAAATAAACGTGAACGGTTTAAGTGGCCTAAGAATGCACGTGTAATAGAGAATTTGTCGCTACCAGGCATCGCCCAGCCAAACAATTCTTTTTCAGTGCCTTCAAGCAACAAACTGATTTGTTGATGATAACGACCAAGGTAAGCATGAGGACCTGCAGCTTGACGACCACTTAATACTGAACCAGAGATAACACGTACAGCATTACCTTCTACCTCATCAGCGGTAATTTCAGTTGTGCTTGCACCTAAGACCGTACGAATTAAACGTGGGTTCTTAGCTTGTGGGCCACCAATGGCAATAACACGTTGAGTGTTAAGTTCGCCTTGAGTAAATAGCTGACCGATTGCAATCACATCTTGATAGCCAACATGCCATACAGTGCGTGTTGCAGATGCAGGAAGTAAGTTATGAATATGAGTACCCACTAAGCCAGCAGGATGCTTTCCAGCAAACTCTTCAACTTGTGCATTCCCAAAAGGAATATCGGCACCAGGTGCTTTAGCCAGGAATACTTTGCCTTCAGTTAACTTAGCAAGTAGGGTCAAACCGTTTGCGAAGTCTTCTTTGTGCTCAGCAATCACAACGGCAGGATCTGCAGCTAGTGGTTGGGTATCTATTGCGGTGACGAAAATACCAGCAGCGACTGAGTCAACAGCAGGTACTTTACTGAAAGGGCGAGTACGCAAAGCTGTCCATAGACCTGATTCAATCAAGTTCTCTTTGACAACAGCTGCATCTAACGTGTTTAACGCATCAGCACTGTATTGAGTAAAGCTGACTTTTTCATCACCTTCAACTTCAATAACTACTGACTGAAGTACACGTTTCGCACCCCGGTTAATTTCTAATACAGTCCCACTAGCTAAAGCAGTATATTTAACGCCAAGGTTCTTTTTGTCTTCAAAAATTACCTGACCTTTTTTAACTTTATCGCCAACCTTGATTTTCATCGTTGGACGTAAGCCAATATACTCTTCACCCAAAGTGGCGACATTCTTAATGGCTGGGCCATTATGGATAACTTGCTCTGGGCCACCTGCTAGAGGTAGTTCCAATCCTTTCTTTATTGTAATCATATCCACAAGCACTACGTTTGAAGGAAAGACAATGCGCCGCGTTCCTACCCAAAAAAACAAAGTGTTAACAAACACTTCAGTGTTGAGCTAGCGCAGATTTATCACGGAAATGCGATCGCAATCACGCTGGTCGCGCGCATTTTACCCCAAAATGTGCGCTATCGCCACGAAAATAATAGGTGATTGAAATTTTTGATTGTTCATTTTTAAACAATTACACCTATTTAGGGTGTGGAATAGGCCGATAAATAGCGATCCGATGCAATATTTCAGTAACAAGGGCACTATAGCATTAATTTTAAAAGAATTAATATAAGAAGTGTTTTATCTATTTGTTAACAAATGTAGCGTTTAGCATAGGCTAAAATAGCCCATGCTAAAGCGCTTTTAAAACAGTAAGGTAGGAAGGCTGACACTCAAATTAATTAGAAACGCGCTTGGTAACCCACATAACTCAGCATTTCACCCTGCGAGGTAATACCTAAACTTGATTGCTGACTGACTAAATTTTCATCAAGTACATTTTCAACACGTAGATAAACTTCATGCACATTCGATAAATGATAATTTGCAGCAATATCAACTTTCCACTGGCCATCTATTTTTTCACCACCAGAAATTGCCGTAGCATAACCCAGCTCTGATTGATAAAGCGCCTGAGTCATAAAGCTAAAGTCCCCTACTACAACACCCGTGCTCAAGGCAATTTGTTGTTCAGGAACCCAAGGTAATTGCTCACCTTCAACGTAAAGGCCAATAAGCTCATTGACACCAGATTCACCAAACTCTGCTTGGCTATACTGATATTGAACCGATAACGGTATCGCAAACGAATCAAAACTAAATTGATAATCTGCAGATAGATCGACACCATTTGCTGTTACGTCTTCGATATTGACCTGTATATAACGTTGTGAGAAATCACACGCCATGCTCCACATACAAGTGACATGCTGATTATCAAAGTCTTGCATGTATAAGTTAACACCAAGATTCAATACTTGGGTTTGATAAGTAAAACCAAGTTGATAATGCATTGACTCTTGCGCTTTCATCTCAGCATTACCTGCAGATGCAGCAGTCCAAGACTGTTTGGCGGCAAAAGCGGCTTTCCAGTTACCTGTTGTATAAGCTATTTCAAGAGACGGGATCCAACCATCATCAGAAAAGTCAGCTTCTTCAACACCATAAGCTTCCACTCCAACTTCACGAGTTGTACTGACACTCTCGAAGGCCACACCAAGGTTAAATGACAACGCGCCGTAGTTTAGCTTTGCATCTGCAGTTGTCGTGAAAACATTCACATCATCTACATAAGCCATAAGCGCTTTATCTACCGATACGCTTGATAAACTTCTATCAATATTCCAGAGCCAATCTTGTTGGCCAAATTTCATTTCTGCTTTATCTGAATGATATAAAGCGCCGTAGGTGACTTGATGAGCACCGTATTGACTGACACCTTCGGTTTGTAAACCATAACCAGCATAATGATTATCTTCGAGCATTGAGGCTAAGTTTGCCGTTGCAGAAGGGTTGGCATCCATCGCAGCAATGGCTTGCAACTCTGCTACACCAATTGCAACGCCTTCTAAACGATTCAGTTGCGAGATTTTTTCATCGTAGGACTGATAATAAAAATCTGACACCATTTGAGTGCCACCAGTTAAATCAACCACATGGCTAACTTGATACTTATGCCGCTTACCTTCTTGCTGATCGTTTTGAGTTGCTGAGTAGCGGGTAGCGGGCTTACTGTTCCAGTCTTGTGCAATTAGGCCAACATTAGAATAACCACTTTCAGAGTCGGTATACTGATACATGAACTCGGTTTTTTGTGGGTTACGCGCACCAACTAAGCTATCAGCATTAATCTTGAACATGATATCGGTTTGCGTTTTTTCATTATCAAATTGACTGGCAAAACCTACTTCTTCAGCCGTATTTTGATAATCAACCCCAAGCAACATGCCATATTCTTTATTCAAGCCGCTGGCAATTGCGCCAACATGCCCATCGCCATTATCGTTAATTTCAATATTGGCTCGGCCCCCCATTTCATTAGGGCTAATTTGCGCTGTAGTGTAATTAACATGACCAAATGCGCCCATCCCACCCTTAGTCACATCTGTCAGACTTAAAGCAGCGATAGACTCTTGTAATACTAAGTTAGGTTGCAGTACTAAATGAGGCGCTGCATAAGGAGAAGGAGAAAAGCTGACTCTGTCTTGGGTCACCGCCACGCCATTAATTGCTCCGCGGTGGGTCACTGTTGTTGTTTGGTTTGTCGGCAATACAGTCATGCCTGATAATGCTAAAGGAATATCACTATCACGATAATGCAAAGACGCAGTCTGAGGTTGAGTGAGAATAACGCTATTATTTGATTCATCCATCGCAGCTGTAACTGAGGCGGCTGCATAAGTTGAACCTGAATGACAAACAAATAGCACAGCAGAAGCAATTACAGACAAGCTGAATTGACTTTTAGACATGGTTAACTCCCAAAATACATCATCGGCACCGTTGAGTTCGGTCCCTTATTGTTATGACAAAATCCTTCCATTGACTGATAACAATAACGTTTTCATACAAATAAAAACAGTATTTTAATAAAAAATTAACCACTAAAAAACAAAGCGGCCTAAGCCGCTTTTATCAAATACCTAATGGGATCATTAGCAACAATTATAAAGTCCCTAAAATATCATCACTCAATTTTAAGTCATCATTACGATTCACACTTACACCCGCAGCAATAATCGCACGTGCAATATCTTGTGCTTGCTCTAATGAATGCATTTCGAAGGTGCCACATTGATATTCGTTTAACTCGGGAATTTCAGTTTGTTCAACTACTTTTAGTACATCTTCCATCGCAGCCAACCATGCATCAGCAACGATACGCTCAGATGGCACACCAATAAGACTCATATAAAAGCCCGTTCTACATCCCATAGGGGAAATGTCGATAATCTCAACATTGTCTCCATTAAGATGGTCACGCATAAAGCCTGCAAATAAGTGCTCCAAAGTATGGATACCACGCTCACTTAGAATATCTTTGTTAGGGGTGCAAAAACGTAAATCAAATACTGTAATGGTGTCACCTTTTGGTGTGCTCATATGCTTCGCTACACGTACAGCTGGTGCTTCCATTCGAGTATGATCAACGGTGAAACTATCAAGTAAAGGCATTGCTTATTCCTTAAAGTGGGTGAAATCTTTTGGCATCATAGCATCAAAATTAACAGCAAGCAGCTAGGCCTATTTCAGGCCTACATTAATCTTTAACAATGATTGATGACACTGTTATGACAAACTATCAGTAATGGACAAACAAGCCCCAATAGCCAATAAATCCCACATCAAAGCTCAGAAAATACTCAATTAATCCATAATAATATGAAAATAACTCATGTAAAAAATAAGATAAAAGATTTGGTTTAGTAAATGTAAGGCAATAAAAAACCCCATACGAAAGATGAGGTTTAGGTCATGTGTTAATCGCTAATTGTTAAGCTGTATTAACCTTTGCAGTTTGGTGTTTTTGGCACACTGTCTAGCGCTTGCCACTCTTCTTGTGTATAAGCATTAATCGACAGCGCATGCACTCCATTAGCTAACTCTTCTGCTAACACAGCATTGACAGCACGGTGTCTAGCAATGAGACGCTGAGCATCAAACTTGTCGCTGACGACAACGACTTTAAAGTGGGTTTCAGAATTAGGCGGCACATGATGACGATTGCTTTCATTAAGCACGTCTAAATGGACAGGGCTAAAAGATTGGTTCAGTTTTTCGGTAATAACGTGTTCAACTGACATAACAAGCTCTTTTTATCTACATCGTAAAAAGTGAAGACTACTGATTAACGTTTCAAAAATCAAACTTGCAACAACCCAACAAGATCCAGTTGGCAAAACAAGTTTACGATTACGTCTTGTATACTTTATCTACTGCTCACTCTCTTACCCACCCTGATGAAATCCCACAATCATTTGCCTAAAGGTAAAATTAATTCTTGGCTCATTCACTTTTAGGCGTTTAGGTATGGCGTGTTGCCACTCATCTTGCATACCTGCATGCATGATCAGTAAGTCGCCACAGCTAAGTTCAATGGCGTGTTTATGCCGTGTTTGCATGTGTCTCATAACAAAAGTACGACTGGCTCCTAATGTTAACGATACAATATCTGAATTGGCAGCAATCTCAGGCTCGTTATCACTGTGCCATCCCATGCAATCTTGTCCATTTTCATAGCGATTAACCAACACGCCATTGGTCATGATATTAAATTGCGACTCAAGTATTTGTCTTACTTTCAGCAATACAGGTGGCCAAGGTTGTGGCTTTATCATGAGTGATGAATATTGATATTCGCAACCTGAATCACCAAACCAGATCTGGGAGCGTGGAATAGGATGTTGCTTGCCAAATATCGTTACGATCGGTTTTTCAAATTGATATGAGTTCGCTTCTTGAAGCAGTGAAGTTTGCAATGGTAAAGGTAAGAAGTTGGCTAAATATGTAATGGGCGCAACAGGTAAACTTGCCTCAGCAGTTTGATTTTCACCGATATCATCAGCCCCCTGAGTAGTACAACTCACTGGTTGAGAGTTAACAAGTTCAAATCCTAATTGTTTCATGCTAAATAACCTGCCTTTGTATCACTTTATGATGATGCACAGCATCTAACCTGACCGTTGTGACTAATCCTTTAGTATATAAACAAAATTGATACGCATTTATGATATTAAGCTTAGTTATATTATGAGAGTCTAAATTGAGCTAGGCTTGTATATTATACTTATTTAGCTAAAACGTTCACTCAGAGCGATATGGATTTATACCCTGTCGCCATAAAGTTGGATTACTTTTTTGTAAAAAAGTAATGAATGGATTTCTCGATGACATCATAACAATGGCATGTGACCGCATTTATGAAATGGATATTGACGCTGATTATTTGTTTATTTATCTGCATGAACCCTAACGCTGTTCACGCCAAAGAGCTGTATTTATCTGATAAACACAACAAGCCTATCGGTTTATCACTAAAGCAATATATTGAAGATGAGCGACTCAATGCCTCACAAGCATATTCGTTATTACAGCAAGGCCAGTTTAGTCCTGTCAGTCAACATATCAGTAATTATGGTATCAATGCCAAACCAGTTTGGTTAAGTCTCACACTCATTAATAACAGCCAAACAGAACAAGAAAAAACCATTCATATCGATAACTATTGGCTAGATGAAGTCAGTAGTTTTTGGTTTGCGGATGATCACATCATCCATTTTGAGCACCAAGGTGACTTATCATTGTTTTACCAACAAGAGTCACAGCAGCCTAGTTTTAATTTTAACTACCGCTATCCACCAGGTAAAACCACGGTGTTAATTCGGGTGCAAACCCCTGATGCTATGGTTATCCCTGTGTATTTATTCGACCAGCAGGAAATGGCTAAGAAAAATGCCTTCAATGCTTATAGCTATGGTTTTTTGTATGGCTCAATCACTGCGTTATTAATTTATAACTTTATTTTATATGTTGGTCTTCGTCTAAAAAGCTACTTATTTTACAGTTTATATTTATTGAATTTTTTGCTGCTTAATTTTGCCTATAGCGGCCATGGTTCATTATGGTTATGGCCAGATTCACCGATATGGCAACAATGGTCTATCCCGATACTGATGGTCAGCTTTTGCACCAGTGGGATAATGTTTGCTTGCCACTTTTTACGACTTAAATTCCAACTCCCCACTTTAAACAAAATTCTCAAGAGCCTCTGTATTATCTTTCCGGCACTAATGCTGCTTGCTGCAGTGCTTCAAGACCGAGTTTTAGGGCTCATTTTTGCGTTTGATTTAATGCTGCTGTTTAGCGGCTTGATGATAGTGCTGGGAATACTGTCACTGAACTTTGGTAACATCTCAGCAAGATTTTTCTTAATCGCCTCAATTTCGTCAATGATCGGGATTGCCATTACCTGTCTTGCCGTTTGGGCTTATATCCCATTCAATCAATTTACTTATAGGGCTGCTGAGCTCGGGGTGTTTATTGATGTATTACTGCTCGCACTGGCATTAACAGAACGCTTTAGACGGGTAGAAAACGAAAAAACAATTGCCGAGAAAATGGCTAACATGGACCCGTTAACAAGGTTGAATAATCGCCGAGCTTTTTACCAATTAGTTGAGCCTCAATTTACAGAAAGGCAAGTCAAAAAAGCAGCGTCTATCTTGATGGTAGATATCGATCGTTTTAAAAGCATTAATGATACCTATGGGCATAATTTTGGCGATGAAGTGCTGGTCAAAGTCGCCGCGTTAATCAGAGATACATTACGAAAAAACGATATTTTAGCGCGCTGGGGCGGCGAGGAATTTATTATCTTTTTACCTTACACCCAAGAGCAAGAAGCCAGTACCCTAGCAACAAGGCTGTGTGAAAACATTGCTAAACTCTCCTTTACTCAAAGTCAGCAAAAGGTCAACGTCACAGCCAGTATTGGCATTGTCACCAGTTGCAGTGCCATCAACCAATTACCTATGCTTATTGAGATCGCCGATAAACACCTATACCAAGCTAAGCGAGCTGGCAGGAACCAGATTTCAGCGGGCACATCCCCCAGCAAGGAAAGAATAGATAAATTAGCGACCTAGATAAAAGAGGGAATCCCCTACTACCATTAAGGTATCGTCGTCTCTAATTGTGTTGTCATACACACATAATTTTGCTCTAACCATTGCGGGTTAATGGGGCCCCAATCATCAATTTTATAATAACCAGCATTATGACGTTCACCCTCTTGAATAAACTGAACCGTCACACCAATATCAGACATTGATGCCAATGTATCTTGAATGGTTCTGCGGGGCATTTGGGTCATTTTATGCAAAGATAATAAATTATGTTTATCTTGGCTAATCAAATAGCAAAGATAGAGTTTTCGCAAAAATGCTTTATGTGCTTTAGAAACAGTTTGAGTCAATTTCGCCTCTTTTTTGATGAAAATAATAGTTAAATACCAACAAAGGAGCCTTTGTCTTATACTTTCAAAGTAAAAGATTATTGCATGAATATAAAGCTATTTTAGTCACTTAAACTTACATGAGTGCCCAAAGACCTTTTCGACTTACTGCACAAGGCTGCTATGTCTGATTAGCATTACCCTTTACATTGCAGCCTAACATTGAACCCTGACATTGCAGCCAATGAGCATATAGATGACAAAAATTGACGATAAAAGCCAGCTTGAGCCAACACAATGGCAACCATACAACGCGTTAACGTTAACTCCCGTTGATAAGCGCTACCCCATACAAGCCGCGCTTCAAATCAGTATTATTGTGCTAATCATTCTAACCGCCATCATGGTGCTGATGAATATTCAGCACACCCAACCACTCGCAGATATCCTGATTGCTATTACTGCCATAACGTCTATTGGCACTCTTTGGATCTCACTGAAGTATCTAGCTGCAAAAAAGGTCTATTACGGCGTACTCAAGCATGAACTTGTCATGAGAAAAGGCTTGTGGTGGGTAAAAACCACCACCCTACCTTTTAGCCGACTGCAGCATGTCAGCTTGTCGCAAAACCCGATTCAGCGACAGTTTAACTTAGCGACGTTAAAATGCTTCAGTGCAGGAAGTGGCGCTGCAGAAATTAACTTACCCGGCTTGAAGTTTGAAACAGCAGAACACCTAAGACAACACTTACTGCATAGAGCGACTTCGCACCAACAAGAAAAATCAATACCTGAACAAGTCAAAACAGAGCTTCAATCAGACAGCACAATGATTAAGCCAGACAAAACGGAGCATCAATCAGACAGCATAGAGATTGAGCCTGACAAAACGGAACTTCAAACAGACAACACAGAGATTGAGCCTGACAAAACGGAACTTCAAACAAACAACACAGAGATTGAGCCTGACAAAACGGAACTTCAAACAGACAACACAGAGATTGAGCCAGACAACACAGAGCATATGCAGGTCGAACAACAGTTTATCCCCTCTGCCCAACAAACATCAGTCCAACAAACATCAGCAGAGCAGCCTGTTATCTCACATCAAACGACTCAATCAGCAACCGCTGAAAATAAGCTAAAGTCGGAAAAACAAGATGACTGAACCTTCCCAACAAAGCACCAATCAGCAATCCATGGGCAAATTTAGTCAGTGGCAAGCTTTATCACCTTGGGCCATGCTCAGTTTTAGTTTCGGGACTGCAAAAGCCATTTTATCGAATGGTTATGCCATGATCCCAATTGTCTTCGCAGGTTGGAAAAACGGCTTTGATTTATCCTTTGCAATGATTGCTGCACTATTTCTGATTATCTCGTTAACTGTGTTTTCATTTATACAGTGGAAAAAATACCGTTTTAAGCTTATTGATAATCAATTGAATATTAAGCGAGGGCTACTGTTTACTCGCAAAGACGAGATCCCATTTAATAAAATCCAAAATATTCGCTACGAGCAACCTCTGTATTTTAAGCCCTTAAAGCTAGGAACGTTAATCATTGAAACGGCAGGCTCAAAAAATGATGAAGCACATCTTGCAGCAGTGGACTCAAATACCGCCTATAAAATTAAGCAGCAACTGTTACAGATAACAGCAAATAGTCTTGAGGAAAACGGCAATAGTGAATCTTTATTGGTTCATGATGATGCCAGCTGCGAAAATGATGTAACCAACTTAGCGACACGAACTCATGCATTCGATAATACAGAACCAGCAAATAATTCTAGCCAGTCACTGCCGAACATTATTATTAAGCGCAATTTATTACAGCTAATCAAATTTGGATTTTATCAGAATAACCTTATCTGGCTCGCCGTTATCGCAGGCCCAATCCTTGGACAAATACAATGGGAAACACTCGCCGAAATCCCGTTTTTTCAACAACTTTGGCATAGTATTATCACGTTAAGCGGTGACAATATTATTCTAAAAGTGAGCATCATTTTACTATTAATAGCCTTGGTATATTGCCTGTTCGCTTTGATTTCTATTTTTTCTGCCGTACTAAAATATTTTCCCTTCACCCTAGAGAAGCGACAACAAACTCTGCAAAGAAGTGGTGGAGTCATTTCACATCAGCAAGATGCATTAGCGATTAGACGGATTCAACTTGTACAAATCAGCCAACCTGTATTAGCAAGGTTATTTAATGTTTGGACTGTGTATTTAAAACAAGTAAAGGGACAAGAAGTTGAGCAAAAAACTGAACAGCACATGCTCATTCCTTCAGTCAAAACCACAGAGCTACAATCCACCCTTGGCAAAATAACCGGACTTGCAGGCGGCTCGTGCAATGTTCCGCGTCAGTATCAGTCAATCGCTTTTGCTTGGTTTTTACGGCGAGGGTATTTGCCGTTCATTCCCGCTGCGATTTTGTCACTGTTTTTGGGCGCCAACTTAGCAAGTCTACTAATTTGTGTATCCGCAGTTGTTGTCAGTGGGCTTATCTACTTGCGCTACCGACAATGGGGATATGTTATTGATGAGGAAGCGGTATGGCAACATAGTGGATTGTTCAGTCGAGAATGGAAGCGCATTCCTTTTACTAAAGTTCAGCATGTCACTCTCACGCAAACTCAAGGACAAAAACAAAAAGGTTATGCGTACCTGACATTAGGATTAGCCAGTGGCGAAATGACTTTGCCTTATATTAGTCAAAGCGATGCGCAATATATATCGGAAAAAGCCATGATGGCGACAAAGTATGACACCACTAATTGGATTTAAGCCTAGCTACCAATAACATTATAAAGACGTTTTTATCCGCTAAAGTCACGATTAAATAAGCTTAATCGTGACTTCTCGCTTTACAAAACAACTCACATATCAAGCGCAGTGCACGCTAACTATTTCACAACCAGTACTGGACAAAGCGCTTGATTGGCTACTTCCTCCGCGACATTGTCATGGAGAAAATGTGCTAACCCTGTTCGGCCATGACTAGCGATCACTACCATACCAATATCACCGCTATTGGCTTCTGCAACGATTTCTTCAATTGCATCGCCTCGACGAATTAGGGTTTCGACGGGTAAGTCAGTTTTAAGCTCAGCTAATAAACCGCGCATTTTATCTGCAGCGGCCTGCTCCATACTTTTTGCTAACTCTTCTGGTGTGATGGCGAGAATCATATAATTCTCATCACCTAGAGGCTGATCAACCACATGAAGAATACGAATACCAACTTGATATAAGTTTGCCATTTCGATGGCATATCGCAAAGCATGAGAAGCCGTCTCAGAAAAATCAGTCGGCCATAATATATTACGTGAACGCATAGTGACGCCCTCTTGTAGATTGAAAAAAATTAAATTTTTCAGCTAACTAGGTGTTACTGATATCGCCTAAACAAGACTTAATGTGACAATATCCATAGGCAGAATATCAACACATTTTTAATTAATACTTAAATCTCGTGTGGCTTACGTTAATTACTATCTCCTAATAAAAGTGTAGTGTAAAACACTAATTTGCTCCTTGAGCTGTATCAACTTCTGTGACTCAAATTATCTAAAACTTGCCTTTTGATGATTTATAGCCCATATTAAACCGACTAATCAGTCGGTTTAATTTTAAACGATAACTAGGCTGCAGAAAAACACTAGGAGAAGCAGATGAATATGGCGCTCAATGAAACACACCAAACCTCATTGAAACAACACCTCGACCTACAGCGACAGGCTTACAACTCAATGCCAGCACCTAGTTATCAGTCAAGAGTCAGCAAACTTGAACAGCTCAAAGCTGGATTATTGGAGCAAAGTGAGCAATTTGTTACTGCTCTCGCTGCCGATTATGGTCATCGCTCAAGTAACGACACCATGATTTCTGACATCATGCCATGTGTAAATAACATCAATTACACGCTGAAAAACCTTAAAAAATGGATGAAACCAAATCGTCGTCATGCGGGCTTACTTCTCGCGCCTTCATCTGTAACGGTTCACTATCAGCCATTGGGAGTTGTCGGCATTATCGTCCCATGGAATTTCCCTGTGATGTTAGCCATTGGTCCATTAATAACCGCCATTGCTGCTGGTAACAGAGCCATGTTGAAAATGTCTGAATTTACCCCAGCGACCAACCAAGTGATTAAAGCAATGTTGGCAAAAATCTTTAATGAAGATGAAGTTGCAGTCATTGAGGGTGAAGCTGATGTAGCAGCGGCATTCTCTGCCCTGCCTTTTGATCATATGCTTTTCACCGGTTCTACCACAGTAGGTCGTCACGTTATGCGTGCTGCGGCCGATAACCTCACGCCTGTCACACTTGAACTCGGCGGGAAATCTCCTGTTGTTATTGCACCTGATATTGATATTGCCACAGCAGTCGAGCGACTCATTTACGGTAAATGTTTAAATGCTGGCCAAATCTGTGTCGCACCTGATTACATTTTATGCCCAGAAGATAAGGTTGATGAACTCATCAGTGAATATCAAAAGCGCTTCAATAAGATGTACCCTGACTTTGACTCTAACCCTGATTACGGCAATGTCATTAATGAACGTCAATATTCGCGTTTATTAACTGCATTGGAAGACGCTAAACAAAAAGGTGCGGTGATCCACTCTGCAACCAAATACAACATTGATACTAATGTTCGAAAATTACCGACTCAATTAATCACTGCTACCAGCGATGATATGACCGTGATGCAAGAAGAGATTTTTGGCCCCTTGCTTCCTATTGTGAGCTATAAAAATATTGATAATGCGATCGGATATATTAATCAACGAGAACGTCCATTAGCCTTATATATCATGAGTTTTGATAGCTCAACCCAGCAACACATCGTTCAGCACACCCATTCGGGTGGCGTTTGTATAAACGATACTGTGTTTCATGTTGCTGCAGATGATGCACCTTTTGGCGGTATTGGCCCATCAGGCATGGGACATTATCATGGTAAAGAAGGTTTTTTGACGTTTAGCCATGCCAAAACAGTCCTTAAAAGTGGCAAGTTTAATTCTGGTTTATTTGTTCATCCTCCTTATGGTACAAAAATCCAAGCGCTATTGATGAAGATGTTTTTACGTTAGTTCAAAGTGGGTGCAATATATCCTCACCCACTTTATTCTAAGCCTAAGTAAAACAAAGAATATAAATCAACATAGGAAATCAAACGCGTATGTCAGCCACCGTAAAACCTGCTGCAACAGATAAAAAACAAGCTATTTTAGATGGCGCGCTACAACTGTTTGTCGACCAAGGCTTTCATGGCACTTCCACGGCTTCAATAGCAAAAACAGCAGGGGTGGCAACAGGCACCTTATTTCATCACTTTCCTTCTAAAGAAGCCCTATTGAATCATCTCTTTGTTGTGGTAAAGCAAGAGTTTGCTGATTCGCTTACCCATTCGATGACGCAATCCTTATCGCCAATCAATGATAAAGAGGCTTCTTTAGAGCAATTGATTACTGATATAGATTTTCATACCAGTAACTCTATTTCAGCCGATGTAAATAACGCAGCGACATTAAAAAGCAGCGCCAATAAACTGTGGCAACATGCGATTGATTGGGCACTGTTAAATCCAACCAAACAAAAATTTTTCCTGCAGTTTTCTTTATCATCTGATATTGATCCCGAAATCCGCTCTCAAGCGATGAACAGTATTTTACATTTCATTATTGAGCTTATCGCTAAAGGTCAGCAACTGAATATCATTGCCGATTTTCCAATCACATTAATGCTTGAGAATTGCCATGGTCAATATTTAGCTGCGATTCGCTACTTCACCGATAACCCTCAGTGGGGCCATGATAAAGTCCATCGTGAAGCAAGTTTTGAACTGTTTTGGCGCTCAATGAAGTTGTAGCGCTGAAATTACAGTATTTACTTTTGCATAATTAACAAAAGTTATTTGTATCATTTGCTGTTTTTGCAATGAGTTCTTGCCGTTATGATTTCCTTCATTAGCCCAATGTCGAGGAAAAATCATGACAGCAGCACTATTTAACCCTATCAAATTAGGCCAACTTACGTTGGCAAATCGCATTGTCATGCCCCCCATGACCCGCTCAAGAGCGAGTTTGCCTGATAACAGCGCAAATGAAATGATGGCAGCCTATTACGCTCAGCGAAGTTCAGCAGGACTTATCATTGGTGAAGGCACACAAATATCCCCTTTAGCACAAGGCTATGCTTGGACCCCAGGAATATATTCATCAGCCCAATTAGATGGATGGCAAAAAGTTACCAAAGCTGTACACGCCAACAATGGGATCATGTTTGCTCAATTGTGGCATGTTGGTCGTGTTACTCACCCGCAAAATATTGGTGGTTTGCAACCTATTTCATCCTCTGCAATTAAAGCGAATAACGTCAAGGTTTTCATCGACGATGGTACTCATGCTCCCGGTTTTGTTGATGTGGTAACCCCACGCGAAATGACACAAGCAGATATTGATACAGTGATCGCCGAGTTTACACAAGCGGCTAGCAATGCAATTAATGCAGGTTTTGATGGTATTGAACTTCATGCCGCTAATGGCTATTTGATTAACCAGTTTATTGATTCTGAATCTAATCACCGTACTGATAAATATGGTGGTAACTTAACGAATAGACTGCGATTTCTTGATGAGGTGATTAGCGCAATGGCTGCAGCTATTGGTGCCGACAAAATTGGTGTCAGGTTAGCACCACTCACGACACTTAATGGCACTGTCGATGCTAATCCAGAACAAACCTATGTTGCTGCAGCTGCGCTGTTAAATAAGCATAATATTGCGTATTTACATATTGCAGAGGCCGACTGGGATGATGCCCCCGTTATGAGTAATAGCTTTAAAAATGCCATACGCAATGCCTTTGCCGGAGTGTTGATTTATGCGGGTAAATACACCGTTGAACGAGCAATCTCAGCTATCGAATCAGGTGTGGCTGACATGATTGCTTTTGGTAGACCATTTGTCGCGAACCCAGACCTGCCATCACGGATAAAACACGGTCAACCTTGGGCAAATCATGATCCACAAACCTTGTTTGGCAGTAATGAAAAAGGCTTAACTGATTATCCCACGTTTTCAGAATCAGAAAGCGCCTAATCACCTTAGGTGTTTCATTTTAATTTGCATTTTTATCAACAATCATCAGGAATTGTTATGTTATTTACCGAATTTGATTTAGCAGGTTCAAGGCTTGCTAACCGCATGACTATGGCACCAATGACACGTTCACGCACCAGTCAGCCTGGCGATGTGCCTAACGCATTGATGGCAACTTACTATCAGCAACGAGCCAGTGCGGGGTTAATTATTTCAGAGGGAACGCCAGTTTCAGCAGTGGCCAGAGGATACTCACTGACACCTGGCATTTATACACAAGCGCAAATAGAAGGCTGGAAGTTAGTCACCGATGCCGTACACCAAAAAGGCGGTAAAATTTTTACTCAACTTTGGCATGTTGGCAGACGCTCTCATACTGATATTGCTGGTGAGCAACCTGTTGCTCCTTCAGCGATAAAACAAGCAGATAAAGTCTATGGTCCTCTCGCTGACGGGGGATATGGCATGGTTGAAACCTCAGTACCTCGTGCTATGACGCAAACTGATATCGACCAAACCGTTGCGGATTTTGTCCAAGCAGCAAAAAACGCAATAGAAGCGGGGTTTGACGGTATTGAACTTCATGGTGCACATGGCTATTTACTCGACCAATTCATGCGTAAAGTCAGTAATCAGCGACAGGACCAATATGGCGGCAGTCAACAAAACCGCATTAGATTGACAGTGGATATTATCAACGCTGTTGCTGATGCCATAGGTGCCAATAAAGTCGCAATACGCTTATCGCCTTTGGTAGGTGAAGGCTTTAGTGAAGTTGACAGTGATATTATTGACGTCACAAAGTTGCTGCTTAAAGAAATTGCCCCACTTAATTTAGCTTATGTGCATTTTTCTGAAAATATTGGTGAATACACAGAAGCAACAGATCACTTTAGACAAGAGATGCGAGCCATATATCCTCATACCATTATGGTCGCTGGTAAACTGACACAAGAAAGCGCACAAACATTATTAACCAAAGGCTATGCCGATTTGGTTGCTTTTGGCACGCCTTATGTCACAAACCCTGACCTAGTGGAACGCTTTAAACACAACAAGCCACTCGCTGAATTTGATGCCGATGCAAGATTAACCTTATATGGTGGAAATGAAGTTGGTTATATTGATTACCCAACTGCGTCATAACAGCACACTCACTCATCTTTAAAGGTGAGTGAGTTTTTTGGCGTGAATCATCCACTCTCCCCACTAATCAATAACAAAAAATTATTAAAAATATAAAATTTGATAATTTTTAATCAGTGCGATATCGCCATATACTTCACTCATCAAAACGAACCAAACATTATTAAGGTGAAGCAAATGAAAATGAGTCATGTAGGTATTATGGTCAGCGACATGGATAAAGCGATTGAGTTTTATACCAAAGCATTGGGACTAAAAGTCGTAATGGGAAAATCTGCTGTCATCGAAGAAAAAGAAACCGCCATTGGAGCCATGTGTATCGCTGTATTTGGCGAAGGGTTTAAAGGCTTTAATATTGCCCACCTGGTAACCACTGACGGAGTCGGTTTCGAACTATTTGAAATGAAAGACAGAGAAGAGCGTCATCATGTCGACTTCTCAAAAATTGGTTTATTTCATTATTCTCTGGAAACAGATGATTTTGAAGGTGTCATTGAACGCGTAAGACAATATGGTGGCAAGACTCGAATGGAAACCATGCGATATCATCCAGAAGATGACAGCAAGCCTTATAAAATGGTTTATTTAGAAGATCCATTCGGTACTTTATTCGAGTTATATTCTCATTCTTATTCTGAAACCTACTCTTCTGAATACGAATAAAGCCACCACCCCATTGCAGTATTTGCCGTCAATAATGTTGACGGCTTTTTCGTTTTTAACTAACCACTATCTAGGCTGTCGATATTGATAAAGTGCAAACAACTAGGCTTAGCTAAATTGCTATGAACATTTGATAATGTGCATTCTTAGCCATTGATGACGGAGATCATTTAAGCGAGAACAAAACCAGTACATTGCCACCTGAATCAGTTCAATTAAGTAAGTTGTTTTAACTTAACATATTGGCAATATTGATCCGCTAATCTAATCTAAATTGAATTTAGTGCCGACTAAAACGCCTGCCAAAAAATCCCGAACGAACTGAAAATAGCCACAAACCAAGAAAGCGATCTAAGGGTCGATAAACCTTTGATATATAAGATGTGATAGGCCGCTCTTGCGACCACATGTACTATGGCTAACGTACTCACTGTCGAATTAACATTGTCTGTAGCAATTGCCGTTAGACAACAAATGCCAAACACAATGAGTGATTCAAATGCATTTTGGTGCCCGGCAAGCGCCCTAGCACCGAGTCCTGTTAGCTGGGATTGCTGCGCGCGAGGATGTGCATTGTCATACCCACCTAGTTTAGCCATCGCAACAGCAACGGGGCCTTTAGCAAAATAAGGCAATAATAAGGCGATAAAAAGACAAATAAGTAATGTTTGCATGGTGCTTCCTAGCTTGCAGTAATCAATGAGCGGATAGTAAAACATTTTTTTATACGTATAAAAACCCATTTCAGCTCATCGCAGCGACTTCAATTAATCTCATCAGTTAATCCAACAACAAATAGGTCTAAGGCCAATATTGGAGCTCTCCTAACCACAATGACGGCTTAATTGGATATTCATTAGCTAAGATCCTAGCAATTGGGCTTCATTAGTTGAAAAAGTTTAACCAAGCATTGTTAATAAAAAGTTATTTAAAATCAGCAAATAACGAAAATCCTTTCTTGTCATTTACCTTATTTCTTCGATAACAAATTAATTTTTATGAAATATCTGTAACGCCACCACGGTCAATATAACTACCTGCTATTAAGACAGATAACCGCGGATAGTATCGTTTAACAAGTAGGAAGATAGTCAAAGGAAGGCATGGAAGTGTCTACGATCTTACTCATTAGCAAAACACTAACTCATCAAAGTCTCAATTTGTACTGATGAGTTAATGCAAGGAAATATCATGAATACTAAAGCACAAACCGCACTATCAGGTGCAGCGCTAGCCATGGCAATGGCTGGGTTATCTGGTCAAGTCGTTGCAGGTGAATCAGATACCTCTCCCGTTACAGCGGGTGAAACTGACTTAGTCCATTGTTATGACGTCAACATCTGTAAAGGACACAATGACTGCGGTACAGCTGACAATGCTTGTAAGGGTCAAGTGAGTTGTGAAGGCACAGGTTTTGTTGCTATGCCGTCTAAAGCGTGTAGCGATGTTGGCGGGAAAATAAAAGATGATTGGGTTGGTAAAATAACCAAAGCTGATTTGGTCCATTGTTACGGTGTTAACGTATGTAAAGGGCACAATGATTGTAAAGGTGCTGACAATGCCTGTGGCGGTAAAGCAAGCTGTAAAGGCACAGGCTTTGTGAATACAACCGCAAAATCATGCGCCGATATCGGCGGTAAAACCGGCTAACGTTCAAGCCTGAACAACTTTTAAGCATAATCGACAACACGAGTTGTAATAATGGCTTGGTAAGATTCGTCTCCTTATTGCCAAGCCGTTTATTTTGCTTAAATTCATTCGATAACAAGCAAGTCAACATCCGTCTTCCACCAGCATGAAGGTTATGACTAACCTAAGGAAAGCCCATGTCAGATTCGAAAATTACGCAAGACTTTATTGGTTTTGGCTTAGGGCTTCGTACAGATCATTTTGAGTACATCTTGCAGCATCAACCAGTCATAGATTGGTTTGAAGTACTATCAGAAAACTACATGGTTGCAGGGGGTAAACCTCGTTATTACCTTGAAGCGATCGCTGAGCAATACCCTGTCGTGATGCATGGTGTTTCTATGTCGATTGGCAGCACAGATCCATTAGACATGGATTACCTCAAGTCTCTCAAAAAACTCAGTAATGACATTAATCCGAAGTGGATTTCTGATCATATTTGTTGGACCTCAATTCATGGTGTTAACAGCCATGACTTATTACCTTTGCCATATACAGAGGAAACCGTAAAGCACGTAGTTGAACGTATAAACGTCGTGCAAGACTTTTTAGGTCGCCGTTTATTACTCGAAAACGTTTCGAGTTACTTATCCTATAAAGACTCGACAATGGACGAATGGGAGTTTTTATCTCAAGTTGCTGAAGAAGCAGACTGCTTAATATTGCTGGATATCAACAATATCTATGTCAGTGCGCGTAATCATTGTTTTAACCCGCTTGATTATTTAAATAAAATAGATCCTAGACGAGTGCAGCAATTTCACTTAGCTGGCCATTCGGATCATGGCGAATATGTGATTGATACTCATGACAACGAAGTCCCACCGAGTGTGTGGACACTATATCAAGCCGCACTTGAACGCTTTGGTCCAATAAGTACCATGATTGAGCGAGATGCCAATATTCCTGATTTTCCAGTGTTATACCAAGAATTATTAGAAGCTCAAAAAATTGCTGAATTAACTTTACCTGGTCACCCTGCACTGGCTTGTTCATCATTAACCCCCACGGGGTTAGATTCTCATACTACAGCAGCCTTTCAGACCCAATCGTTATTGCCAAAAAGAAAGGTTGCAGTATGAGTAAACTAGCTAAAATTCAACAAGAATTTATGCAGTATCTGCTCTTTGAGGCCTCTCCTGAACATCCGCAAAGTATAACCCACAGAGTGGCACAACAAACGGGGATTTCAGCGCAACATCGTTTGGAAATTTACGCTAATGCTTATCGTACTCGCCTTACTGAAACCCTTGAAACTGACCATCAAATATTAGCGTTATATTTAGGTGATGAATTGTTCGATAAGTTATCGAAAGAGTACATTCAAACACACCCATCAGCCACCAGCTCATTAAGGCATTTTTGCAATAACTTGACTGAATATTTACGCCAAGATGCATTTTTTAGCCAGTATCCTATTTTAGCTGACATAGCAGAATTTGAACGTCGCTTACTGGTTGCTTTTGATGCTGCAGATGCAGACAGAATAGGTTTTGAAGCGTTACAACATTTACCACCTGAATATTGGCCAAACTGCCAATTACGTTTTCATCCGAGTGTTCAAGTTTTCAGTTGCCAAAGTAACGCAGTTGAAAGCTGGCAAGCATTAAAAGCCGACACCCATCCAGATGCACCATACTACAAGCGAGAACGTCATTGGTTACTGTGGCGAAATAGCGAAAGGCTAACTCAATTTGAGTCCTTAACGGTTAGCCAGCACGCGCTGCTTACCGGATTTATTGCCGGTCAAAACTTCGCTCAACAGTGCGAGTTGATGCTTAATTGGTATGATGAACACAGCGCACCCGCAGTGGTATTACAGACCTTACAAGATTGGTTTAAAAAAGGCATGATCAGAAGTCTGTCTAACTAACAGCTGCCATAAATGAATCTTACTATGACTCTTTAGGTAACCATAATTTAACGCTCAGTCCGCCTTCAACTTTGTTTTGCATGGTAATGTGACCGCCATGCGCTTCGATAATCTCGCGACACAGAGGCAAACCGATCCCCGTACCAGATTGTTTGGTTGAATAAAAAGGTAATAAGGCTTGAGACAACACTTCGCTGGACATACCGCTACCTTGATCTGCCACTACAATCAAAATACCAGATACAGGATGAGTGACTTCATCGATATCCAAAGTGACATGCTGTGTATCTGAGCCTGACTCATGGGCATTTTTAAGCAGATTAATCAGGACTTGCTCAAGTTGAACACTGTCGAGCGCAATGTTCAACGTTGGCAAAGTAGAGGTGAGTTTAAACGGGTATTGCTCAGCTAACTGATCGACTAATTGCGACCAATCTACTGTGGTTTTACGTGGCAAAGGTAACTTAGCAAATTGTGCATAATGAGAAATAAACTGACTTAGGTGAGCGGTTCTGTTTTCGATGGTATCAAAAATAAGTGCCAACTTTTCATTATCAAGATCTTTGGTTAACACTCGCCCAGAGTTAACCATAGACGCAATTGGCGCGACAGAATTATTTAACTCGTGGCTGATAATTCGAATCACTTTTTTCCACACAGCCACTTCTTGACGGTTAAGCTCTTTAGTTAACTGTTTTAGTAGAATCAAATGATGCTGTTGGTTATTTTGAGTAAAGCTGCCACGAGAAATATGCCAGGTTTCCAGCTCTTCATTACCGCTGCCGTCCGATGTTAATTGCTCATTGTTCACATCAATTGAAAACAATCCTTCATGCTGACTATTCAATGCGTGCTTTAATGCACTCGGCAGCTCGGCGATAAGTGCATTTAACAGCATTCCTTCTATACGTACGCCTTGATTAAATAAATGCCTAGCGGCGTCATTTGCATAGATAATCCTTTGATTGTCATCAACTAACAACATAATATTGGGCGAGTTTTGAATCACTTTGTCCAACATTAATTCACGCTGATAAATAAATTGCCTTTCGTTTCGCAGCTTTTGGGATGCTTGATTATAAAGCTCAGCAATGGCATCTAACTGAGGCTCTCCATAACCATGCAACGACACACTAAACTCATTATCTTTAAAATTAAGTAAGCCCACTTCTAATGCTTTCAGGCTGTCATTGAGTGCAGTTGTTAACCACATGCTTAACACAAAACACAAGCCCAAGCTCGTTAGCAGCGCTAGCCAAACATGTTCACTGCCAAGAAAAAACCACACGCACCAACCGCATAAGCCGCTTAACGCAACGGAAAACACGTTACCAAGTACTAACTTACTGCGCAGTTGTAGCGTGTATCTCATTTATCGGTTCACTCTTATTATTCATCCGTTTTACTTTTTTATGATGTTCACAGCGCTTATGGAATATCATTTTGAGGATAAACCATACTTATCCATCCTGCGATAAAGCGCTTGGCGACTTAACCCTAAGGATTTTGCCACTCTGGCGATAACACCATTGTGATGCTGCAACGCCTGCTCAATCTGTTGTTTATCAGGCTCAACTTGAGCGGCACTCACTTGTTGAGGGGCTTGCTGAGTATGCTCACCATTTTCCTGTGATGGTACCCCTTGCTTAGGTGTAAAAGTCGATGTTGTTACAGGTTCACTTGTTTTCACATTCGAAAGCGATGAGTTTGTTGAAGGTAATAGCCCCAAGTCATCCACCGTTAAAACAGCGTTGGTAGCAAGTAGCACCGCCCTTTTACACACGTTTTCTAACTCTCTTACATTGCCTGACCAAGCATGGGCTAACAAGGCCTGTTGAGCGGTTTTTTCAAACGTAAATCCATCACCCACAAAATGCTGCGCTAACGGCAAAATATCATCAATACGCTGATTCAATGGCGGCAAAGGTAACTCAATCACATTGAGCCGATAAAACAAATCTTCACGAAAAGTCCCTTTGGCAATATCGTCGGCTAAATCAGCATTCGTCGCACTGATAACCCGCACATTCACTTTGCGAGTTTGGTGACTGCCAAGTCGTTCAAACTCGCCTGTTTGCAGCACTCGTAACAACTTAACTTGCCCAGATAAGGGTAAATTACCGATCTCATCTAAGAATAAAGTGCCGCCATCTGCCGCTTCAAAACGCCCTATTCTGACTTTATTCGCGCCTGTAAACGCTCCAGCTTCAGCCCCAAATAGTTCAGCTTCCAATAGATCCATTGGTAATGCACCAATATTGACCTTAATAAAGGGTTGTTTATTTAATAAAGAGTTGGCTTGAACAATATCGGCTATTTTGTCTTTACCTGCGCCATTAGGCCCGGTAATCATCACCGAGACGTCTGATTTGGCAACTTGTAAGGCCAAGTCTATGCAGCGCTGCATAGCTCCACTACCAAACACCATGCCGCATAAATCAGCGTTATTAATCACACTCATGCGCTCTGAGTCAACTCTAGCAAGCTGATTATTTTGTTTAGAAAGATGATAAATGGACAGTAAGTTATTGATACTCGTGAGCAGCTTGGCATCATCCCATGGTTTACCCATGTAATCTGCAGCGCCGGCTTTAACTAATTCAACTGCGGTTTCAAGTTGCGTCCATGCAGTCATCAAAATAATCGGCAGATTAGGCTGCTGCTGTCTTAAGGTATAAAACAACTGTTTGCCTTCTTCACCCGAGGTCGTATCTCGGGTGAAATTCATATCTTGAATCACTAAGCTAATATCTTGTTTTTCCACAATAGCCAGTGCTTGTTCTGGCGTTTCACAGCTCAGTGCTTTATAGCCATGAATGTCCAACATTAACGTTAATGCGCTGCAAATTGAACTGTTATCATCTACGACTAAAATACTGTCCATACTTCCCATCATTCTTATTTATCGAGCTAAATTATCGAGTTAATACGCTAACCTATATCTTACCAAGATACGAGCAGGCTAATTTAGCGACATCAAATTAAACGCTGCGCGTCGCCATCGCTGGAGAAATCTTAGCCGCCTTTAATGCTGGAAGCATTACCGCTAATGTGGTCACCAGCAATAAACCTATCACCGCTGCAATAGGATAAGTGACTGGCAGCATAGGTAAATTATACAAACTCATTAATTGTTGACCTAACTGCAATGCCAGCATGGCCCCAATCAGTCCACCCGCTATACAAATAAGGTAGTTTTCAACCATAAAGTAATTAACAATATCGCGCTTTTTAGCACCTAAAGCGCGACGAGTTCCAATCTGTTTCGTGCGGCGTTGAATATTAAACATAACCATACCCGTTAATCCGAGCGCGGTAATCAAAAGTAACAATATCACCATCATACTTAATAATGTCGCCATCAATCTATGATTGTTATAAGCGCCTTTTTTGGTCTCGCTTAGTGATGAAAAGCCATCAATTACACGGTTTGGGTTTTCTGCATGAAATGCCTTTATTATCACTTCTTCCAGAGCGGGAATATGCTCAGGAAGCGCACGCACCATATAGGTTTTGTTTTTAAACCCGCCACCAAAATCAATATTTTGAATCACACTGTATTCAAAGTTTTCATGATTCACCCAGGCGCCTTGTAATTTATCCACCACGCCGATAATTTCGATCGTCTGTTTGCCTTGGTACATGGTTTTCCCCACAGGGGACTCATCCCCCCAAAACGCCTCCGCTAAAGGTTTTGAGACTATTGCGAGCATGCCACTTTGATCTAACTGAGTATTAATTTCTTCAGGACGAAAATTACGCCCATCTACCAGTTTAGATCCCATAACATTCAGTAAGTGCTCATTACCTAAATACAAAGCAAATCCAGGCATACTTTCTGCTGTATTTTCATCTGCACTATCAACATAGCGGTCCATCCAACCACTGCCACTCAGTGGCACCATGTTAGTTGAGCTTGCCTCTATGACATTGGGCAAGCTACGTAAAATTTGCTGGTCAACTTCGTTTTGCAGCACATTATCAATTGCAGGGTCAAAGTTATAAACGTTAAAGGTTAAAATTTGCTCCTCAAGTAAACCAGAATCACGCTGCATCATGGTTAAGCGTTCATGGATAATAAAACTCGCATTGGCAACAATGGCGACCGATAACACGATTTGTAATAACAACAGCACAGGCCCACTTTTACTGCGCATTAAACTCGATAATATTGGCTTAATATGTAACATGTTGAATTCCTTCTCTACTACTGAGCTTTTAAATACACACTGGGTTTAGTACGACACACAACCCAAGCTGGATACACCCCTGCTAATACAGCGGTAGAAATGGCAATTAATGGCGTAATAATCCACATGCTGCTATCAAGCCCTGTAACGCTTTGCTCCATGTTGAATTCAGCATGAAGGACAGTCAATGCGCCCCACGCCCAAAGCAAACCGATAATTCCACCAATAAAGCCAATTAAACCAACCTCAACCATATATTGGCTAAAGATTTGCGCTCTACTTGCTCCAATAGCACGGCGAACGCCGACTTCGGGAGCACGTTTTAAAAACTTAGTCAGTAATAAGCCAAGGATATTGACCAAACATACACTCAAAAACAGTACACTTAATCCTACGAGAATCTTGTTATCTCTTGGCACGACATCATTATTTTCAAGCCATAAGGCAACATCACTAATTTGAAACGCCTCGGCTGCACTTTTTGCCGTGTCAGTAAATCGCCCTAAATTGCGTTGTTGCTCGACATAATGAGTAAGCCAAGTCGCGAGCTCAGATTTGTCATCATCTGTTGCAAGAAATGTCCAAAATTGGATCCACGTTTTTTCTGAGTTTAATCGGTCTTGGTAAGTAAGCATCGGCTCGAAACGCCAGCCACTGGTGTTTCCCCACACATCAAACTCTTCTTGCTCATTTAGTGAAAATGGAATGAAAATTTCTTCTGCATCATTAAATGCTCCATTGGTCGGGTCGTAATACTTAGGCTGAGGATTCCAATCTTTAATCACCCCTACGATCTGGTAGGGTTTACGATTCAAATACAAGGTTTCACCGACGCTGTTGTTACCATTAAAGAATGTTTGATTAAGGGTCTCTCCAATCACCACTTGATAAGCTGGCTGACTATCGACACTTTTATCCCAGCGTTGCCCATATAAAAACGGCACATCAAAAATGTTAAAAAAGTCACGATCAGTAATTCGCACACTTTTTAATGACGGCTGAATATCAGGATTCTCAGATTGAACCGCAAGACCTGTACGATACGACGCTGCTTTTAATTCCAGCTGATTGTTGTTCCGCAGATTAATCACGTCGGTGTAAGTAAGATTTGAATGAAAGTCATCCCAGGTATCCAGGCCTTGACTCCACAACTGAATCGAATTTATCTGACTACTCTTATCACCTGCAGGGTTATGCGACATCGTTTTATACACGTTCAAGGTGGTAATCGTTATGCCAATGCCGATGGAAATGGCCAGCACCATTAACATGGATAACATTGGGGTTTTCTTGATGCTGCGCCAAGCAAGATCGCAATAATAAAAAAACATAAGCTTCTCTCCTGCTTCAATTAGCGACTGGCGTTGGCAACTTGCTGCAGATCAGCAACAACAGATTGGTCAGCCTTTTGATACATAGAAAAGTCACATACCTGACCGTCTACAATTTGAATATTACGCTGTGCTCGTCTTGCTAACTCTGCGTCATGGGTCACCATAATGATGGTGGTACCTTGTTGATTAATATCTTCAAGTAATTCCATCACTTGCCTAGCCATTAAACTGTCTAAGTTACCTGTTGGCTCATCTGCTAACAAAAAACGTGGCTCGCCTGCTAACGCTCTAGCGATGGCCACACGTTGCTGTTGTCCGCCCGATAATTGCGTCGGTAAATGCTTCATTCTTGCGCCTAAACCCACTTGCTCGAGTGCCGATTTCACACGGCGTTGACGTTCAGCTGCATTAAAACCACGGTAGCGTAATGGCACTTCAACATTTTCAGCAAGATTCAAGTCAGGAATTAAGTTAAAGCCCTGAAAAATAAACCCTATTTTTTCATTTCTAACTTTAGCACTGTGGTTATCGCTCAAATTAGACACGTTTTCACCGTCTAAACTGAACTCCCCCGATGTAAAGCCTTCAAGCAAACCTGCGATATTTAAAAAGGTAGTTTTACCTGAACCTGATGGGCCAGTCACTGCAACAAATTCGCCTTCTTTCACTTCAAGATTAAAGTCACGCAATGCGTGGGTTTCTACTAAGTCCGTTTTAAACACTTTGCTAATATTCTTCATTGATAACATGAGTCTGTCCTTGTCTTATTGGCTCTGTGTTTTGCCAATTTTTGTTTATTCAATTAATCGGTGAATTCGCGCTTAAAAATGCACTATGATTTGCAGTGCTGTTGGAAAATCTAATTCAAATAAAATCTTTACCATGTCATTCGTGAGACCATAACTCACTTGCTCTGATAGTTGATCCGTTAAGTCGATAATGTGGAAACTAAATGACAACCAATTGAAGCTTTCATCAATGCGATAACTCACCGCTAAGCTCAATAACATCAGAGCAATAAAGCCTGTCATTGGTTTACTTTGTAATAATTTCATCCTGAGATCCTTACTTGTACAGTCCAAGTCACTTATCTGTGATTATCTAATTTGAATTTGTGTATCATTTTTGAAGGTTTCGGTGCCTGAAATAACCCATACATCACCTTCTTTAGCCCCGTCGATAACTTCAATCTCACTCATGCTTCGTGCACCTAAAGTCACTGCTGTTCTTTGCACCATGTCGTCATTCATGACAAACGCAGTAGCACCGCCTCGATTAAGAAAATCCCCTCGTTTAACCATCAATACGTTAGGACGATTTTCAAGTAACACTCTTGCTGATAAGCGTTGATTTTGACGTAATGACAAACTATCAATCGCTTCAAAGCGCACTCTTGCTGTTACTTCACGATTTCTGACTTCCGGTGAAATAGACGATAAATGCCCCATTACGGTGACGCTGCCAAAACTCAGTTCAACATCCATTCCTATACCTAAGTCATCAGCATATGATTCCGGTACTGCAAGTTCTGCTTCAAAAGCACTTAAATCCACCACAGTTAACATTGGCTGACTCGCTCCAATACGGGCTTTTTGTTCCACCAGCCAATTACCGATAATGCCTTTTACTGGTGCTTTAATTTCCAATGCCGCAATTTGACGGGCAAGCTCGGTTACCACTAAGGCTTGTCTGTCGACTTCTAGTGCACGGTTTTTCAATTCAAATGTCAGCGTATCTCGCATTAAATCAACTTCTTGTAATGCATGTTGATGCAGTAAGTTGGCTTTATGCAGCTCATCTTTGCCTTTTTCAAAATCAATTCGGCTAATCAGGCTGTTTTCAATCAGTTGATCACCTCGGCGACTTTCTCTGTCTGCCGCTTCTAAGTCCACTTTCGCCATATCAAGCACTTGGCTAACTCGAAGTTGCTCGCGTCGTGCATCTAACTTGGCACGTTCCAAATCACTTTCCATTGCTGCAAAGACCGATTGTTCTTGCTGAAAACGACTGCGAAGTTTCGGACTATCAATTTGAGCAACCACTTGGCCTTGCTCTACTTCATCACCTGGTTGACTCAATAAAGTGACCACACCTTGCTCTGTGCTGTATAGCACTGGGGCATTGGCGGCAACGATTTTACCTGTGGTCGCAATGTCTCTGACTAAGGTGCCACGAGTGACTGTCGCCATGCGTAAGTCTTTACTATCAACAGAGCGAATACTGCTATCGTGACCTAAGCTTGCCCACACCAATGCACTCGTTAGTAATCCAGCAAGCCCTAGCACCATAGGTAGGCGAAGCTTACGACCCATTGTCGGTGTCACCACTGTGTCTTGAGCACTTGTATCTTTAATCATTTCAGTTCCTTGAAATTCGTTGCTGTGGCCTTAGCAAAATAAATGGACACAAAGGTTGTCCGCTTTTCGGTCACTCACGATATCGTTGAATGTATGACGTTTATAGAGCACAAGCTATGCCAACAATTAAATATTGATTAATTTCAATAACTTAAGCAATTGTAGTAATAACTTAATTTCATAAAAGTGTCCGCGGACACCTTTAAAAGTGTCCGAAAAACAAAAAAGTGTCCGAGTGGACACTTTTCAAAAGAAGGGATGACTGTTGGAGCTAAATGGAATAGAACGCTTTTTTCACATCAGTTGACTCTGGCGTTGTCTAAGGCTGCACATAATGCTTGCACACCTAAGATGGCTCTGGGGGAGGCTCGATGCAGTAAGTCTGCATTAAGCTGGTAGATATGATTGTTTTTAACTGCTGGTAATTCAGGCCACTTTGACCAATCGACACCAATAATATTGCCTTCATCTTGGCTTTGTAAAATCACTTCTGCATCGGTGAGTAATACATTTTCAACACTGATTTGTGGGTATTCACTCGCAGCATCAAGAAACACATTATCGCCATGACATGCACTAATAATGTGTTCAATCCAACTGCCTTTAGATACTGTCATTAAGGGCGTAGACCATAATTGATAAAATACCTTTATTGCTGGTTTTTGGGCGTTACTTTTTTTGATTTTACTAAGCTGTAATCGATACTCATCAGCGGCTTGCTGTGCTTTTTCTTGATGGCCAGTTAACTCACCAAGTTGCAATAACTCTTTGGCGACATCATCTAAACTCTTAGGATCGCTATTAAACACGTTAAAGCCTAATTGGGTTAATTGATTGATATCATCCAGCTTATTACCGCTTTGCCAAACAACAATAAGATCTGGATTCAGCTCAATAACGCGCTCCATTTGAATACCGTAATAACCACCAATACTCGGAATCGCTTTGGCTTCTTCAGGAAAATCAGCATGGTCCGTGGTTGCAACTATTGTCTCGCCTGCACCAATGGCAAATAACATTTCTACTGCATGAGGAGATAAGGCAATGACACGCTTAGCTGTTTTCTGGGGGGTAGCGGTGTCTATGACCTTGCTTGTTGCCTTGCCTAACAGATGTGTTTCTTGTGCTGCATTGGCTGTATTGAGTGTTACTGACGTCATCAATACGAGTGCCGTTATTGCCCAAATACGGCTCAATTTAGTAAGAAACAACATGGGTACCCTTATGATATTTATTAACAACATTCGCGAAGTCATCGCCCCATTATACTAACTCACTTCGGAAAATAATGTGGTGGTTAATTACGCCATGCTGACCGAGGTTATTTCACTATTTAGTCAACCAAATTTATCGGCCAGCCGTGTTGCTTGATGTAGTTAACTAAATTTTTCGGTCGATATTGACTATCTTGCTCCCAACGTACCTTAACCGACTCATGTATTTGGGCCGGCAAACCAGCCTTATCAATGCCACGTATATACTCACCACGGATCCGATAGACGTGCTTCTTCGAGTTGTGTTTACTTGCTTGGGGGTTAGGATTAAGCGAATCCGTTAAGTGCGGTTCCGTACTAAGGGATTGCAAATTTGCTTGCGTAATCATCCATTGTAGGGATATATCACTCAATAACGTCTGATCTTGATCTGGCGAGTAACTGCCTCCCACATCGCAATGAACCCCAGCAAACCAAACTTGCTCAATATCAATATCATTGTTGTTTGCCCAAATGGTGGGTTCAAAGTCACTCCTTATTTCGTCAATAGCCATGGCATGCCTTGCGACTTTAACGTTACGGCCTAACTTAGTGTCGTAAAACTCATCTTTATCATCAAATAACCCTAGAAATGAAAATGGAATTCCCATCGCCCCCACAGTATCCCACACACCGACAAACTTGACCTCTCTAGATGGGTGGCTGTGGTTGTTTCTGAATTGAATTGATTTTTCACCGCTAGGTTTATAGGCCTTAGCTTTGGTTTTGTAATGATTAAATGCTTGTTGAATTAAGTTAGCATCAGGACGTTTTAAAATACCGCAATTATTAATCAAACCGCATAAACACCTTACGGTATAAGCGCCACGGCTAAAGCCAAATAAATATATCTCATCACCATCTTGATAGTTTTGAACGATATAGCGGTAGTTATCCATAATGTTTTTATGAACGCCTTTACCGGTAACCCCTCCGGAAAACGAGTCATAATACGAGCCAACACCCCAATCATAAAAAACTTGTTGAGGTGTTCCGTCTTCAGCGATAGGTTTTATTGCTCTCGCCATTTTTAGCACATTAGTCGGGTAATCATCTTGGTTTTTTTCCGGCCGATTCCAAGTTCCATCAGCACAAATTACAATACGTTTTTTCATTACCTAATCCTTGAAGACTCCGCTATTTATCAATATTAATAACCCAAAATGAACACTAATGCAGCAAGCTCAATATCATCCTAGACTGATTCCTTCCTTCGACTTATCGACAATAGGCGAAACACAAAAATTAGCGTTTACTGGTGCAAGAATAGCCAAAACAATGGTGCACATTGGCAGATTAACCTGAGGGATTTTTATGTTAACAAGTGAAAAGTCAGTATTGGTCATTATTGATGTTCAAGGCAAACTTGCACAAATCATGCAGCAGTCATCCCAATTACATCAGCAACTTGAAACGCTTATCCAGGGGGCACAGTTATTTGATATTCCCATTTTATGGGTCGAACAACTACCAGATAAATTAGGCCCGACCACCGAGTCATTAGCTTCACTATTAACTAAAACAACACAAGCTATCCCTAAATCGCACTTTAGTGCTTGGCATTGTCATGAGTTTCAGCAACAACTAGCAAGGCTCAATCGTAACAATATTATTTTAGCAGGCATCGAAACCCATGTTTGTGTGTATCAAACTTGCCAAGACTTATTGGCTAATCGTTATCAAGTTCATGTGGTTGCCGATGCGGTGTCATCTCGCAGCCAAGACAATAAACAATTAGGCCTACAAATGATGCAGCAAAAAGGCGCCTTTCTCACCAATACCGAATCATGTTTATTTGAGCTGCAACATCAAGCCACAGGTGAGCGTTTCAAGGCGTTACTCAAACTCATAAAGTAATGTGAATTTGAGTTAAGTTTTGAACATTAATTATTGCTTAGGCTAGATAAGTAGTGCTTCAGATAAAGCTTGAATAAACTCAGGTTCAACGGCAACGAACGACCTCATGACAAATGTCATTGACACTCATGACAAAGCTCACTTATCTCATTATCCAACGTTTTATATTCTGGTTGTGAATTCAAGGAAAGCCAAAGCAAACTAGCTTGGTATATCCATCACAAATAGTGACTAATGGCAGTCAATAAGGAGCATAAAATGGGTTGGGAACATGTTGCAGCACTGAGCCTTTGCGTAGGAATCGTTAACCAGTTAGTACCAGTATTAATGGCATTAATTGAAAACCAGCAAAGTGACTCTTCAACCAAGCACCAGCAGTAATCTTAATACATCATCAAGCGCCAAGTGCGCTTTGATGTATAAACTCCCCACACCTTACATGCGTTAATTCAATTTACGTTATTCAAGAAGAGCTGTATTAACGCACTTTAATAACCTCAGCTTTCTATTCACAAAAAGCAATAACAGCACTTTTTGTATTATTTTCATTCAATATTACCCGCTGTATTTTGAATTAAGCTAAACTAGCTGATAGTTTTATGGAAATGATTGTATTTCTGTTATTATTTCTAACCAAATAATCATAATTTAGTGGGATAGCATCAGTCTATCCAAGTTCAATCGCCATAGGTAAAAATATGATTAACCACTTCACAGTCCTCGGTGTTAAAGCCAGTGCCAAAGAAGACGAAATAAAAAAAGCCTATAAACGTTTATCAAATAAGTACCATCCCGATAAACTGATTAATGCTTCAGAAGAAGAAAAACATCATGCAGCCGAGCAACTGCACCGGGTTAAAAATGCCTACGATGTGTTATCTGATAAAAAATTAAGAACGGCATTTATTAAAGATTTTAATAATGTCATCGTGACCAACCCAACAGCTGCTATGACCGAGCTGTGGGACCAATTTTATTCTTGAGAAACCCATGAGCAAACCACTTAATATCTCTCGTATTAATGAGTTAAAGAATAATGCCTTCGATAATATCGAATCGTATAACGATCCCGATAGCCCTGAAGCTTTAGCAAAATTCACCGATTCGATGAAAGAGATTTTATTAGCCGATCCATCGATGTTAGCAGCTGTGCCAGAATATTTGCCTGTTGCACTATTCAATCGTGTTCGCTTTTCAGATGAAGCCAAAACCAAATGGGCGTCATGGATTGCTAACGCTGAATTACCTAGCTGGGATGAGTTTAAGGTAACGATTCAATTTAATAACGCTGATGTCCCGTTAGTGTTAGCGGTACGAAAATATTCTGAAGAGCTATTAATAGAAAGCTGCGCAGTGGTTTACCTGCTGAATACTCAAGATAATGTGGTTGCTCCAAGTAAATCTTTTAGTGCCAATGAAGCGAGTGACACTAATGATGACGGCTATGACCCCTACAATGATGATGGGGACTATGATGACAGCGATGAAGAAGGTTATTACGACCAATATGATGACGAGGAGCGATAATGAACAATCTTATTGAACTCACCGCAGCAGAGATAAAAGATCTAGCTGACGTCGAGCCACAACAAGCCAGTAAGCGATTCGAAATCATTGCAAACACGATGTCAGACGATCAACTTGTTGATGTTATTGAACATATGGACATTGTGACATTAACGCAGATTAACAGTCATCATGATATTTCATGTCCGTCAATTATGTCGGAGTTAATGACGCCTGAACAAATTCGCGACATCGTTTGTCAGCAACCTTTATATTGGGAAGAACAAATTAAAACCAATGCTGATGAGCTTATGCATCATACATTTGAGTTTTTAACTTACCTTATCCGTATTCAGGGTACCGAAGAAAAACAAGCGGCGATTTTAGAATGTATTGCAGAAGATCCTGCAGGCTTATTCTACCTCTCTATTCCGTTTATCGAGTTAATTTTATCGCCTTCAGCCGAGCAAGATACCAACAGTATTTACGAAAGCTTTGACGATGAAGATGACGGCGAAACCGTTGGTTATAGCAACTGGCAGGCAGATGAAGAAGCACATAGTTTAGCGATTGATGATCCGCGTAGCTTGCTTGCGTTAATTAAACAAATTGCGCCAGATGTGGCCTCTTCGATTAAAAACTTACTCCGTAATGAAAGTTCTGGATGGGAACAAATTATTGGTAAGTTCGTTAATGAGCTTGTACTGCAAGCTAAAGAGAAAAACGAAGTGGCTGATGAATACGCCGAAGTCGACGATATGTTTACTTTTCTTGATTAAGGAATCGAGTTAATGCAATTAGCATTACGTGATAATAACCAAGGCCCTTACTTTAGTAGAGTACTAGAATATGGGCGCACAGAAGAAAGATTAACTGATGAGCACATCACTCAAATAAAATCCAAAGCGATTTTAATGAGTTTAAAACTGGCTGATAAGTTTTATAACAAGCATAAAATGCATCTACTTGAGCAAGCAGGCCATGATGTTATTGGAGTTGTGAGCCTTGGACTTATTGCACTGACGGGCCAAGAGCCTGCAGGCTCAGTTGCCTTGCTACAAACACCTGATGGTGTGTTGAAGTGTTTTCAAAAAGGCTGGAGCATGTTGACCGTTGTCAGCAAACACATGCACGGTAGTGATAAATCGCTTTATGGTGATATTAATCCACTGTTGTTAGAGAAAATCTCTACACCACCCGACACAGAAGAATGGCTAGGTTGGCAAGATTATCAATCAGCGCTACAAGATCATCGCAGCCAAGAAGCCACCAAAGTGTTACTTGAAACCTTTTATGCTAAAACTGAGCTCGATCCGCTGTTCAGTTTAGGTCTTGAAAGTGTGCTGGCTGAAGCCGTCTTGTACCGCATCATGTTTGATGATGCCAAAGTACGTGAAGACATGAAAAAGCGTTTACGTAAAATAGAGCTTAATGAGCAATGGTTTAGCACTGAGTCGATTAAAAACCATACTGAACGCGCATTATCTCAACTACCTGAAACCTTAGCCGATGCCATACGCCGAGATTTAGGAAAACACTTTTATCAAGAGCTTCTACGCACCCTTAAATTTGCCAAAAAGTATCGAGAATTGGCATTAAGTGACGCAAGCCCTGAAAAACTTGAACGCTATGAGCAAAAGCATGGCTTACAAAGTGTCCTTTTAGGTTGGCAAGACACAATAGACTTTTAATCAATAGCTTAGGGCAACAAAACCTTCTTTGTTGCCCCCGGCTTTTATGCTGGGTATGTTAATCGCTATTGTCATTCGTATTCATCATTATCATTACCTACCTCTTTCGATACTCCTCATTTCACTGCAGACCAGCAATTATCTCTTGATCAGGGTTACAGCTTATTCATAGGTGTTAGCTTGGCTTTATTTATACCGTCTTATTTACCTCACCCAATTCCCTACGATTAACTGATTGATCTAAATTCACTAATAATCGTATTGTTATTTATAATTAAATAAAGACTCATGAGCTATTAAACTGCATGTTGATAGACATTGAGTACCCCATTCTTGATACAGTGTCAGCATCATTAAGTTGATGTTGCAGCTGAATCCATTAATTACATGAGTTGTCACTATGTCTAAAGAAGTTGCCAGTGTTCCCAGCAGTCGGTTATCTAGACTATCCAAAATAGGCGGGCTAGCCTCTCGCCTTGCAGGCAATGTATTCGTGGAAGGTGCAAAACAGCTGAGTAAAGGGCAAAAGCCAACATTACAACAACTGGTACTTACCCCCAACAACCTGACTCAAGTCGCAGAAAAGCTAGCGCAGCTTCGAGGGGCTGCCATGAAAGTTGGCCAAATGATCTCAATGGATACTGGCGATTTACTTCCCAAAGAACTCAGCGACATTCTGGCTAGACTTCGTGATGATGCTAAAGCAATGCCTCACAAGCAATTGGTTGCTACGCTAAAGCAGCAATGGGGTGATGATTGGCTTGCGCCATTTGCTCAATTTGAGTTGCGCCCATTTGCAGCTGCGTCTATCGGCCAAGTGCATCAAGCATATCTTGATTCAGGTGAAAAACTGGCGGTAAAAATCCAATATCCAGGTATTAAAGACAGCATTGACAGCGACATTGATAACGTTGCCTCCCTACTCAAAGTAGCACAGCTGGTCCCCGACAATGTGCAGTTTGATAAATTACTGACTGAAGCCAAAGCACAATTGCATCACGAGGCTGATTACAGCTACGAAGCAAGATTGCTAAAAGAGTATCAACAATGGGTCGCTAACGACACACGATTTATCGTTCCTAAACTATATGAACAACATAGCACTGACAGTATTCTTGTTATGGAGTTTGTCGAAGGTGTACCGATTGAATCCGTCAGCGAATTACCGCAGCTAGACAGAGATAAAGTCGCGACTGATCTATTAGCATTGTTTTTAGATGAACTGTTTACTTTTTCTTTGGTGCAAACCGACCCCAATTTTGCCAATTTTATGTACCAAAAAGAGACAGGTAGCATTGTATTACTCGACTTCGGTGCCACCAGAAAAATTACTAAGACACTGTCTAATGGGTACCGAATGCTGATGCAAGGTGCAATGACAAGTGATAAAGCGCTCATGACAAGTGCAGCCGAATCAATTGGTTTTTTTCAAGACAGTATCACTCCAGAGCAACAAGCCTTTATCGTTGATATTTTTTATCAAGCTTGCGAGCCATTGCGAAGTGAAGGTCCATACGATTTTGCCAGTAGCAATCTTGCTAAACGTATTACTGATGCAGCCAAGTCATTAAGTACCAAACAAGATGAATGGCATACCCCGCCAACTGACGCTATTTTTGTTCATCGTAAACTTGCAGGCATTTATTTACTCGCCTCAAGAATACAAGCCAAAGTCGATGTAAAAAAATTGTTTTTAGCTCATCAATAATGAGCTGTTGTTTTAGATTAAAAACGGTAAGCTAAAGGTCATTTTATTTCATGCTAATAAAGCGTTATCAATAATGGCATTTTAACTATGACCCCAATTATCCATGGCATTCTAATATTGATTGTCCTGCTTAGCTCAATACTCGCAGAGCCCACTTTCGCCGAACAAGTCAATCAGCCCACAATGGCCACTAAAGCAAATGCAGCCTCCCTTAACGGTTCAGATCCAACGTTGCCTTTAGCATTAAAACCAAGCCAGCATGGTGAACTGTCAATATCGGCATTATCAGACAATCTTTACCTGCATGAGTCTTTCATGCAAACCAAGCAGTTTGGGTTTGTAGGCTCAAATGGGCTAATTTTTGTCGATGGCAAAGATGCCTACTTGATTGATACTCCTTGGAGTGAAGCAGACACAATTAAATTGGTGCAATGGGTTGAACATCAAGGCTTAACATTAACAGCAAGTGTATCGACTCATTCCCATGAGGACAGAACTGCAGGTGTGGGCTATCTCAATAGCATTGGCGTTGACACTTACGCATCGACGCACACTAACCAACTATTAGAAAAAGCAGGCCGCCCACAGACAAAGCAACAGTTTACGCCCGGTCAGTTCGACTTTTTAAGCCAGAAAATCGAAGTTTACTTTGTCGGTGCTGGCCACACTCACGATAATCTTGTCGTCTGGTTCCCTGAATCAAAACTGCTTTATGGAGGCTGTTTAGTTAAAAGCCTTTCGAGTAAAACCCTTGGTTACTACGGTGAAGCCGATCTGATTGCTTGGCCAAACTCAATTAAGCAGTTACAAGTTCAATTTGCCGATAGCGAACAAGTATTACCAGGTCATGGTGACATTGGTACAGGTGATTTATTGAATCACACAATCAAGCTACTTGAACAACATGCGGCGCATTAACAATTACCTCAGTAAATTATTACTATTAAATCTATAGGGAGATACACATGTTCAGTCACATTATGATTGGTGCAAACGATATCGAGAAGTCGAAAAAATTCTATGATGCTGCGTTAGGAGCATTAGGTCATGCACCAGGTCAAATTGACGCAAAAGGCCGCTGTTTCTATTTTACTGATACAGGTGTTTTTGCATTAACCAAGCCAATTAACGGTGAAGCAGCCAGTCATGGTAATGGCTCAACAATCGGTTTTGCGGCGAAAAATGAACAGCAAGCTGACGAGTGGCATGCTGCGGGTTTGGCAAATGGGGGCGAAAGTTGTGAAGATCTTCCAGGTTACAGACAGGGGCCAAACTTTAAATTGTATTTAGGTTACCTTAAAGACCCTGCAGGTAATAAAGTTTGCGTGCTTTATCGTCCTTAACCTTCTTAACTGCTCACGGCATAAGTAAGCTTAATGATGCTGAGGTATACATTTTAATGGCGCCCTATGAGGCGCCATATTCTTATCAGCTTGGGCAATCGATATACAATCAGCACTATTACTGATGATCCTATGGTTAACTGATGCACTTGTGTTGCATTCAAGGTAAAATTAACAATGCCCGTCATTGTTATAGTTAAACTCATTTTTCTATTATTAAATGAACAAAATGTTTGCGCTTAATAAGTGAGAGCATGAGCGATGATGGTACCTGACTATTTCTCAATACTTTTGATGTTTATTCTGTAAAAGGTTATCCATGTCTGAACTCGATCCCCGTTTCATCCAATTCAACGAATCGGTTGCTGATATCCCTTTACCAGAAAAATTCACCTTCCCATTTTTTTATCAGCCACACCCACTAGCCATTAAGGCATCTGAGCAGCTTCAGCAACACTTGATGCACCAGACTGATTGGCAACATAACTTCGGAGTGACGCAAAGTCATGCTCCTGAAGCGCTGCAATCATTGCCTGTTATTGGCAAAATGTTTGGGGTTCTCGTGGTTAAAGATGCTCATAATCAACTCGGGTTTCTGGCCGCATTTTCAGGAAAAGTCGCCGACCAAAATATTCTTCCATATTTTGTGCCACCGGTATTTGACATGCTCAGCCAAGATAGCTTTTTTAAAGAGGAATATGAGGCAGTCAACACATTAAGTCATCAGCTGACTGTTTTACAAAGCGACCCTAACCTTGCGTCTTTGACTGAAAACCTTAAATTGCTGATGTTAAAAGCCGAGCAAGAGATTGCACAGTTTCGTCAGCAAATGATTGAGAATCGTAAAACTCGTAAAACAAAGCGCAGTAGTCTGACCAATCTAACGGAAGATGAGCAAAAAACACTGTCGATAGAATTGAGTCGACAAAGCGTACAAGATAAGCATCAACTCAACAGCATTAAAGCAAGCTGGGAGCACAAATGTGGCTTGGTGCAGCAGCAATTAGACGCACTGACAAATCAAATTGATTCTATCAAACAGCAGCGAAAGCAAGTATCGAATACACTGCAACACAAACTATTCGCCCAATATCGTTTTTTAAATATACGTGGTGAAAGCCGAGATTTAACCCATATATTTAAAGATGCACCTAACCAGCAGCCACCCGCGGCAGCAGGAGAATGCGCTGCGCCTAAACTACTACAATATGCTTTTCAACAACAATTCACTCCCATCACGATGGCAGAGTTTTGGTGGGGCGAATCACCCAAGTCAGAAATCAAACAACATAAAAACTACTATCCTGCATGCCATGGCAAATGTAGGCCTATTTTAGGTCATATGCTTGATGGTATGAACGTAGATGAAAACCCATTACTTAACAATCCCGCCGAAGGGGTTGAGCTGCCAATTTTATATCAAGATCCCTATATTGTGATTGTTAATAAGCCAGCTAACTTCTTATCGGTACCAGGTAAAAATATTACTGACTCGGTATACAGCAGAATGAAACAACGCTTTCCAAATGCAACTGGACCATTGATTGTGCATCGGTTAGACATGTCAACTTCGGGCTTAATGGTAATCGCGTTATCAAAAGAGGTTAATAAACACTTAGTACAACAATTTATTGCTCGAACAGTCACCAAGCGCTATATCGCAAAAATCGACGGTGACGTAACCGAAGATAGTGGCACTATCAGCTTACCTCTAAGGGTAGATCTTGATGATCGCCCAAAACAGCTCGTCTGTGATGAACATGGGAAGCACGCAGAGACATTTTGGCAAAAAGTCACCACAAAAAGTGGCAAGAGTTTATTACATTTATACCCTAAAACTGGGCGTACCCACCAATTAAGAGTACATTGTGCACATCATCTGGGATTAAACATGCCAATTTTAGGTGATGATTTATATGGTAAAACAGAACAGCGGTTACATTTACACGCTCAACTATTATCTATTACCCACCCACACACCAATGTAGCAATGACATTTGAAGTTAATGCCGACTTCGAATAATACAATCGTTTAAAACACTCATTTAAACAATGTTAGCTCCTGCTAAATTACCCAGCAATAAAAACTTGAAAATTTAACTATTTCGAAGTAGATATGTTAACGAATATAGGTTAATGTAACCAGTTCGTATGATATGCGGTTTAATTTTTTTTAACCCTGCAAGCTGACGTTTTCCTTCGTTATATTTTGAAATCACCAAAGCTGTTGATTGTATTCATAAAACTTTAGCTTACTACACGATTAAGGATAAGAGTGGACTATGAAAGAGTGGTATTTCTCAAATAATGGTGAGATCAGCGGACCGTTAGGCTTAGCTGATTCGAATAAATTTATTGCATCGAACCCTGATGTTTATGCGTGGCACCCGTCTTATGCCCAATGGGTACCAGTTAGCCACGTTGAAGAATTTGATATTACAGTGTCTCCGCCACCGCCTCCTGCGGAGATCCCACAACAGTTAATCGAGCGATTTACCGCTAAGGAACGTGAGTTGAATTCAGCCCTTGGCCGAATCGACACCACGCTAAAAACGATTAATTCTTCAATGTCAGATATTGGACGTGACTCAAGCCGTTATAAGGTCACAACAAAAGAGTTGAATGAAAAAGTAGAAGCGACGCTTCGTAGCGTTAATGAACAATATGCCGCTCTTCAGAAAACCTTATCAGGTGTGAGTTAATTAAGTTTTACCCGACTTAAAAACTGATTAAATCTGAGTGGCATATAACAATTGTTGTTAACTAAATAAAAAGAATACGACTATGAAAAAATGGTATTTTTCCAAGAATGGTCAAGTAACAGGGCCGTTAAACGAAGTTGAAGCAAAAGAATTTTTAATGAAAGATGGCAACTGTTACGGTTGGCACCCTTCATTCACACAGTGGAAGCCGGTAAGTTGCATTAAAGAATTTGCCCACCTTGTGCCTGTCATCACACCGCCAGCATTGATTCCTCAAGATCTTATTGAAGAATTTACTGCCAAGGAAAAAGCACTTCAAGTTAAAGTCGCGAGCATGGAAGAAAGCGTGGCAGCAACTCAAGGCGTGCTGGTTGAGTTTGAGCAGGAAATTAACACATACAAAAAACTGACAATTAACTTAACTGATGAAGTTAAATCAAATATTGATCCTTTTGAAAGCAAGTACAACTCTTTCAAAGGGTCATTTGATGAGCTAATTTCTGCATTATCAATTGCCAAGACTGAAGTTAATGAGGTCACTACTGACTTCAATCAACGCGTTGCTAAGCAAGCTGCTGAGAATACGAATAGCCCAGTAAGTGCGCCAATTGTAGCACCAGCAGCACCTGCGCCAGAGAAAGCATCAAGCTCTAGCCTTTCTCCTGACAATGTTTCTGAAATCAGTAATCAAATTCAAAAAGCACTGGCAGAAAGTATGCTTAAATCAGCCGCGGAAGACTCTGCAGCAGAAGAGCTTACAGCCGCTAATACAGTAAGTGCAGCAAAAAGCCTTGACCCGGTAGCCGTATCTCCGAAGAAAGCAAAACCAAAAATTGACAAAATTGAATTCTCTGAAGATATCTCTGAAGACAAGCAAGCTGAAGATGCAGCCGGCATTAATGGCGTAACAAGCATCATCAAGTCCGTCTTCAAGGGGGACACTAAGAGAAATGAAAAAAAGTCCGAAACGCCGGATGATGTAGCTCAACTGGCGCAAAGTAACGAAGCTACCGCTAAGACCAAAAAATCTGGTGAAACTGCAGTTAATGATTCAGCAAACGATTCTAATAACGAATCGGACGATGGTGATAAAGAAGGTAGAATGAGACGTCGTAGAAGACGCACTCATTACATTGCTTCTTAATACTTAGCTAAATATGGCATTGCTCTGCATATCAGAGCGGCGCTAGTTTCTAAGTTTTACTTTGTAAAATGCTAAATGAATTGATTGAAAAAAGGCTTATCTAAACGATAAGCCTTTTTTATTGTTCAATATTGCCATTTAGCGACTTTATCAACGGATAACATATTTCCATTGGCTTTATGTAATCAATTGAGCATTAACGATCAAGTGTTAGCAGCAATCAACCTTGACGCCTCTGTTACCGTTTTGGCATCAGCACGATCGATAATCTTAACCAGTGTGGTTTGAATCACCTCATCTTCTCTTACATCGACTTTACTCTTAAAAGATTGCTGCTGCGGCTCAGCTCCTTCATCTAATACAAACTCAATTATCACTTCGTCAGCGATATCTTGGGTTTTCCCCTGATAGATGATATTAACTTGCGGATAACCTTTAAAACCTGCTTTTACTTTTTTAGCGATTCTCTTTCTTGATTTATCTAAATTCATATTCCATTCCTAAAAGTAAAGCACTGCCATTTGGCGATTAAAAATCTTTCAAGCTATTGTAATAACATAACGATTATTGCGTGATACTCGCAAAAGAACCTTGAGTTAACGCACAAAGTGATATTGGCGATAAACCGATTTCTAGACCGCGCTTACCTGCACTGACATAAATGACATCAAATTGTTCAGCGCTCACATCAATCACAGTCGGTAATCGCTTCTTTTGCCCTAACGGGCTTACCCCACCTAGGACATAACCTGTGGTTTTCTCAACCCGTTGCTTATCTGCCATCACAACTTTTTTAACCCTAACACTCTTAGCCATTTGTTTTAAATTAAGCTTTGAAGAAACGGGCGTAATAGCGACAGCTAATGTTCCATTATCTAACTGCACCACCAAGGTTTTAAAAACTTGCTCAGCACACAGGTTTAACTTAGTTACCGCTTCGTCGCCATATGACTGTGCACTAGCTTCATGTTGATAGCTAAGCACTTGATGACTAATCCCTTCTCTTTCCAATAAATTAATTGCAGGGGTCATGTATTCCTCTACGCTTTTACCTTACTCGCTAATTGGACTGACGTAACTTAGTGGCTAATCTGATTTATCACTCTTTTTTAGCAGAGGTGTTATTGACGACGTTTTCATAGTCAAAAGTTGTAATCTCAAATGGGTTTCCATCAGGATCGCTAAAATAAAGCGACCATGAAATATCATGGTCGCTCACCACAAATGTCACTTCATGAGTAGTTAAATGTTGTTGCCATAATAAAAAGTTTGCCGCATCAACACCAAAAGCGACCGTGGTTCTTTTTTGAAGTTCAGATTCAAATAAAGCTAAATGCAAATCCTCATGTGCAACCACTAATGGCCCTTTATCAACAGCCCAAAACGCCAATGACTCAACAACAGAGAAACCTAAAACCGCTTGATACCATTTCACTGCTTGTTGTCGATTCTTAACGTAAATATGGATATGGTCAAATGATTGAAGCTTTGGCATTGACTGTCCTTTAAAATAAATAGATGAATTGGCAAGGGTAGCGTTTTGTAAACGAATGTATCTCAAATTTATATAAAACAATACTTTACAGTTTAAAATGGCTGAGTAATATATGGATATTAAATTCTACAAGGATGTCAAATGCCTCAAGAGTCGCCAGTCGATACGCCTAAAAATACCACTGAGAAGCCTGCAAATAACCAATCTCTAAGTCAATTTTTAAAGCAACTCAAAAGCCAAGTTAGCCACTCAAGCTCTATTGATGTCATTAAAGACGCATTAGATACAGCAATTCATTACCCAAACCAATTGTCTTATAACAATACTAACTTATTCATTGTTATCGCTATAGCCTTATTTAGCGGGATTGGATATTGGTTTTACCTAGAGCAGTTAACTTATTACTACCGCTATACTGACCTGGATTATGCCGTTTTCGCAGTCTGTATCATCACACTAATTATACCAATTTGGCAGTTTTTTAACCGCCGCAGCCAAATTAAAAAAGTCTCAACCCTGATAAGGGACGAAACCTTAAAACACCTATACAATATGCGAGATTGCGATGGCAGTTTTTTAAAGGATGCAGAAAACAAGTTTGTCGACTTTAATCGAGGTAATTACTCACAAAAAGTAGAATGGGGTAAAGAAATTGATTTTCATGCAGAAAGCGGGTTAATCCGAGCATCTGTGGTTTATCATCATTATGTAGATAGAAGAACTGAAACCTATACTGAATCTGACGGTAAAGGTGGCACTCGAACACGTACTAGAACCGTATACGATCATTACTATCGACAAGGTGTCATCATTCCACCTATCAATAAAACCACCCACCTAGTGATGAGTGAGTCGAGATTATCAAAACGCTGGTCACAACGCTTTATGCCTGCATCAAGAGAGTTTGAAAAAGCCTTCCATGTTCAAGCACAATCTGAGTTCGATGCGGCTAAGTTTCTGGAGCCTGCTGTCGTAGTGGCATGTGAACAACTCAATAATAAGCTAAAAAATCTCACCATTGAATTTGCTCATGATGGAAGCTTATTAATTAATCAACACAATACTAACTTACTCAATCCTGCTATGAATTATGACATCACTGAACCAGAAAAATTTAAACAAGAGTTGCTTAATGACACTTCTCTGTTCACAGTGAATAGTATCTTTGGCTTCGTTAACCAAATCATTAAACACACAACCTAACCTAGGAAATAAGGAACCAATATGGAAATGTCGTATGTGATATTAGCCGTCATTGTTGTTATCGCGATTATTATGCTCACCATTTACAATGCCATTGTTAAAGAGCATAACGCTGTGCAACGCGGTTGGGCTGATGTGTTAACGCAAGAAAGACAACGTAGCCGAATCATCCCTGAGCTTGATCGTGTTCTGCAAGAGCACAAAGATTACGAAAGTGATTTGCTGCCTAAAATCACCGCATTACGTCAAGGTATTAATGCGCTGCAAGATAATAATATTGACCCGAAACTGCAAAGCCAGGTTGATAAAGCATCACAAGAATTAATCAAAGGCATCAATGTCGCTGTGGAAGCATACCCAGAACTTAAAGCCTCTGAGTCTTTCGCCAAGTTTATGGGGGAAATTACTGAGCAAGAAGAAAATGTCGGTGCTGCAGTGCGTATTTTTAACCAAAATGTGGCTAATTTTAATAACTGTATTCAAGCTTTCCCTAACAATATCGTCAACAGCTTGTTTAACAAAAAGCAGGTTATTGAAGTATTTACTGACACTAAAGCCCAAGCAGCTTTTGAATATAAACCTAAGTTTTAGGCCATATTAGCAAGCCATAAATATCATGTTAGTGGGGCTTAATGCCCCACTTTTTTAGGCTTGCTGTACTAAATTAGGTTGGCCGAAGTAATGTATGTTTTTTGGTATTAAGCTAGATTCAGTCATTAACAAGCCACTGTGAAGTACTACCGCATCATCATCTGAACACAATAATAAGTCTTGTTGGGTATGGGCAACAAAATCCATTATTTGAGCAGTGGGTTCTTGCGGGTTTTTAACGTGTGGTACAAATTGAAAAGGCACTATATTAAGCGCTGATGTGTTAGCTAACCCAATTGAATTTGTATCGCCACATAATATGGCGCTACTGATATCTGGCGTCAATATCATTGCACCAGCACTGACTCCAACAATCGGTAAGCCATTTTCAGCTAAATGATAAAGCTGTTTATCAAGCCCTCGTTGCTTTAGCCAATATAGAAATCGAAACGTATCGCCACCCGATAAATGAACCAAACCAGCCGCTCTTAAAACCTTTAACGTTGCTTGAGCATCAAAGTCCTGCTCTAGTTCCACATACTGAACAGTATTAAACCCAAGTTGACGATAACAATCGGCAATAGGATTAAAAAATTGCCTTTGTGCATCAGGTTCTGAAGCGATATAAACCACAGGTAGTGATTTTAAATCGTTTGAAAGTCCATTGATAAAATACCTTAATGCCTTGCTCGCATTGGCGGTATCGGTATGACTTAATAGCGCTACATTCACTATGAATCCTTTCTATTTTTGTGATTTGAACGATTGGGTGTTTGCTTAGGTAGTTACTGGCTCATAGCGAGTGACTAAAGTTAATAACTAAAGCTGATAACTAAAGCTAATAACTAAAAAGAGTAACTAAAACTAGTAACTAGCACTAATAATTAGCACTTAGTCGTGTTTCCCCATCCCCCTCGTAGTTGCCTTTATTCAACTAATTAATCATTAGGTAACGATTCGAATAAAGCCCGTTTCTCTTCCATAAAAGCCTGTAATGCTGATGGGTTTTGCATTAAATCAGACATTGCCGTCATCGCCTGAATATGTGCAGGCTCTTGCTGCTGAAACATCAGCTTTCCATGCGCCTGACTCAAGGTTTGTATTTGTTCAAAATTGTCAGCTTGAAAACGCTCATCACAAGCGCCGCCTAATTGCTTACATGTCATTGTTTTCATCACTTATCCCTAATATCACACCAGTAAACAGCATAAAACAAGCCTACAAATTACTATTATGTAGATAACGCACTATTGCAATCCATATCAATAACAACACTGAATTTAGCAATAAAAAAACCAGCTGTGCAACTCTATGCTCAGCTGGTTTTATGTGAGTTAGTCACTCATTTTATAAAACTAAATACTATGACTAACTCATATTAATGGTTACGCCATGAATCAAGACAAACGCTTATGATTGACGACGACGCCAAAGTAACGGTAGCAGCATCAGTAAACCAGCACCCAAACTACCGGCGCCTTCTGGTTTGCTCCAACCATCTTCTAAAGTGTTGCTAACATTTACACTAACTGAAGATGTCACTTGCTCTTCACCATCGCTAATCACAAGTTCAAATACAAGCGATTGATCAACAGAAACTTCAGGGGAGTTTACCGTTAATACTAAACCATCTGCACTGTACTCAGCAGCGGCACCTGACACTTGCTTCCACGTGTATGTTAACCCTTCAGGCTCATCAGCTATAGCAGCAGTAATCGTCGTGCTTTCACCTTCATTTAGTTCAGTGTTACCACTAAAGCTAACATCAAAAGCTAATGGCACATTGATAACAGACACATTAACCACTTGAGTTTTATCCAGTACACCGTCACTGACCGTTAAAGTAAACGCTATTGCTGTATCTGCTGTCACCTCTGGTGCGGTTACAGATAATATAGCCTTAGTGCCATCAAAGGTTAACGCTGGTCCAGCTGTTTGCTCCCAACTGAAGCTAAGCTCTGAACCATCTTCAGCAACCGTAGCTGATGCATCAATAACCAGTGTTTCAGCTTCGTTCACTTGCTCTGGTGCATCGATAATTACGTCAACATCTAAGCTCGGATTAGCTGGATCACCACATTGGTCACCATAAACTTGTTGAACCCACTCTGGGTAATCAATGTATGGGTTACGGTTTCCTTGATACTTATACACGGCATCATTACGCTGTGTATCAGCTGCATCAACTGGATCTTGTTGATGCCAAGCATAAAGTGTACATAGCTTGCCATGCAGTGGGTCGTTATTACTGACTTCATCAGCCGTAGTGATGCGATCCACTGCAACTAAGTCAGGCATGTTACTGTCATTGCCTTGGTAACGTGTATCCATGTAAAGGATCATACGTGCGACATCACCTTTAACTTGATCGCGAGGCTCAAAACAACGTGCCGCAGTATCTAGGTAATTGCCTGGAGCGTCAGCCACCTCAGTTCCAGTATCGCTACACTCATTAAAGTCATAGTTACTGCGAGTTGAGTTTACCTTTACATTCGTTGGACGTAAATGGTGCGCATCGGTGTAACCTAATTGCGACTCACTTGGGAATCCATGGCTTTTAGCCCAAACGTGTTCACGGTTCCAGTCACTGGTATTGCCGCCATTATTTTGCTTAGACACAGATAGGCCAGTGTAAAGCTCAATAACATTACTGCTGTTAGCAGGATCTTCATCAGAATAAGACAGTGCAGTCCAAACTTGCTTGTAAGTTAGCTGTTGATGACCTGCTGTAATGGCAACAGAAATGGCATTTTTCATTGCTTCAGCATCATCAAAACTCCCCGTCAGCACGTTAGTATAATAAACGTTACCGTCAAAGGTGCTTGGGTCTGCAACAGGAGTTAACTCTTCACAACCTGAGCAAGGCGTATCTGGGTCTGGCTCAACTGGCGTTTCGCCACATGCACTTTCCCCAGCACAACCTAGGCCATCAGCAGTGTCCTTATCAAATGTCACCCACTGATTGTTATCACCAGGAAATGCTGCTGTTGCATCAGTATCACCAGCGGTGACACTGTCTTTGCGACGTAGCGTTTTATCTTTTGTCGAAAAGTTTGCATCGTTCGGATCCGTCCATTCAGAACCAGGATCTTCACCTAACTTACCTAAACGGTCGATAACCACATCATCTTTATAAAGAACCAGTGCATCATCACCATTAAAATAAGTAACAGTTGAAGCCGTGCCCACTTTGAATGCGTCATCGGCACTGCTGTTATGGAAAACAATGCTTTCACCAGCAGCCAGCATACCTGTTAGTGTTTCGGTATTACCCGCATCAGTGCTGCCATTGCCATATAAACTTAACGTGTATACAGCAGCATCTAAATCAATTGCACTGCCACCTACGTTAGATAATTCAACAGCTTTATTATTGCCACCACCTTCTACGTATTCGGTAATGATTAATACACCAGGTTCAGCAGTACAAGCACCTTCACCAGGGCAACCTAAGCCATCACTGGTGTCTTTATCGAATACTAGCCACTGGTTATCAGTACCCGGAAAATCAGCTGAGGCATTGGTATCACCTGTAGTGATACTAGCTTTGCGTCTTAACGTTTTATCTTTAGTCGAAAAGTTAGCATCGTTTGCATCGGTCCATTCAGAACCTGGGTCTTCGCCAAGCTTGCCAAAACGGTCAATAATGGCGCCGTCTTTTGTCAGCAATAACGCATCGTCACCATTAAAGTAGGTTACAGTTGATTCAATACCCACTTTAAAAGCGTCATCGGCACTGCCATTGTGGTAAACAATACTACTGCCAGCAGCTAATGTACCGGTGAGAATTGACGAGTTACCCGCTTCAGTTGAGCCATTCGAGTAAAGTGTAATCGCGTATTGAGCAGCATCTAAATCTACTGCACTCGTGCCTAAGTTTGAAATTTCAACAGCTTTATTACTACCACCACCTTCAACATACTCGGTAATGACAAGATCAGCATTGGCAGCTGTTGACGCTGCAGCTAACAGTAGGGTAACTGCTTTTGCGACTGCGTTAATTTTATTATTCATAGTCGTATCTTTTTATTAGAAAGTGAGGTGCAGCTAGCGCTAACACCTCACTTTGGGGTTGAACTTATTAACGATTACGGCGACGTAATGCCGATAATCCCAACAGACTCAGTAGACTGATAAGTCCGGTGCTACCGCCGCTGCCATCATGTTTTTCTTCTTTGATATCAGCCACTAATGCATCACGACTTGCGACTTCGATATCTAATGAAACCGTAGAACCATCAACCACTGTTCCGTCACGTTCCAGTGTCACCTTGGCAGTGAAACGAGCAGATGGAGCACCAAACACTTCGAAGTTCACCAAGGTTTCGCCGTCTTGAGTTAATACCACATTCGGTTCAACCAATTGGCTCATGTCTAATTTAGCTTCATCATCTTTTGGTGTGAGCTTAATCTTAGCGATATCACCCGCCATAGCCCCTGCAGCTTCAGGGATCTGATATGGCACTTTAATCAACTTATTAAGCTTGGTTAGATAGATAGGCGTGCTTGAGTCAGCTTCACCCGGTAAATAACTTAGTGTCACAAGCGCTGGATCATGATCCGACGAGCGGAAGTGATCTTCGGCATAAAACTTGTTGTACTCGTTATCGTAGTCGCCTTTGTATTCATTGTTGTAATCGTACAAGCTAGATTCAGCAGCATTAATGTGCCAATCCGATGCATCAATCACACGATCTTCAAGCGATGGAGAAATTAAGATGTGATCTAATGAGCCCACTTCGTCGTTATAAGAATAACTCCAAGGTGTTTTGCCTTTTTCTTCAAAGACTTTAGAAATAATATCGATGTAACCGTAGCTTTGTGTAATTGCCACAGGTGACCCATCGCTATTAAATTGCGGCTTAGTACCAACAAAAGTATGGCTTGCTGTCATCAAGGCTTTATTACGTGGATTTTCGGTCAGAACCAGTAACGGATCCTCTTTAGCGTAAGCATTCAAATCACCTAAGATGATGCTATCGCCTTCAACAGACTTTAACTCTTCAGCTAAATGTACTGCACCAGAAATACGGAACTCAGAACACGAACCTTGGTAATCAAGATCTGGCGCATCATCAGTCCATTTAGTGGCATCACCAAACTCAACACCTTGCCAGTCTTCCCAACAGGTTGACCCTTTAGATTTAAAGTGATTAACCGCTAAGGTTAAACGCTTACCTGTTTGGTTTACCATGAAGGTGACAACTAGCGCATCACGATGATAGTTTTGACCACTTTCTAGGATCTCATCGTTGTTGTCCTTGATGACTTCGTTGTTGTCATTAACAATGGTAGGCGCTTTTTGTTGTGGCATTGTCACAACTCGTGTGCGTTCAATACTCAGCTTGCTTGGGCGATAAATAATACCCGTTGCAATTGCATCAGAACCTAAAGCATCTAACTCATCAAGCATTTGGTTACCGTTGTGGTCGAAACCAACAAACACATAACGGTTCTCTGTTGAGTAAGGCTTATCAAAGTTATCGGCATACTCATCGTTATAGTAAACGTTAACTTCATTGACTAAATCTGCAATCGCACTTTTTAGTCCATAACCATTGTTTTCAATTTCCATCAAACCAACAACGTCAGCATCGAGTGCACGAATAGCTTCAACTAACTTAGTTTTCTGTTGGATGAATTCATTGTAGGTATCAGCACCACGGCTTTGGCCGAATTGGTTTTGATCACCGCCAAATGGCGAATTAAAGTAATTGAATAGGTTTTGACTTGCGATACGAATAGCAAATTCATCATCGGCTACTGTTTCATCAATATCAGGGCTATCAGTTCTTGGCAGGTTGTGAACAAAGTTATTGCTCGTTAGCTCATTGGTAACTGTTAAGGTGTAGTCGCCGTAGCTGTAACTAATCACACCTTCCATACCCACTACACTGTCATCAATGCGAATGTAATTATTTTCAGGTGCAACTGAAAAATTAGGGTAATAAGGGATATTGTCATTACTTGCCTGTGTCGCGCTTTCAATCACTAAGCGATAGTCATTATTTTGCGCTGCAGCTGCAATCGACTCAGGTGTACCAGCAACATTTAACTGATTTGGCTGCATGTTAGGACGCATATAAGCCAACGTCATATTGTTGCGGAAACTGTCGTAGTTAAAGCTGAAACTACGAGAAACACGCATGTCTTGATTACCCTCTTGTTGAGGATTCAAGTCTTCTGGTAAATTAACCACCATGCCTTCGTAGCGTGCTAATGTGGTTTCAAAAGAACCACCATCAGAATCGAGTATTTCGATATCTGTAGCAACAGTCGCAGTAAAGTCACTGTTAGTGATTTCCCAGTTTTCGGCACTTAACTGAGTTTGACCATAACTTTCAGCAACATCACTACCTAAACAAACGGTGCGGCCGACAAGTTGGCTATCAGCGCTGCCACTTTCAACAAAAATACCGTCAGACGTTAATGGATTACCATCTGCAACTTCATCGCGTAGATAGAAACCTTTCTTAGGTAGGTCAACAACAGCAGTTACCACACCTTGCACTGCAACCGCTTCACCTTTTAGTGGAGACTCGCCACCAGTACCTTGAATGTCACTGATGCGGGTTAAGTTTTCACATACGAATGGAACATATGATTCAGCAAGATTTGGCGCACCAACTGTGCTCATATCCAGTGGCGTAATCACTTCCCACTGCGATGCATCAAAGTCACTTGACGGAGCTGGCGCATTGCCTTCACTGTCTTGGCGACGACGTAAAGTTGTGTCTTCAGCCCATACGCTTGTATTATCCGCAGCGCCAACTCGGTCAATAATCACATCACCGTTTTTAATATAAAAACCGTCATTACCGCTTAAGTAAAAATCACTGTAGTTACCATTACCTTCACCAATAACGAACGCTCCGCCATTATCAGTAATGATTTGTTTGTACTCGTCACTCGCAGCCGAATTAAGTACAACAACAGATTTACCCGCTTCAACTGTGATACCGGTTAATAGCGGCTCACCTTCAGCTGTTAACATTTGATTTTCGTATTTACCATTACCCCACATAAATGCGGCAGTTTCATCGGTAAAAGTGAAAGATTCAGTTGCGTGAGTATTCGTAATTTCTACAGAGCCAACTTCAGCGCCATAATTTTTTTGCACCATTTCGGTGATCAGTAGATCGTTGACGCCAGCGTTGGCACCTACACTGATGACACTGGCGATTGCCAGTGAAAGGAAACTTTTCTTCATAGTAAACTCGATAATTGTTTAACTGAAAATGAAACTAGAAGTACATGCGTACGTATGCATAGCCGGCTTCTGGCGCTTCGCCTACACGACCTTCAACAGACAACACAATGTCTCTTGCTGGGCGGTAATTAAAACCTACGCTTGCCCAGCGACGATCTTTGCCATATTCAGCGGGTAATTCCGTGAAGTCATAGTTCGGGCTTTCAACATCCCAACTCTCATACTCTTCATGGTTAGCTGAAGCTATAAATTCCCAAGATTCATTCAGTTGGTATTTACCGCTTAACGTGAGGCCATAATTGCGGAACGTTTCATAAGCGAGATACACATCGCCACTTTTACGTGTTGCAAGATCTTCATCTTCAATAAAACCATTTAAGCCTAATGCAATATCAGAGGTCACTTGAACACGCATCCCAAGACCAAATAATTGCTGTTCGCCATACTTAGATTCACCTTCTGAACCGCCACGCGCTTCAACACCAGCAACAACAGAAACAATGTCTGACATCCAACCGACGTAGCCATTTACAATGTCACCTTGAGGTGAACCATTCTTATGCTTTCCTTCATAAGAATAAGAAACGCCGTAAAGCAGATGATCGAACTTAGCTTCGTACTTAACCGTGTTTTCTTGATCGCCCGCTTCACCAGTTTCAACAGACTTATTAAATGTAAAATCACCGAAATGATCGTATTCATCAAAAGCGGTATCCGTTAAACCAAGTTCAATCCAATGATGATCATCAAACATATAACCGACATACATTTTGTCGATAGCAAGTTCAAATTCGCCGTCACCACCTAGCCAATTGCGACGTTGATAATCCAACTCCAATCTGTATATGTAGTTTGAGCGCTGTCCTTTTACTCCCAAGGTTGCAAAACTGTCATCAACATACCCTTTGGTGTCATAAAACTCGTCATGGTTGTAATCTGAATTAGTACCAAAATGGCCACCAACACCCACTTCACCATAAAGGTCAAGGTAATCCCCATTGTCCTCTTGTTGTAATGTCACTGCACTGGCAGTTGTCATACAAAACAAAGAGGCTAATGCGATTGCAACTGTTGTTTTTTTAAGCATCGCGTTTATTTCCATTAGTAAACTTCAGTGACTTCATTTGAAGGCTGAATTCTGACTTATTTATTATTTGTGTGAGGTTGACTTATTGACGATGAACATATTGGAAGCGTTTTCATATTTAAAAAACTTATTAATAAAAACCGAACAAAAGATATTCAAAGAAATGTAAACCAAGCAAAAACAGAGGTGAATTAACACTGTTAACACTCGATTTGTTAATAACCAGTTAATATTAACTTGTAAAAAGCTGGAATGAATTGAACAAAAAACACCCAATTTAAAGCGGCATTTCAAAACCTTCAGCATTTACATTGTCATTACATTTGTTTGATTAACTTATATAAGAAGTCGTCACAATCAACATTCGAATATTAAGCAAGTTACATATGTATAGCAAGACACGGATAGAGATCCACATCACAAAACATAAGCACTACCAAAGTTTAACAAAAGAGAAATAACCTATACATTATATGCACTTAACTTTCTACCAAGTGATACAAGAACCTAAACATAATTAACCGTATTGCAAAACAATAGAGGAATATAAGAAGGAGACTTTTAATAAAAACAGCGCCATATAAAAACAACAATTACGAGCTATCACAAAATAAACCAAGCAAACATAGACTTAACCAAAAACAATGATAGATATTTAAATTGTAATATTACAAATATAGTTCGAAATAAAAAACAGAGATAAAAATTCAACAAATATTAAATAAGATACAAATTTACACAAACTGTTATTTAATCGATTTAGTTAGACTTATATTCATCACATGCGACGTTAAATTAAAATCAACGTTATTTAGTTACAAAAAGAACACAAAAAATCTAATTTAGAAGTGTAAAACAATTTCTCGAGGGGGTTAACTTTACTTTCCAGTAACAAATAGGCTCTTGATTCATTCAATTTAGCGTCTTGCCAAAAACAAGAGCGAGAAGATGAAGATCAATCGCACCAGGTTATACCGCTAAAAATGAATATGTATATTTATAAAGCGTAAATGAGGCATTGAAGAGTCTGCTTGATATGCGCAGAGTTGGGACTGATGTTAATTGATTGGCTAAGTTAAGAGAGACTAAGTTAGGAGAGACTAGGTTAAGAGAGGCTAGGTTAAGAAAGGCTGGTAATGTGATTAGCTAAGAGCAGCTGGAAACATACTAAGGTTACCCGTGAAAGTTTGAGCGTTAATTTAGGCGGCACAGTCAAATCTGTAGAACAGCCGCCCATAAACACAATGATGTATCGACAGCTTTTTTATTAATAGTCGAAACCAATTTGCGCTTTGATACCGTCATTAAAAGCATGCTTAATCGGTTGTACTTCGCTTACGGTATCTGCCAATTCGATAATATCGCGGTGACAGGCACGTCCAGTAATAATCACATGCTGCATTGGTGGACGATTATTCAGCGCCTCTATCACACGGGCTAAATCGATATACTTATATGTCACCATATAAGTTAGCTCATCTAATAACACTAGGTTTATCGATTCATCTTTAAGTAACTTTTCGGCATCTTGCCAAGCAGACTCCGCAGCAGCCACGTCTTTTTCACGATCTTGGGTTTCCCAAGTAAATCCTGTGCCCATGACATAGAATTCAACCCCAACTTTTTCCAGTAGATTACGCTCTCCGCACTCCCATCCACCTTTAATGAATTGCACAACGGCCGCCTTTTGTCCATGACCAACACAACGTGTCACAGCACCAAAACCAGACGTTGATTTGCCTTTACCATTGCCCGTAAGCACTAATAAAATGCCCTTTTCATCTTGAGCTGCAGCAATTTTTGCATCGACACCTTCTTTGAGTTTTTGCTGGCGAGCTTTATGACGTTGCGCCTTAGTATCAGCATGGTTAACCTCAGTTGATTCAACGCTGTTATTGGTGACATTTTCAGACTTTTCCATTAAAGACTTCCTGTTAATTTTTCCATATCAAGATGTGTTTCTAACACATCCGCTAATCTTTCTAATTGTTGCTCTCGAATTTGATTAATATCCAACGACTCAGCAGATGAAAGTCCTGCCCAGCGTAAAATCAGTTGGCAAGCATCGGGGCTGTCAAATAGCCCGTGCATATAGCATCCCAGTATCTGATTATCATGACTTACTTGTCCGTCAAAACGAAGCGAAGGTACCCCTGTTTGTTCATCTTCTTCGTGATTGCCGATATTCTTATTAGCAACGCTATTAACGCTGCTTTTAGCGCTGTTTTTAGCGCTGGTATTAGCATTGGTATCAGCTTGCTCATAAAATATTTCAACAGGTTGATTCAGGTTAGCCTCAGTCAATAAGTGACTTTCACCACAATGAATTTCATAACCTGACACCGCTACCTTATCGTCATCAAGCTGTAAGTAACCGCTTACTATGGTGAGTAATTTTTCATTAGTGAGTGTGGTGTTTAATGCTAACAAGCCTAAACCTTTGCTTGAGCCGGCTTCGTCTTCAATGCCTAATGGGTCATCAATTTGATGGCCTAACATCTGATATCCGCCACAGATACCAATGACTTTACCGCCATACCGTAAGTGCTTATTAACCAGCTTGTCCCAGCCTTGCTCACGCATGAAAGCTAAATCGGTGCGCACATTTTTGCTGCCAGGCATGATAATTAAGTCGGCGGCAGGCGGCAGCGATTTCGCTTGGGTTTGTTGACTTATATAATGAAAATCAATCTGTGGATGTAAGCGAAGTGGGTCAAAATCAGTGTGATTACTGATCCTGGGAAACACAAATACAAGCACAGTGATTTTTTGCTGATGCTCGATAACGTCACTCGTTTTTAAAGGGCTATCAATCAAGGCATCTTCTGCATCAAGGTGTAAATCATGTAAGTAAGGTAATACCCCTAATACTGGCTTATTAGTGTAACTTTCAAGCCAGTCAATTCCCGACTGCAACAAACTAATGTCGCCTCTAAATCGGTTAATAACAAAGCCTTTCACTCTGGATTGTTCAGATAAACTTAACAGCGCTAAAGTGCCTACAAGGTGTGCAAAAACGCCGCCCTTGTCGATATCTGCAATAATAATGACAGGGCAATCAACGGCTTCAGCAAAGCCCATATTAGCAATATCACCCTCACGTAAATTAATCTCTGCTGGGCTACCTGCACCTTCAACGATGACCATGTCATATTGATGCGTTAATCGCTCAAATGATTGCAAAACAGCATTCATCGCTGTTGCTTTATAATGGCGACTTTCTGGGCCAAAAAACGTTTTGGCCTCTAATGAAGTCAGTGCTTTACCATGAATGATGATTTGCGCTCCCGTATCAGAGCTTGGCTTTAACAGTACAGGATTAAAGTCAGTATGTGGTTCAAGCTGACATGCAACCGCTTGCAATGCTTGAGCTCGACCTATCTCGCCGCCGTCTTCTGTGACTGCACTATTTAACGCCATATTTTGGGGTTTAAATGGCGCAACCTGCGTGCCTTTTCTGGCAAATAAGCGACATAAGCCTGCCACTAAGGTGCTCTTACCTGCATCAGATGTGGTGCCTTGCACCATTAAGGTTAACGCTTTACCCGCTTGATAAGAATGGGGCTTACTCAACAGATGTAGTATCTCCGAATCATCAGTATCAGCTTGAGTCACATCTTGGGGGGCAGTGTTCATATGGCGTTGCTGCTGACTTTCGGGCTTTTCTTGATTGCTCATTAACGCCAATCATCCTTCAAATTTGGGTTATGTAAGTGATGACATGATGTCATTTAACGTTGACGCATTATTTTAGTGATATGGGAATGCCTGCGACCACTAGGCTAACCTTATCAGCTTGCGCAGCAATAGCTTGATTAAGCCAACCAGCCTCATCAGCAAAACGACGAGTTAACTCCCCTAACGGAACAATCCCTGAACCCACTTCATTACTGATAAAAATCACCTGCCCTTTTAATGACGGTAAACAAGCTAGCAAAGCTTGCTTTTGCTGTTGCCATAAGTCATCCACGCCATTACGGTGCGTTTCTTCACTAGCAATTAAGTGATTAGATAAATATAAGGTGAGGCAATCGACTAATATTACGCAATCATCAGCGTGGTAGTTTTGCAATGTTGAGGCTAATGCCATTGGTGTTTCAATTAATTGCCATGGCAGATTGGAGTCAACTCTATCTTTCTGATGTTTGGCTATTCTGGCCGTCATTTCATCATCTAAGGCTGTGGCAGTGGCAACGTAAACACAACGAAAACCTTGCTCAGCATACTGCTTTGCAATGGACTCACCGTATCGACTTTTCCCTGAACGGGCTCCGCCTAAAACTAGATGTATCATGTTGATAAACCTATGGTTAAAATAATGCAGTAGCAGACAATTTCGCTAACTTGCTGCGCAGCCCCTAACGTGTCGCCAGTGTAACCACCAATTTGACGATTAAATCCCCATACCAGTAATTGTCTTGTGGCCACTAACGCTAATAATAGAACAAACGCCAATACACCGTTTAAACAAGCCAGCACGACAAAGCCGCTTAAACATAAAATCAATAAATCATTAATGTGCTGATATTGAGCCAAAGGCTTTGACTTACTGCCGTCATCTTCGGTGACATATTGCTCAGAAAAAATCATGCTTGCTGCAACAACTCGACTTAAAGGATGCGCTACAATTAGTGCAATTGCTGCTTTAAGTGGGCTGTATAGGGCAATTTCAACCAATAGTTGCCATTTTAACAATAAGGTTAATCCGATGGCTAAAGTGCCATAAGTCCCTATTCTAGAGTCTTTCATAATGCGTAGCTTATCAGCGACTTTCCAGCCGCCACCAAAGCCGTCAGCTGTATCAGCAAGGCCATCTTCATGAAAGCCTCCTGTCATTAATACGCTGGCGATAATCGCTAAGATCACTGCAACACCATTAGGCAGCACTAATTGGCTTAACCAAAACACGCTCGCACTCATTGCGCCAACCAGTAACCCCACCACACCAAAATAACGACTGGCTTTATTTAACTTTTCACTGTCAAATTCAACCCAATTAGGTATAGGAATACGGGTAAAAAAACTCACCGCAATGAGCAATAGATTAAGCTGTTTTTTCAACCAACTGGCACGATTTACAGAGCCTGATTGCAACGACATTCATCATCCTTTGTTAGTTAAGTATAATCTTGAATTAGCTAGCGTTGCTTCATTAACTGAGCACAGGCAAAGCCATAACTTAAACCACATTACTGACACCAGCTTTGTCAAAACTGGCCATATCATTGTAAAAATTGACCGCCGCTTGAATCATAGGTAATGACAACGCAGCGCCTGTGCCTTCACCCAAACGTAAACCCAGCGACAATAAAGGTTTAGCATCTAACGCTTGTAGCATTTTTTGGTGGCCTTGCTCATCGGATTGATGGGCAAAAATAAGGTAGTCTCTAGCACTTGGGTGTAATGCCACCGCAACTAACGCTGCCGCCGTTGCGATAAAGCCGTCTATCACCACCAGCATTTTCTTTTCTGATGCCGCTAAAATTGCGCCAGTCATTTGCACAATTTCAAAGCCACCTAAGCAAGCCAGTACATTTACAGGATCATGAATTTTGTCGCGGTGAAGATTCATTGCAACCGTTAATAACTCACGTTTAAGTGCAAAGGACTCATCATCAATGCCAGTCCCACGTCCAACACACTCTTTGACATCTAATTTTAGCATCGCAGCCATTATGGCTGCCGCTGAAGATGTATTACCAATCCCCATTTCCCCTAATGCAATAAGATTGCAGCCAGAATCAAAATGTCGCTGCACTAGGTCATTGGCAAAACTAAAACCATCTTTTACTGCGAGTAAATCCATTGCTTGTTTTTGATGAATAGCCTGAGTACCGGTTCCTAGCCTATGATCAGTCACTTTAGGGTGGTCGCTAGGGGTTAACATACCGCAATCAATGACTTCCAGATTCAATCCCATTTGACGACAAAACACATTAATCGCCGCACCGCCACTCGCAAAATTGTTCACCATTTGCTGAGTCACTGCACTAGGCGCAATCGACACCCCGTGATTTGCGATGCCGTGATCACCTGCAAAGACCAACATTGCTGGCTGATTAATGGCTAACTTTTGGCGGTTATTAAATGGTTCAGTTAACTGTACTTGCGCTATTTGCTTTGCCAACGACTCAAGTGAGCCTAATGCCCCTAGCGGTTTGGTTTTTTGGTTTATTTTATGTTGGATCTGTTCATCATTAAGATGATTAACGGGATCAACTGCGAACATACTTCATACTCCCAAATGCGCCTAGCGGCGGTGACGTAACACAAATAAGAAAAACACACTACCAATTGCCGCAGTAATTATACCGACAGGCAATTCTTGGTTGGACAACAAACAACGAGCTAATACATCAATCCACACCATAAATAAGCCCCCTACAAACACTGTTGTAAAAATAGGTTGCTGGCCAGGAAAGAGTAACCTTACAGTATGAGGGATCATCAAGCCTACAAAGCCGATACCGCCACAACTGGCGACTAATGTTGCTGTAATCAGCGAGCACAGAATCAACATATATAGCCTTAATCTGGCAACATTGACCCCTAGTGAGTGGGCAGTTTCATCCCCAGCTTGTATCGCAATCACTTGACGCTTGAACGCCAGAATAATTATCACGCTTGAGCACACTACAACAGCTGGGATAATCAAACCTGACCAACTGGCTTTGGCAAAACTTCCAAGGCTCCAGAACAAAACAGACGCCGCTGCTTGAGGGCTTGAGAAATACAGCACTAAGCTAGTTAATGCGCCAAACATAAAAGAGGTAGCGACCCCTGAGAGCAGCATTCTTTCCACCTGACTTGCTCTGCCAAAACCCGATAACGACAGCACTAATAGCACTGAAAAAAGCGCACCGATAAATGCCCCGACAGGAAGACTTAATGATGACCAAGACCACCACGCATCATGACTAAATAACCCTGACCGGTAAATCGCGCCAGCCCATAAGCTATCGGACTGCGAAAGCCATTGCTGCACTAAGCCTTGAGTGCCGAAAAAACTCAACACCAACACAGCGCCAAAAGAGGCACCAGAACTTATACCAAATAAATAGGGATCAGCTAATGGGTTTCTCGTAACAGTTTGCAACACGCTGCCAGCCAAAGCTAAGCCGGCACCAGCAATAAACGCCAATATAATCCGTGGCATACGCAACTCAAACACAATACGTTCAGTTATTGTCGTTACGCCATCAGTGCTTGCAGAAGCGCCCAACATGGGTTCTGTAAAAAGTAAAAAAACTTGTCCGAAACTAATATTTGCCGCACCAAAACTGGCTGCTGCAATTGGGGTAATTAAGGTCATCAATGCTGTCAATGCCAATAAGCATTTATGGCGAAGGGAATAAGTCGCAAACATTAAATCCCCTCCTTGTTATCTTGTTGCCGTGTTTGATGATGGGGATGCTCATCTTGATAACCGTAAAAATAGGTAATCAATGGCTTACCATGTTGGGGATGGCGATTAACTTGGCAGCAAACACCAAACACATCGCCGATAATCTGCTCGGTTAACACTTGATCTGGTAACCCTTGAGCTATACACGCGCCCTGATTTAACAATAACAACCTATCACACACTGCACTGGCTAAGTTCAGATCGTGAATTGACGCTATAACACTGATCCCCAACTGGCGCACCAATTCTAAAATTTGGATCTGATAACGAATATCTAAATGATTTGTTGGCTCATCAAGGATTAACAACTGCGGTTTTTGTACAATAGCTCTGGCAATAAGTGCACGCTGCTTTTCGCCTCCAGAAAGCTGTTCATATTGTTGGCTTGCTTTTAACGCCAAACCGACCTTATCTAACGCTTGCATCACATTATGTTTATCAGCTTGAGTATCTGTTTCAAATAGCCCTTTATGAGGCGTTAATCCCATTGCCACGATTTGTTCACAGCTCATTGCAAAATAATGCGGAGTCTCTTGTTGAACGACAGCAACTTTTGTCGCTAAATGCTTTTGGCTGATGCGGCTAATATCTTCACCAAACAAGGTGATCTGGCCTCTATCTGGTGAGATATAACGATACAAGCAGCGCAATAAACTGGACTTGCCTGCGCCATTTGGACCAATCAGTCCCAGCATTTCACCTTGTTGCAGTGAAAAGCTGACATTGGAAAGAATCGCCTGTTGTTGCACTGACCAATAAAGTCGAGCCACCTTAAGCGCCTCACCCATTGAGCCATCTCGTTGCTGCTGATTTTGAGTCATGAAGCCGTCGCCAGAAAAGCAGACTTAATACGTAAAGCACACACACTGACGCGTTGAGCATCTAATGCGACGTTACCTGACAAGCAATGACCTAATCTAACTAGGTTCTGACACATAAACGCAATGCAATCTAATGCAGCGCCATGTATTACAGTGGTATAAAACATGAATTCTCCGCCTGAGTCACCCGCTCAGGTTGATTAAAGGCACTGGATAGTGAATAAATGCAGTGCGTAAAAGGCTGTGAACCATCATAAAAAAGCTAGGTATCTGACTTAGTTATTTGTAAAAAATAACATTACAGTTGCGGGTACAGTTCATGCTAATCAATCTGACCTTGAGTCAAATTGAACCATGATTCCCTATTCATCCGTTAGTATGACAAAACAGATTAACTTTATTTATACTTAAACGATAGCGACAATAATCCATCCGCTATCGCGACCTATTTTATGCTTTCTTACAGATTAAGATAACACGTAAAAAAGTATGTAAAGATTGTACGCTAAATTAAGGGCTTGTTCAGCAAAAACGCGCTGATGCGCCCCCTATTATTGACTCTATGCAGACCAATGAAGTTGAAACTTAGGCTCGCTGCTTTCATCTGCCCAAAAAACTGAAATAGAAACCGTCGCGGCGTAATCAATGGATAAGGTGTTATATATGCCTTGGCATTGTTCAAGACCAAGCACCAAAGCAATGATGGTGCGTATGACACCACCATGAGTGACGATAATAGCCAAAGGTTCAGGGGCATTTTTTGCTAACTCAGAACGATTTACGTGAAGCTCAGGACTGTTACCTTTAAGCTCAGGGCTGTTACCTTTAAGCTCAGGGCTGTTCGCCACTTGACGTAATTGCTGACACACCTTGTTAAAACCAGATGCGACACGCGTTTCAAATTCACTCATCGACTCTGCATTCGGTGGTGTATGCTGCCAAGGATTGTCCCAGTATTGATTAATCTTATCGCCAAACTGTTCGTATAAAGAATCAAATGACACCCCATCCCAGTCACCAAAATCAATTTCGGCCAACTCAGGCATCAACTGCACCGCAGGTAATGGCGTGTTGACTGACTGATGAGCCTCATCATTCATTTCACTTAAGGCAGTGTTAGCAGTATTTAACTCAGTAAATAACCCATGAGTAAAATGCTGGCAGCGTTGTAAAGGTGAGCTTATCAAGCTTACTTTCGGAAAATGAGGCACAAAATCAATCTGCTTAATACGATTTAGCATCGTAGCCGCACCGAGTTCGCTCAAATTAACATCCGTTTTTCCACGCAATATATTGCCGCCTTCACATTGTCCGTGTCGCAGTAATACTATCTTAGCGTGTGATAATCTAGTCACTCTAGGCTCCCTTTTTATACATTCCTGCACGTTCACCGTTCACAAAACCTTTTATCTGCACCAAGTTCAGCATTATTCATCATACTGGACTGAGTTAGTGCATTCTGACACTTGCTCTTGGAAACAAACTTCACGTATTATGGACGTCTATACGTTTAAATGTCCAAACAAATATTAATGCTGAATACTTTTACGAAGCGAGTTTGACTTAGGCCGCCTTTTATATAGTGCAAAACAAGGTATGCTAATTTCTCAAGTTTCGAATATTCACATAATAAGAAATAGCTAATAGCAACTGCTAGCATAGCAATAAAGGTACTCAAATATGGCGAAGTCGACTTCCTACAGTCAGGTTCTTGAACAACTTACCAATACGCTAAAAGAGCGTATCGTGATCCTCGATGGTGCCATGGGGACAATGATCCAAGACTATAAATTGGAAGAAGAAGATTACCGTGGCGAGCGCTTCAAAGACTGGCATTGCGATGTGAAAGGCAATAATGACATGTTGGTACTAAGCCAGCGCCAAATCATTAAAGACATTCACACTAAATACATGTTAGCGGGCGCTGACATTATTGAAACCAATACCTTTAACGCCACGACCATTGCGATGGCTGATTACGACATGCAAAGCTTGTCGGCTGAAATCAACCTCGAAGGCGCTAGAGTTGCCCGCGACGCCGCTGACGAAGTAGAAGCACAAACAGGCATTAAACGTTATGTTGCAGGTGTTCTAGGGCCAACCAACCGTACTTGTTCGATTAGCCCAGATGTGAATGATCCCAGTTTTCGTAATGTCAGTTTCGATGAGCTTGTTGATGCCTATGTCGAATCCACCACTGCATTAATTGAAGGTGGCGCAGATATCATTATGGTAGAAACCATCTTTGATACTCTCAATGCCAAAGCCGCCCTATTTGCCATTGAAACCGTGTTTGATACTTTAGGCGATCGCCTGCCAGTAATGATATCAGGCACGATTACCGATGCCTCAGGCCGGACATTAACCGGACAAACCACTGAAGGCTTTTATAACTCACTGCGCCACATCAAACCGATTTCTATTGGCCTTAACTGTGCATTAGGCCCTAAAGAGTTACGTCCATACGTAGAAGAATTATCTCGCATTGCAGAATGTCATGTCTCAGCGCATCCCAATGCCGGTCTGCCGAATGAATTTGGCGGTTACGATGAAACGCCAGAAGAGATGGCCGAAGTTATTATCGACTGGGCAGCAGAAGGCATGCTGAATATTGTTGGCGGGTGTTGTGGTAGCACACCAGCACATATCAGCGCGATTCGTGATGCCGTTATCACCCACGCGCCTCGCACTATCCCCGACATCCCTGTTGCGTGTCGTTTATCTGGGCTTGAACCGTTAACCATCGATGGTGACTCATTATTTGTTAACGTTGGCGAGCGCGCGAATGTCACAGGCTCTGCTAAATTCTTACGTTTAATTAAAGAAGAAAAGTTTGAAGAAGCCTTAGATGTGGTACGCGAGCAAGTTGAAAACGGCGCGCAAATCATCGACGTCAACATGGATGAAGGCATGCTTGATGGCGCAGAGTCAATGAAAAAGTTCTTAAACTTAATCGCCTCAGAGCCAGACATTTCTCGTGTGCCTATCATGATTGACTCATCTAAATGGGATGTCATTGAAGCAGGCCTTAAATGCGTACAAGGCAAATCCATTGTTAACTCAATTTCAATGAAAGAAGGCGAAGCAGCCTTTATCAAACAAGCCACCTTAGTGAAACGCTATGGCGCAGCTGCCATTGTCATGGCCTTTGATGAAGACGGCCAGGCCGATACCCGAGCCCGTAAAACTGAAATTTGTACGCGTGCTTATCGTGTATTAGTTGATGTGGTTGGCTTTCCACCTGAAGACATTATTTTTGACCCTAATATTTTTGCGATTGCCACCGGAATTGAAGAGCACGACAATTACGCTGTCGACTTTATTGAGTCGATTAAAGACATCAAAGCCACGTTACCCTATGCGATGATCTCTGGCGGTGTATCGAATGTGTCTTTCTCGTTCCGTGGCAACAACCCAGTGCGTGAAGCCATACACGCGGTGTTTTTATACCATGCGATTCAAGCAGGTATGGACATGGGGATTGTTAACGCGGGTCAATTAGCCATTTATGATGATATCGACCCTGAGCTTAAAGAAAAAGTTGAAAACGTGGTGCAAAACTTACCTTGCCCCGTTGCTGATTCAACCAATACAGAACAACTGCTTGATGTCGCTGAAAAGTTTCGTGGTGACGGTAAGCAAGTCGCGAAAAAAGAAGATTTAGCATGGCGAGGTTGGCCTGTTGAGGAGCGCTTATCCCACGCCTTAGTAAAAGGGATTACCGAATTTATTGACCAAGACACTGAAGAAGCACGCCTACAAGCAGTCCGTCCACTGGATGTGATCGAAGGGCCATTAATGAATGGTATGAATGTCGTCGGTGACTTATTCGGCGCAGGTAAAATGTTCTTGCCGCAAGTGGTGAAATCCGCCCGCGTGATGAAAAAAGCCGTGGCCTATTTAAACCCATTTATTGAAGCCGAAAAAGTGGAAGGTCAATCCAACGGTAAAATCCTCATGGTGACCGTTAAAGGCGATGTGCACGATATCGGTAAAAATATCGTTGGTGTGGTATTAGCTTGTAATGGTTATGAGGTGATTGATTTAGGCGTAATGGTACCCGTTGAGAAAATCATCGAAGTCGCCATTGCTGAAAACGTTGATATTATTGGCATGTCGGGACTGATTACCCCAAGCCTTGATGAAATGGTGCATAACGTTAAAGCCTTCCATAAAGCAGGTTTAACCATTCCATCCATCATTGGCGGCGCCACTTGCTCAAAAATTCATACCGCCGTAAAAATTGCCCCACACTCACCAACAGGAGCGATTTACATTGCTGATGCGTCTCGCGCCGTGCCTATGGTGTCTAAACTTATCAGTAATGACACACGCCAAGCTACTATTGATGAAGCGTATAACGAATACGACATGATGCGAGAAAAACGCTTATCACAAACCAAGCGTAAAACCATAGTGTCAATTGCCGCTGCCCGTGAAAACCGCTGCCAGCATGATTGGGATAACTACACACCATTCAAACCTAATGTATTAGGTCGTCAAGTATTTGATGACTACCCATTAGAAGACTTAGTTGATCGTATCGACTGGACCCCGTTTTTCCGAAGCTGGGAGCTACACGGCCGCTTCCCAGACATTCTTGATGATAAAGTCGTCGGTGAAGAAGCCCGTAAACTCTATAAAGATGGCAAAGCCATGCTTGAAACCATCATCAGTGAAAAGTGGCTCACGGCCAAAGCCGTCATCGGCTTATTCCCTGCAAACACCGTCAACCATGACGACATTGAGCTTTACACAGACGAGACTCGCACCGAAGTTGAAATGACCACTCATCACTTACGTATGCAGCTTGAACGTGTAGGCAATGACAACTTCTGTTTGTCCGACTTTGTTGCGCCAAAAGAGTCAGGTGTGGCCGATTACATGGGCGGCTTTGCGGTAACCGCAGGTCACGGTATCGACGAACATGTGGCACGCTTTGAAGCAAACCATGATGACTACAACGCGATTATGCTCAAATGTTTAGCTGACCGTTTAGCCGAAGCCTTTGCCGAGCGTATGCATGAACGTGTACGTAAAGAATTTTGGGGTTACGCAGCAGATGAAGTGTTAGATAACGAAGCCCTCATCCGTGAAAAATACAAAGGCATTCGCCCAGCTCCAGGTTACCCAGCTTGCCCAGATCATACAGAAAAAGGCTTGCTGTGGGATTTACTCAAACCTGATGAAACTATTGGTTTGAACATCACAGAAAGCTACGCCATGTTCCCAACCGCAGCGGTATCAGGCTGGTACTTTGCCCACCCTAAATCACGCTATTTTGGTGTAACGAATGTAGGTAAAGATCAGGTTGAAGATTATGCTGCTCGTAAAGGCATGAGTATTGAAGAAACAGAGCGCTGGCTAGCACCAGTGTTGGACTATGACCCTGAATAAGAGTGATCCAGAATAGATAGTGATGTTGAGTAATCACTTGGTTACTCTTTATTAGGATTCTAAACTTCGTTTGGATGATGGCGCTGCCATTACAGCCTAACGGCTGATTAACGTCGTGGCGCTTCGCCCACACCCGACGAAAGGGAAACAACAGCATTTCCCTTTTCGATATCCCTTGCCGCCCCAACCAAGTTATTCTTTCAAAGCGAATAAGCCTCATACTCCAATAAAAATACCTAACGGCTCAGATGGGACATCCATGTCCCCCTGAGCCTTAGCCATCATCCATGATGGCTATACGGCATTTTCATCTCCGTATTTCAGCAACTTGGAATGGGGAATATTGGAGACTGCGGCGGTCTTTGGATTAGTTTACTCTGACCCAAAAACTAGATTGCAGAGAACAATCTCTGTCGGCGGATTTTGTTCATAAGCGGGGTGATAAGCAATAGGCATTTTGATAAAACTTGTTTTGCATTCATGGCATTGACTCGTGGTAATTTTTGTTTGGCGATAAATTTGATCACCAAATGGCATGAATGTTCCTCAACTTTCTATCTATCTCATTATTTATTAAGTTCTTTTTGTGGGGATTCGTCAGGGTCAGAGTAAACTTAATCTAAACCCAATCAATGCAAATGAGGTCAAACGCTGAATGAATCCCCGTTGGAAGTGTCCGAATGCGTTAAGTGAATTGACGTGATGGAGGCAGGACGCCGACATAGCCTCAGAGAGAGCCATGGATGGCGAATCTGAGGCGGTAGTCAATGCACTTAAATAAGCATGAGGAACAACACTTCGTCGGGGCTGCGGGGTGTTCCAAGAGGGTGTCGCAGTTCACACCCTTTTGGTCTGGTGTGGGCGAAGCGCCACGACCTACCTTGGCCGTAAGGCCATATTTAAACAAAACCAATGCCACATCGGGTACGTTAGCTATTTTCAAAGTACATAGAGAATAACTAGTACATCAGGGTAATGCGGGGGTGTTAAGGGGATTCGCACTATTCCCCTTAACCCCAGAATGATTGAAGTATCACGGCTTTCTATAACAAGAAGTATCACGGCTTTCTATAACAAGAAGTATCACGGCTTCTATTACAACAAGCGCGTGTCAGACAAGAAATGAGTGAACATAATTCCTCATAGAACTCGAAAATGTCGTTTGAAATGAAATAGCCTTACTGGCTTTGCTCTATAGCTAAGCGGCCCTGAAAGCTTGGCTTTGACTCTACTCTTTTTTGATGTGCTAAAAGCGCAGGAAAATCATCCAAAGAAAAACCGCCTCTTAACGCTCTTGTGTAGCACCAATGCAGATATACATCAACAATTGACCATTGTTCTCCGTACCACCAATTTGACGCTTTCAACCTGTTTTCAGCCTTCTCAAAATGACTGGTTAACATGTTACGACCACTGGCTACGACATCACAGACATCTTTACTAACGGTGTAATATGCGGGCATACAGACATGACGCACAGATGGGTGAACGGTACTGGAAAACCACATTAAATCTGAAGCATATACACACTTTTGATATTCATCTTCAGTTTCTGGCAGTAATTTAGAGCCTGGAACCAAACTATTTAAATACAGTAAAATAGCTGGGTTTTCAGTTAATAACTTACCTTCGGTTACCAGCGCAGGCACCTTGCCGAAAGGGTTAATTTGTAAATACTCTGGCGACTTTTGTTCGCCAGAAGCAAGATTAATTCGCTTAAAATCACACTCTAGCCCCAATTCTTGGATCGCATTAATTGTGACACCAGAGCAAGCTCCTGGAGCATAAAATAACGTTAAAGCCATTGATATTACCTTTAATAAAATAAGCCGCGATGCTCATGGTTTAGATAAAGAACAACTGAATTAACCTAAGACACGGTTTTCAGTACATACATTACACAATTGATAAAATAAAACTAAATGGCAAAGTCCATACTTGTTAGTACCTAACCATGGCCTTGCGCGATTGATAATCACATAAACAAAAAGGGTTAAAGCAATTGGCTTTAACCCTTCCCTGTATTCATTGCTTTATTAACTTTTCGCCATTCCAAAGGTGTCACCTAAGGACTTATCAAAGTGACTAATATCAACTTTGTTACCTTTTATACGTTCAACTACAAGGTAGTTTACTGGCACTAATATCAAGGTGATAAAGGTGGCGAATATAATCCCGAAACCTAATGAAATAGCCATTGGGATTAAGAACTGAGCCTGAGTCGATTTCTCTAGTAGCAAAGGCATTAACCCAATAAACGTGGTTAAACTGGTCAACATAACCGGTCTGAAACGTTTAGCTCCAGCGGTTAATACCGCCTCTGCGATTTCCATCCCTTGGGCACGTTTCTTATTAATAAAGTCCACCAGTACCAATGAGTCATTCACCACGACTCCAACCAGCGCCAACATACCTAATATACTGAAAATCGTCAGTGGTGAGCCCATAAACCAATGACCTAACACCGCGCCAATCAAGCCAAACGGAATGACGCTCATAACAATTAGTGGCTGAATATATGACTTAAACGGTATCGCAAGTAAGCTATAAATCATAAACAGCACAAATACTAAGCCCCATTGGAGCGAGCCAAAGCTGTCACGCTGCTCACGCGCTTCGCCTTCAAGTGAATGCCTTACGCCAGGGTACTGCTGCACTAAACCATCAAGAAATACTTTGAGGTCGGCTTGTAGTACGGTCATGTTGGTATTGTCTTTATCAACATCAGCAGTCACATTGAGCACGCGATAGCGATCGATACGTCTTATGCTAGAAGGACTTTTACCCGAGGTCATTTTAGCCACGTGGCCAAGAGGAACCTGCGTACCTTGGCTTGTGGTAATCAATACTTTTTTCAAATCGTCTAGTGATTGGCGTTCATTTAATGGTAAACGTAGCATTACCCGAACATCATCACGACCACGCTGGATGCGCTGCACTTCAGAGCCAAAATAGAAACTTCTCACTTGGCTTGACACTTCTTGGCGAGTCAATCCGAGTGCTTTACCTTGCTCTGTTAGCTCAATTAACAGCTCTTCTTTACCGTTAGATAAACTATCTGCGATATCAAATACTGTTGGGTAGGTTTTGAGGTGTTCTTTAACCTGATCTGCAATTTCGCTTAACGTCTCTAATGAGTTTGCACTGAGCTGTACATCAATTGGATCTGAACTACGGCCAATTTCAGCACGATAGGTCATCGACTCTGCCCCAGGGATTTCACCCACACTCTTTCGCCACTCGGTTAACAGTTCTCGAGATGTGATATCAGACTCACGCTTTTCAGCAGGGGTCATTTCAAAACGAACACTACCCGCATTTGAAGTACCACCTCGGCCACCCGTTGTGGCTAAAATATTAATAATGACGCTTTCGCCGGTGTCTTCATCACGATACTTTTCCTGCAATGCCTCAGCTTTGGCGGCAATGCCAATAATATGCGCATTGGTCACTTCAAATGGCGTGCCTGCAGGCATCGTCAGACTCAATCGCACAGTTTCACTTGGAATACGTGGAAAGAAAGTAAACTTAGTCCAGCCCGTTGCTAACAAAGCAGCTATGACTAACAACACACTTAAAAACAAGCTCAAAGTTGCTGTCTTATGTTTTAGAGCAACACGCAAGAAGGGTTGATAAAATTGAATAATCGCACGCTCAAACCCATCGGCAAACTTCTGCTGAAAAATCTCAAATCGATTGTATTTTTCTTTCTCACTTCGCAACTTAATGTGTTTTAAATGAGCTGGTAATACAAACTTAGACTCAATTAATGAGAACAGTAATACGGGGATCACCACGATGGCAATCTGCCCAAATATCGCCCCACGTGTGCCTTCAATAAACAACATAGGTAAAAAGGCGGTGACAGTGGTTAAAATCCCGAAGGTAACAGGCGCTGCAACTTCTTGAGTACCTAAAATTGCGGCCTGCTCGCCACTTGGTGCTGTCTTTAAGTGGGTATATATATTTTCACCAGTCACAATGGCGTCATCCACCACAATCCCCAGCACTAAAATAAACCCAAACAAGCTCATGACATTTAGAGATACGCCAAAAAATGGCATAAAAATGAAGGCCCCCATAAATGACACAGGGATACCAATAAACACCCAAATGGCAATTGATGGGCGTAAGAACAAGGTCAGTAATAACAGCACCAATATACCGCCTTGCAACGCACTACCAGTTAAGGTTGCAATACGGTTTTTAACGATTTCAGAATCATCATCCCAGTAACTTAAGCCATAGCCTTCTGGCAATGTCGCTTGTCGTGAGTCAATGTACCCTTTGACTTTATCAGCCACATCAATAGCGCTTTGCTGGCCAATACGGTAAACATCAATAAATGCTGCTTGCTGGCCATTAAATCTTGTTCTTACTGGGGTTTCTTCAAAGCCATCATCCACATCAGCGACATCGCCTAAGCGGATAATCGTGCCATCGGCAGCTGATTTAATCGCAATATTGGCAAACTCATCTTTATAATAAGCTTGGCCTTTTGAGCGAAGTAAAATGTCACCGCCTTGGGTTTTTAGGTTACCAGCAGAGATATCGGTACTGGAGGCATTAATGGCTTTTGATACTTCGCTCAACGTTAGGTTGTATTGGCGTAACTTGTTTTGCGATAAGGCTAATGACACTTCATAGTTACGTACCCCGCTTAAATCTAGCTGGGTAACACCTTCAAGACGTAATAACTCATCACGCACGACTTCGGCAAATTCAAGGGTTTCTTTTTCACTGTATTTACCCGTTACCGTTACAGCAATCACTTCACGCTTACGTTGGGCCAACGCAATAACCGGCTTTTCTGCATCGACAGGAAAAGTATTAATCGCATCGACTCGGCTTTTAATATCTGCCAACATCTCACGAGGGTCATAACCACTTTCCACTTCAATGGTCACTTGCGAAGATGATTCTGATGAGCTTGAAGTAATTTTCTCGATACCTTCGAGATCTTGTACAGCTTCTTCAACTCGAATAGTAACACCCTTCTCAACATCTTCAGGCGTTGCACCACGCAGCGAGATGCTGACCGAAACGCGTTCAGATTCAACCGTTGGGAATACTTCAAGAGGAATTCGAGTCGATAGTGAACCTAACCCCAATACCAGCAGCATCAGCATTAATAGGTTGGCTGCGACATGATTTTTAGCAAACCAAGCAATCATGGTTGTGCCCCCTCTTTCGCTGCTGGTTTGTTGTGTTTGCCGTCAGGTTTAGGGCGGCGCTTTCCATCAAGGTTAGCTTTAGGTCCACCTTGAGGGCGGCTTGTTGTTGGCTCAGAGCCCATTATCGTAACAGGAGTACCAGAGCTGACTTGACCAAGTGAAGTGGTGACTAATTCGTCGCCATTATTAAGCCCCGCTCTCACAACTGAGTCTTGACTATTTTGCCATCTGATTGAGACGTCTTTACGTAATAACACGCCATCATTGACTACATAAACATAAGAGCCCTGATAAATCGATTTCGTAGGAATAACTAACACCTGACTTAGCTTTTTACCTGCAATGTTTGCTGTTAGGTATTGGCCAATTTTCAATGGCATTTTTTGATTACTTTGATAATCAAATGGGTCATCGATTTGCGCTACAACATAAAGCTGCTGTGAGTTACTATCAATCGCACCTTCAGTGCGGATCAGCTGTCCTTCCCATTTTTGTAGTCCAATTAAATCAGACTCAAAAGAAACTTTAGCCACCACTGACTTACCTTGCTCAGGCAATTCGACTAAGGCCAAATCGCTGTTATTGATCGGTAGGCGAATTTCTACATAATCGGTTGCATAAATTGTCGCAAGTTGGGCGTTGGTTGAAACAACACGGCCAACATCGACATGCTTTTCTAAAATACGGCCAGAAAACGGTGCGACAACTTGGGTACGCTCAAGCGCAAGGTTGGCTTTTTCAAGTGATGCCTGGTTTGACAACATTGCCGCTCTTGCTGCGGCAAGTTGTGGCTCACGCAACACCAATGCGGTTGGCTCACGGCCATTACTGAGACGTTGCCAATCGACTAAAGCTTGATTGGTTCGGGCTTGCTCTTCCAGCAATTGCTGC
>NZ_LKTL01000005.1:0-251639 GCF_001401775.1 Shewanella sp. P1-14-1 | reverse complement strand
TCGCCTTGGTTCGATGCATCAATCACTAAGTCTACTGTTAGCTCAGCATCAACAGCATCAAGGTTTTCAGTGTCGTTGGCAGACAGGTCGTTACCGTTGCTGTCAGTTGCGGTTGCAACAACTGTGATGTCGCCATCCACAAGTGTAGAGAGGTCAACATTATCAACAGAGTAAGTGCCATCTGCATTAACTGCCACATCTGTGATGGTAATTGATGTGCCCGCAATATCGGTGATCACCAGAGTGACCGTACCACCTGCTGGAATATCCTGACTAGTACCTGTGATGTCACCGTTATTATCGCCATCGATAACTAAATCGACGGTCAATTGACCTGCCACAGCATCAATTTCACCATTATCATTTGCTGTCGCTGTATTACCAGCCGCGTCAGTAACAGAGGCTGTAACGGTATAATCGCCTTCAGAAAGTGGAGAAGGGACTTCTACTTGGTATGTACCATCTGGGTTTACTTCAGCTTCTAGAATTTGTTCATTACCTTCACTATCCGTGACGGTAAGGGTCACAGTGCTGCCAGGAGCGGCATCAGTTGAGCCTATGATTAATGGGGTATTATCACCGGTTCCTTCTGGTGCTGCGACTGTGATGGTTGGTGCAGTTGTATCAACGTCACCCGTATCTTCAGCCATAGCGCCATTACCTGCTGGATCAGATACGCCAGCAACTGCAGTGTAATCTCCCTCAGCTAAAGGTTCTGGTACTTCAACTTCATAGGTTCCATCTGGAGTAACAACAGCTTCTATAATTTGTTCGGTACCTTCACTATCAGTCACTATAATTGTCACTGTAGTCCCAGGCTCTACATCCGTAGTACCAGTGATAATTGGCGTGCTATCAGATGAGTTGTCAGGTGCGTTAACTGTAATTTCAGGCGCTACGGTATCAATTGCACCTTCATCATTTGCAGTTGCTGTATTACCTGAAGGATCAGTTACAGCTGCATTGACGGTATAATCACCTTCAACTAATGGCTCAACTACATCAACTTCATAACTTCCATCGGGATTGACAATAGCTTCGAGAGTTTGCTCATTTCCTTCAGCATCGACGACTGTAATGATCACAGTACTGCCTGGTGCAGCATCTGTTGTGCCGGTAATTGTAGGGGTTGAATCAAGATTACTATCGGGTGCACTAACAGTGATAGTTGGAGCTGTAGTATCCACAGAACCATTATCATTGTCTGTAGCAGTATTCCCAGCAGGATCTGTGACTTCAGCAACAACGGTATAATCGCCTTCGGCTAAAGGATCATTGACCTCGACTTCAAAGCTACCATCTTCACTGACAATGGCTTCTAAAATTTGCTCATTACCTTCACTGTCTGTAACGACCAAAGTAACAGTGCTACCAGGTTCAGCATCCGTAGTGCCTGAAATAAGTGGCGTGTCATCGTTACTGTTATCTGGTGCAACAACTGAAATAACAGGAGCTGTAGTATCTAGGGTTGCACTATCAGAGCCTTCGGGGCTAATGTTTCCAGCTGAGTCGATAACGGTTGCCACAACTTCAATTGTGTCGCCTTCTTGCGGTGCTGGTAATGTTAAATCTACTGAACCATTATCAATATCTTCTTGAGTTAAGATGATCTCTTGACCATTAACAACCAAGGTGTCACCTGGTTGAGCACCAGTAGTAGTTAAATCTATTGTGACCGAAACTTCAGTGTTACCCGCTAATTCATCTTCACTGATAATACCGTCATTATTGGCATCGGTGTTGATAATGACGCCAGGTGCACCATCTGCAACAGGCGTAACCTCAATGGTTAGAGTTGCGGTGACGTTAGTGTTAGTCGTATAGGTAATAACTGGAACTTGACCATTCCAATCAGTATTAGGAGTAAAGGTATAACTACCATCTTCATTAAGCGTTAATACACCTTCATCTAGCGTGACAGAATCGCCCGCAGAGTATGTTTGGCCATTAACTTCAAAACTAACGACAGTTAATACATCATCGGTGTCACTATCATTATCAAGAACATTACCTTCTGCAACAGTGTCTTCAGCGATAATGATACTGTCATTTACCACTTCAGTTGGAATGTCGTAATCTTCGGTTGATGTTGCTGTGCCTTTGGCGCCATTATCACCATAGCCATATACAATTCCGTCAATAACAGTATCAGGATCGTTTAATAAATCTTGAGCATCCACTTCCACAGAGAAGGTGCCATCAGATTGCATAATGGCTTGGTATTCCTGACCATTAATGGTCAGCATGATAATACCCGTTGTGATCGATGCATCGGCTGTAACAGTACCAGTAATTGTCACTGTACCTGTAGATTCATCTGGCGTTAATACGTTATCACCAGTAACAGGATCGATATCCAAAGTTATCGCTGTATTATCAGGCGAATCGTTATCATAAATACGCAGGGTGGCTTGGGTATCACCCAGTACGGCATTAGTCACATTCGATAGATTTATTAATGCAAATTCAGGGCTATCTTCAACAATTAAATCATCGGTAATAGGTACTGTAATATAGGCTGTCGTTTCACCAGGAAGGAAAGTGACAGTTCCACTTACGTTAGTAAAATCTTCACCGAACAATGCTGTCAGCTCTTCTGAGCTATAATCCAAGGTAATGGTTTCAGTGCTAGGTTCACTTAACGTTAATGTGAACAGGGCAAATTCCATGCCCTCAACAACTACAGCGTAATCAATATCGACGACAGGTAAGTCAGAGCCTTCTCCATCATTATCAATAATGGCAAATTCTAATTCTTCATCATAAACATTCTCGCCACTAACAATGGCGTTGAAATACTCAGTGGGTTCGATTATTGCGTCATCAAAAATCGGCACGCGGATCATGACACTGTCACTACCCGCTGCGAGTGTGAACCCAAAGATAGGGCGTGCTAAGTCACCACTCGTATCGATTCCTGTTACAGTCATTGTCTGCCAGGTTAAGCCACCATCATTGGAATACTCCAGAGGGACTAAATAATCATCAGCATACTCAGCGATAGGATAACCAAGCTGTTCGCTTAATAGCTCACTGGTAAATGTAATCGATAAGGCTTGATCATCTTCAAAGGTCAATTCACTGTTTAAGGTGAATTGGTTAAAACCTACATCCTCTAATACATCGGGAATATCAGCTGATAAGTGTGATTTGTACTGATCCTGCGTAGACGAGGTAACGTCTTTAAATACCGTCCAATCTTCAACGCGGTAATCAATACTGAGTCCCTCAAGATCATATTGATCAATGCCTTCATTCAAGATAATGGCGTAGTTACCATCACCTAAATCCTGCAATGTTCCGATATTTTCAAAAGCGGCGCTCAGTCTAACATTAGTGACGAGTAAGTTTTGATCGACAACTTGTTGCCCAACAGCACCTTCAAGTAAATCATTGACAGAAAAAGTTATTTGGCCATCTAGTTCGTTGTAGTTATAGGTTACTAAGCCACCTGGCACATCGAGCACATCAACAGTACGAGCATCATGCTCATCAGGTGCTCTGTCACCTGCAAGCTCATCAATAGTACCTGCAACATGCTCCATTGCGATGGTTTCAAATAGGTTTTTTTCGTTTTCTTGGCGTTCGGTATCACGGGTAAAGATGATGCCAAGTTCAGCCAAAACTTGAGAAATCATTTCTTTACCAGCAGTCGCGATATTTAAAGGCTGGCCTGTTGTTGGGTCGATGTAGTTTGCTAAGGCTTCATGAACAGAAAGAAGAATATTGATATTGGTGGCATAGCTATCTTCAATATTAACTAAGCTGTTGGTATTTAACACACCATCATCAACACCATCGGATAAATCATTGTCCAAGGCTTGAAGAAAAATAGCCATGTTCTCAACATAATCCATGTTGGTATCAGACAATAACGTGCCAGCAATATCTTGTAAGAATAGAATATCGCCCTGGATTACATCTGCACTAAAGGTCGCAATTGTTACGCCACCTACCATGAAGGTGATGGTATCACCAGGCAAGTAAGCAAATGAGCCAGGCGATCCGAAGTCTCCTGTAAAGCCCGATAAACCAGAAGAGGTAGTAAATGACACACCGTTGACAAAGTTATCGGTGAATTGAGCAACATTGAAATTATTGTTGTTTAATGCGTTAACGCCTTCATCACCTAACGACAGGTTGGCAGTTAATGTTTCAGGAGCATCGAAAGACGTATTAAAACCAGCAGTGGCAATGGTTTCGGCACCATCACGGGCAAGAGAAGCAAAGTCACTGCCACCTTCGTTACCAGATGCTTCACCCGCAGCGGTCTCTGGTAATTCTTCAGTAGGGTCTTCACCCGAAAGAATTAACGCTTGTAGCGCTTCAATCTCAGCTAATTCTTCTGGGCTCATATCTGTTGAAAATTGAGCCACTGCATCATCAGTGACGCTAGGGTCAGCTTGTTCAGCAATAAGCTCATCACCGTTTAGCACTGTGCCGTCATCAAAAGTGACAACAAATGCTAAATCGCTCGCAAATTGGAGTTCTGCACCAGCAGGAATTTGTTCCCCTGGAAGAATATTTTTGGATTGCCCATTTAACGTGAGAGTGATCTCGCCGTTGGCTGAACTTAAGACACCATTTTTAGTCGTTACAACAGAACTCATATTTAGCTCCAAACCCTATTTTAGCAATGTATTTACATTCGATGCATAAAAAATCACATTGCTATATTTGTCGTTATTTAATTAGCGAGAAAGATTAACCGCAATATAACAATTTTAGCGTTATAAGTATGCTTGGTCAATTTTTTGGCGTGGCCTTAAATGCCTTTAAGATAATGAAAATGTTTTAAAATTAAGATTTACTTAGTAAATCAATGCAACTAAGTCATTATGCGGAAATGTGAATTTTTTAATAACAAAGTGCTAAAAACTGGAATCTACAAGTGTAGTTCATTTTTTATACGATTCAAACTGGCGTTTAGTTTACAAAATAGATAAAAAAACCTGCCAATTGGCAGGTTTTTAAATAGTTAATTATTCGATTTAATGAATATTAGTCAGAACAATTAGCTGCTTTACGGTAGCTTTGTAATGCAGCAGCATTTTCGCCTAATTGCTCCTGCGCTTGGGCTAATGCTAAAAAGTACTCACGCTTAGGTGATATCTGGCAAACACTATACCAATGATTTTTAACCACTTTAATATCACGTTTTTGTTGAGCTAACTTTGCTAAACAAATTTGATAATCAACATCATGTTCATGACTTTGCTCAAATCGAGCTAATAATTTTCTAATATCTTCATCATCCGCATCGATTATTTTGGGGATGTCAGCTAAAAGTGCTGGATGAAGATCAGTCTTTAAGCTTTTATTGATGATTTTTATGGCGTCTTTTTTACGATCATATTGGCACAGGCCGCGAGCGTAGATACTAATAAGGTGTGGTTGATTACGTTCCGTTTTACTTAGCCAATGCCAGCACTTTTCTAGCTCTTGTTCGCCATGTTGAGACGCTGCCGTTAATAATGCCGTATTGGTTGTGTGTTCAACCTCTTCATACTGCTTTTCACTAATAATCTGACGTTTTTTAATCGCAGGTAATAAGATTTTAAGTGCTTGCCAATCATCTTGAAGTTGATAAAGGTCAAGGGCTAGTTTTAATACAGGTGATTTACTTTTACTGGTTGGATTTAATGCATCAAGCTCAGCTCTTGCTTCAGTCAGCTTTCCTTGCTGAATTAGATACCTTGTTTTTGAGGTTTTAACGGCGGTTTTAGCCAAAGGGTCTTTTGCCGCCTCTGCTAAGTATTTATCTCGGCTATCAGTGTTTTTTTGATGATGCGCAGCTCTTGCCGCTGCAAATAAATTGAGCGCAGGCAGCTCCCCTTTAGCAGCACCTTTTGCCATGGCTTTTTCTGCACTAGGCCAATCTTCTTCTGCTAATGCTAACGCGCCTTGAAGCGTGTGCTTCTTCGCAGCTTCTTTACGCCAACGTTCTGGTAAGTAACGGCTATTGATAACAATATTAAGCAAAAATATGATGAGCCATTCAGTTAATTGGAGCGCGCAATAAAAGAGCACTAACCCTAATAAACCAAAGACTAAGCTGGTTTCTATTTGATACTCGCCCGCCGCAATATAGATATAGCCAGTATTGCCAATAATGAATGGGCTAATGCAGAAACCGATTAAAATGATGATGACATAAGCAAGAATTTTAATCATAGCTGTGGTTCCTCTGCTGGAACCAATGAACCATAAGTGATTAATTGCTGTAGTAACCGGGTCGACTCAAAATTGGTGTGCTTCACTTGGTCAATTTTAACTGTAATTAACGCATCAAGTGCCGTCATGGTGTCTTGAGTTAAGTCTTCATCTAAATCGAAATACTGTTGTATCCATGTGCGAGCAAAGCCGATCGATTGACGATAATTTACTTCATCATGTTGATACAGAGCCAACTGAGCCTGCAGTAATTTATTTCTAATATTTTCAATTAAATACCATTGTTGATCTGGTGCTAATAACGGCTCTATATCTGTTGTACGTTTACGGATGGTAATAAAGCCATCAGTAACTGAATGCCATGTTTTAGCAAGATTACTTTGCCAGTCATCTAACGAGTCTGTAATGACGTGTTGTTCTGCTAAGTCTTCAGCTGACTGCGCTTTGGCACGGTTTAGCGGCAAGCTGTCTAACTGATTTAAAATACCATCAATCGTATAGATGGTACCGGCAACATCCGTGGTTTTAATGGCATTCGTTTGAGCTAAATCGTGGGCTAATGCACGTCGAATAGGTAACAAAGCAGGGTCTTTCATTGCTTCAATACGATCATCGGCAGACTTTAGCAATCCGGCTGCAGTTTTAGGGTCATTCTCTAACCATAATTTACGTCCTGCCATTCTCACCAAGTATTCAGCTTCAGATGCCATCCAATGGTTTGGATTTCGTTGAGCTAAGGTTGCAACTCGCTCTTGAAGTTGTTGGTGTGATTTTGCCAACTGATTTTGTTGTTGGTAGGCCAAGGTATCGTTTTGTTGCTGTACTTCTAATTCTGCAATACGACGCTTAGGTTCAATTAACGCTTCAGTCACTTCATTACTGATAGCTTGTGTTTGTTGATACTGAGTTTGTAACTCAATTTTTTGACTTTCGAGTTCAATCAACAATAAATAGCTAATGCCAATGCCTGCAAGAGCGATAATCAGGCAGAGTAAAATACTTAATCTTACCCACCATGAACTCTTATTGTGTTTCGGTTTATCGCTTGGCGCATCAGAATGTATTGAAGATGGCACTTTGTTCGTAGGCAAGTCTGTTGAGTCAGCATCAGTGTGAGAACTAGTTTGATTTTCAGTAACAGAATTGACTTCATTTACAGATTCTGAAGGTGCTTCATTACTTTCTGGAGTAGACGTTGAAGCTTGCTTTTTGTGTTCCATGAGCTGTCCTTGAGTAACTAATTGCGGTTAACAATTAGTGCGACCATTTACTGCGCGACAAAAATGTAGAGTGATAGGGTACAAGTTTGGCAGCATTATACAATATGGCAAATAAGCAAGTTTACTTTATTGTTTAAATAGATAACGCTCGTAAAACAGCTTCAGTGTTCGCGCCGTTAGCATTGGTGACGTGATGAATACCTGCCGTTTTAGCCCTTTGTTCCACTCGATGACTAGGTACTATGATATGACATGATTGCAACCATGCAAATAACTCTTTTGGAACAAGTTTAATTAGATTATCTAGGACTTCGCCACTGGTCACGACGATAGTGTCTATTTGAGCGCTTGCCCAATAGTTGCAAATGTATTGTGAATCGAGTTGTGGAGTGACTCGCTGGTAAACTTCCCAATAGCTGACACTTGCCTGTCTTAGGCTAAGTTGTTCGGCAATGGTTTCTCTACCGCCAACGCCTCTAATGATGACGACTTGTTGTTGAGCGATATCGCTTAACGAGGTTAGCGATAATAATCCTTCACTATCTTGGCTTTCTTCTGGTGCGGTTTCTGCAAATACACCGAATTCGGCCAGTGCCGCAGCTGTCGCTTTTCCAACAGCGTAATATCGACTTGCAGGAAAATGGTTATTAAGCATTTCTGCAGCGTACTTTACCGCATTGGTACTGATAAAAATGATGGCATCAGCATCAGAAAGTTGCTGATGAGAGAAAAGGTGTTGAGTTGGAGCAACAGCTAACAAAGGAGTGACAATATAGTCCACTCCCTTTGCATTGAGCTGTTCTATCATTGCTTGATTGCGCCCCTCAGGGCGCGTTAACAAGACTTTCATGTAAGCTTTCGCCTAATTACTTGTTGTAAACAGCATCTAAAATAGTTTTAGCGCCACGGCTAAGTAAGTCATCAGCCAGTGCTTCACCTAAAGCGACAGCATCCGTTTTAGGACCAGATACAGCACCTTCAATGACTTGGCTGCCATCAGGGTTACCCACTAAACCACGTAAGCTTAATGTATCACCTTCGATTTCAGCGTAAGCACCAATAGGTACCTGACAACCACCTTCAAGGCGGGTATTCATAGCACGCTCGGCAAATACACGGTAACGCGTCTCAAGGTGTTCTAGTGGAGCGAGTAATGCTTTAACACGCTCATCATCAGTACGACATTCAATTCCTACAGCACCTTGACCATTTGCTGGAAGTGAATCTTCTGCTGAGATAAAGCTTGCAATACGTTCATCCAGTTTAAGGCGAATTAAGCCAGCAGCAGCAAGAATAATGGCATCGTAATCACCGCTATCTAACTTAGCTAGACGTGTTCCGACATTACCACGTAAGTCTTTAATCACTAGATCAGGACGAGCTGCACGGATCTGACATTGACGACGTAGGCTTGATGTACCCACTACAGCGCCTTGAGGTAATTCAGCAATGGTTTTGTATGTATTAGATACAAATGCATCACGAGGATCTTCACGCTCACAAATCACTTGCAAACCTAAGCCTTCAGGAAAATCTACCGGTACATCTTTCATTGAATGAACAGCGATGTCTGCACGGTCTTCAAGCATGGCAACTTCCAGCTCTTTTACAAATAACCCTTTACCACCCACTTTAGCCAGAGGCGTATCTAAAATAACGTCTCCTTTAGTGCTCATTGGTAATAACTCAACCGTTAAATCAGAATGAATGCGTTCAAGCTCTGCTTTTACGAATTCAGCTTGCCACATAGCCAGTGGACTTTTACGAGTAGCGATACGAATAACATTTTGAGACATGCCAGAGAGTTCCATCAATAGACTTAATTGCGTCAATGCTAACATTGCCATCGAGCTTATGTAACAAACTGATAGTGATTGTTTGACCTATGCACATAAAATTTTTGTGACGCAGATCTCATTTACTGGCGTAATTATCCAAAAGTGATAATATGATCATGTTGTTGCTAATTAATTGAGCGCTAATATTGCAAGCAATTGCTTGTCAAATTGGTATCAAAAAGATAGTAGATGGTTGCACAGGGATGGAAGCCTTGATTGAAAACAGTTGTCGGCCAGTCAAAATAGCTAATCGATTAAACCTTGTTCGTTACGAACGAGTCAAATCGTTATTGTCACCAAAACAGCAACGCTTATTCGATTTGATTCCTTACCTCATACACCATCATCATCCCCAATTACCAGGTGGCACCTCTGCATTAACCCCATTTGGCGTGAGCGACTTTGCAACCCTTCCAGAAGTCGCGCTCGCGTGTGAAGTATTTGATTTACCCTTTATTGAAACCAACAATAACCAACCCAGTGCCTTCGAGGGGGTTTACTCTATGGGGAGTACTGCCAGTTTTGGCCAGAACCCCAAAAGTGATGTTGATGTATGGTTGGTCTATAAGTCGAGCCTTGGCAATGCTGACTTAGCCCTCATCGCAGACAAAACGGCCGCATTAACGGAGTGGTTTGCTTCATTTGATTTTGAAGTGAATTTTTACTTAGTGCATCCATTGCAGTTTCGAGAGTGCAGTGCATTTGATAACTGCTTTAGTTCACTCGGTGAAGAGCACAGTGGTAGTACGCAGCACTGGTTATTACTAGAAGAGTTTTATCGTTCGCACATTCGTCTAGCGGGTAAACCTGTGGGGTGGTGGCCTGAAGCTTCAAAAGAACCATCGGTGTTGCATTTAGGTGACGTAAGGTCAATGCCTGCGACTGAGTACTTTGGCGCTTCATTGTGGCAACTGTATAAGGGGTTGAATAAACCTCACAAAGCGCTACTTAAAGTACTGCTACTTGAAACTTATGCGGCGGACTATCCCAAATCCTATTTTATAACTGAACAAATTTGGGAGCAGTGTCTACGTGATGATTTTTCTGATTCGAATGACGCCTATTTGATTCTGTATCAACGTATCGAAAGCTATTTATTAAAACAAAAAGACATTCGTCGATTAGAGATTGTTAGACGTTGTTTTTACCTAAAATGCGGAGTTAATTTAACCAATGCATGTGTAGGACAAGATTGGCGCCGAGATAAGATGCAGCAACTTGTTGAGCAATGGCATTGGCCATCAAGCTTATTAGAAACCCTAGATAATAGTCAAAACTGGCATTCAGGCCAGCTAAAGTGGTTCAATAAACAATTAAATGAACTCTTATTGAAAAGCTATAAAACACTACTTGAATTTGCCTCTAAGCAAGCGTTAAGCGATCGCTTTAGAGTTGAAGAGTTAGGGATGTTAGCTCGTAAGTTACATACCTATTTTAGTGATGATGAACATCAACTGCTGCCATTAAATAAGTTGTGGAGTCACTCGGTATTCGAGCCGAACATGACCATCATTCACAGCATTAAAGAATCCCGTTATTACCTTTACCGTAAACCACTGAAGTCGGGCCAACTGTTAGGCGAAACCTCAATCATTAAAGCGGATACTCCAACGGCCCTTATTGCTTGGGCGGTGATGAATGATGTGTCCAGAACCACCACTCGTTGGCAAGAATATGGCCGTAAGAAACACCGTTCAGCGTTGCTAACACAACTATCGGCTCATTTAGTGCCACTACTAAACCATAATAATAAAGTCTCAAAAGCTGAATTATGCCAACCTTTTTTCTATAAGAAACTGATTGTGGTGGCTAACGTTGATGGTGACCCTACGCTAAAATGGCAAGGTCAGGAAATCATGGTGGATTACATGAATGGCAATGTTTTTTCTTTAGGGAAAAAGCAGCAAAACATGTTGTCGACTCTGGATGTGATTTCACTGAATAGTTGGGGCGAGCGGCAATGTCATCGCTTTAAAGGCGAGCAAGGCTTATTAGAAGCGCTGTCTTTTGTGGCGCTGGGGCTAAAAGCAACGCCTGAACAAGTCGATATCGAAGTGTTGGTGTGTGCCGAGCGATTAAAAAAGCAAATTCATGATGCACTGTTTAATATTTTTAATCAGTGCGTTAAATATTGCCATGAAGCAAGATCATCGTCGGCAATGATGCACCCAATAAAATTATCCGATAAGCGCTACGGTTTGTATTTTAACTCTATGGGTCTCGTCTATAAGGTGTTGACGGGCGATGAGGTTAAAGTTGCTCCAGTCAAAGTTGAACGTTATAAAAAAGCGCAGTTGAATGCCCCTGTAGCTGTTATTAAGTCTGATCCTTTTCGCAGTATTCCCAGCATTATTAAGCTGTATATCTCAAAAGGGGCAAAACAGTACTTTTTAAGGCAGCGACCCGATGTTCTTGATGTGTTTATTATTGATGAAACCAATCGGCTCACAAAGCGTGAATATGAAGATGTGTCGATGAAAGAATTAGTTGAGAAAGAAAGCCATAGTTTTGCTTTTGAGCGAGATGCCTCTTCATTACATTATTTCAATGTGCCACAGTTTTTTAAATTAGAACGAATTGATGGCGAGTTGAGTGTGGTGCCATTTGGCGTAGAAATGAATGAACTGAGCTCAGATATTTAAGCTCAGTTCACCTCATTGATAAATTAGCGCTTAAATTGACAAAGCAATGCCGCTTTGTTTTTTAATTGACTCAATAACAAATGGCATAAATACATTATCGTTACGTTCATCAAACCATTTACCATCAACAAGCGCAAAGTGGTAGCCACCAAAACGCGTCGCAATCCATAACTCATGTAAAGGCTCTTGTTTATTGATGACAATTTGCGAACCGTCTTCAAACTCTAGTTGCAACACGTTGCCACTCGCATTGATATCCACATCAGCATCTTGCTCATCAATTGCTGTTTCTATGGCGTTTTCTATCTTGCTAAACATTTCATCTGCCAACTGATGAAATTCAGTATCTGTCATAGCCATGTATTTCAATCCTTGTGCTTTCTAGGTTATGAATGCGATTATAAGGCTATAACTCCCCAGATGCATAGATGTTGAGAAAAATGAGACTGTTTTTATTAGTAATGCTTGTTAGCCTATTCACTATAGGTTGCGGACAAAAAGGCCCTTTATATAAATCTTCTGAAGTGGAAACGAATCAGCAAGAGCGAAAACCGCAAGAGCCTACTACTGAATCAACCCAACAACAGTCTCTCGAGCAAACTCAAGAGCCGACACAAAATAAATAAGATTTACAAGGAAACGCATTTTGGACCATTTTACATATCAACAGGATAGTTTATTTGCTGAAGGTTGTTCTGTTGCTGAACTTGCTAAAACTCACGGCACACCACTATATATCTACTCTAGAGCGACGTTAGAGCGTCATTGGAATGCATTTAACAATGCCGTGGCTAATCATCCCCATCTTATTTGTTATGCGGTAAAAGCCAACTCTAATCTGGCGGTGTTAAATGTACTTGCTAGGCTTGGCAGTGGTTTTGATATTGTCTCTGGTGGTGAATTAGCTCGTGTTATCGCTGCTGGCGGCGACCCGAAAAAAGTTGTTTTCTCGGGTGTGGGTAAAACCATTGCTGAAATGGAACAAGCTTTAAACATTGGTATTTATTGTTTCAATGTAGAATCAAGCGCAGAGCTTGAGTTGCTCAATGACGTGGCTGGTAAATTAGGTAAAGTCGCGCCGATATCGTTGCGAGTTAATCCTGATGTCGATGCAGGGACTCATCCATACATTTCAACTGGGCTTAAAGAAAACAAGTTTGGTATTGCAATGGATGAAGCTGAGCAAGTGTTCGCACGTGCGCAAGCACTCCCTCATTTAGCGATCAAAGGGGTCGATTGTCATATTGGCTCTCAGCTTACAGAAATGCAGCCATTCTTAGATGCGATGGATAGAATGTTAGCGTTAATTGACCGTCTTGCAGTTAATGGCATCGAAATTAAACATTTTGATGTTGGCGGCGGCTTAGGCGTGCCTTATGATGATGAAACACCGCCACATCCTGACGTATATGCTGCCGCATTACTTGAACGTCTAGGTGACAGACCACTTAAATTAATTTTTGAACCTGGGCGTGCGATTGCGGCTAATGCAGGTATATTTGTCACTGAAGTGCTTTCTTTGAAAGAAAATAGCGATAAGCGCTTTGCCATTGTTGATGGCGCGATGAACGATCTTATTCGCCCATCACTTTATAGCGCTTGGCAAAATATTATTCCTGTTCAGCTCACTTCTGCACCAAGCTATGAGTATGATGTCGTAGGTCCTGTATGTGAAACAGGTGACTTTTTGGGGAAAAACCGCCAGCTTAATGTTCAGGCTGGAGATTTACTCGCCGTTCGCTCAAGTGGTGCATATGGGTTTGTCATGGCATCAAATTACAATTCTCGCCCTAGAGTTGCTGAAGTCATGGTTGACCAAGACCAGCATCAAGTCATACGCGAGCGTGAAAAATTAGAGCAATTGTGGCAAGGTGAGCACTTACTACCTTAAACTAGTGAAATCAGTTAATTTTTTAGTTCGATAAAGGAAATTCTTTTGATCCAATTCACCAAGATGCATGGGCTGGGTAATGATTTTATGGTGGTTGATGGCGTAACACAGAATGTGTTTTTTTCGCCTGATCAAATTCGCCGTTTAGCCGACCGAAATTTCGGTATTGGCTTTGATCAACTTTTATTAGTTGAGCCTCCGTATGATCCTGATTTAGATTTTCATTATCGAATCTTTAACGCTGATGGCGGTGAAGTGGAACAGTGTGGCAATGGTGCACGCTGTTTTGCCCGCTTTGTACGTAATAAAGGGCTAATTAATAAGTATAAAATTCGTGTCAGTACCAGCTCTGGTAAAATGACACTGCGGCTTGAACGTGATGGAAATGTGACGGTTAATATGGGTGTTCCGGTGACTGAACCAGGGAAAATCCCATTTAGAGCTAAACGTCCTGAGAAAACCTATTTACTGCAAACCCCTAAGCAAACATTTTTATGTGGCGCAATCTCGATGGGCAACCCTCATTGCGTACTCGAAGTCGATAATGTTGACACCGCCGATGTAGAAGAGATTGGCCAAATGCTGACAAAGCATGAACGTTTCCCGAAAGGCGTGAATGTTGGCTTTATGCAAGTGGTTGATCGTGGCCACATAAAATTAAGAGTGTATGAACGTGGCGCAGCAGAAACATTAGCTTGCGGCACTGGCGCATGCGCTGCCGTGGCTATCGGTATTTTACAGAATAAGTTAGATAGACAGGTCAAAGTTGACCTGCCTGGAGGTCGCCTTACCATTAATTGGGAAGGAGAAGGGAAACCATTGTGGATGACTGGACCTGCTGAACATGTATTTGATGGACAAATTCAGTTATGAACGATGTAACCCGTACTAAAAAACTTCTCGAAGACAATGCTGAATCTGCCGCATTACTTGGCACAGAATTACCATTAGAAGCTATGCCAATTGATGAATTGATGATCCGCGAATACTTGCTTGATAATCCAGAGTTTTTCAATCGTTACCCTGAATTATTACTGGCAATGCGTGTCTCTCACCATGAGCGTGGTACGGTTTCTTTAGTCGAGAAACGCCAAGATTTATTGCGTTCTCGAGTCACGCAATTAGAAGAAGAAATTACGTCATTAATGAAAATTGCCACTGAAAACGAAAAGATTTTCAGGTTCAACAGTGCGTTATCGCTGAGTATTTTAAAGTGCGAAGATCTAGGTGAGTTAAGGCAAGTATTGTCTGAGCAGCTAAAAGGCCAGTTTGGATTCACTCATGTTCGTTTAATTACGGTTCACGATATCGACAGTGAATTAGCAAATATTTGGCGTCAACGTATCCAACAAGGTTTTTATTTTGGCCGGCTGACTCAATCTGAATCAAAACGTTTGTTTGGCAGTGAAGTGGGCTCCGTTGCATTAACTAAACTGTCTGATGAAAATGGTCAGGTGATTTTTGGCGTAGCGTCGGCTGATGCTGCTCATTTTCATCCTGAAATGGATCATTTGTTTTTTAAACAAATCAGAGATTTGCTTGATCATATGCTGCCAAAGTTTTAAATCAGTCCCTTATGATTATAGGGGCACCCCCGTGTTTGTTTGGATAAACGCTATAAAAAGAATGGAGGTAGCATAATGGCACAACAACCGAGTTGGTTAGCCAGTTTTGAACGTTACCTTCACTCTGAAAGACAGTTGTCTCCTCATACCATTAGAAATTACCGTTACGAACTTGTGCGAGCAGGTGAGATTCTTTTTAAACAGCCTCAAGGGACGTCATTAGAGGCATTTGATGACGGCTGGTTAACTGTCTCCAGAGACGAGCTTCAACGAGTAATATCATCTTTGCATCGCAAAGGATTAAGCCCTCGCTCTCTATCATTGTGTTTATCATCACTTAAACAATTTTTTGAGTTTCTTGTTCGTGAACAAGTGATAAAAACCAATCCAGCTAAAACATTACATGCTCCTAAACAGGCTAAGCCCTTACCTAAGAACATGGATTTAGACGCCGTCAGCCATTTATTGGATATTGATGCTGATGACCCGTTAAGTAAACGAGATAAAGCCATTATGGAATTGTTTTATTCCAGTGGCTTACGTTTAGCTGAACTTGCAAGTTTAAATGTGGCAGATATCGATTTAAGCCAAAACGAAGTCAAAGTGATGGGTAAAGGCAGTAAGCAGCGCGTGGTACCGATAGGCAAAATGGCGCTAGCTGCAATCAATGTTTGGTGCGAGTGTCGTCATGATTTGGTCAAAGCTGATACTGGTGATGCTTTGTTTGTTAGTCAGCAAGGCAAGCGATTGTCCCATCGCAGCATCCAACTCAGAATGAAAAAATGGGGCCAAACACAATCTTTATCGGCAAAAGTTCACCCTCATAAATTGCGACATTCCTTTGCAACGCATATGCTTGAATCAAGTGCAGATTTACGAGCCGTTCAAGAACTATTAGGGCACGCTAACTTATCCACTACCCAAATCTATACCAGCCTTGATTTTCAGCATTTAGCGAAGGTTTATGATGGAGCTCACCCTAGGGCAAAAAAAGCTAAGGAGAAATAATGAAACAATATTTGCGACTTAGGCCTTTTAAGGCAATCAGTTTTGACTTAGATGACACCTTGTACCATAACGCGCCCCACATTATTAAAGCAGAATCCGCATTATCATTGTTCATGCAAGAGCACTTTAACGTCCCTGAAGGTTGGGGAATTACTCAGTGGCGAGAACTGAAATCGCAAGTGATAGCTGGCCATGAAGAGCTAGCCCATGATACGACCGCTGCAAGGTATGAAGTGCTACGTCAGGCGCTCATTCAATGGGATTACACTGAGCTAGAAGCCAGCCAAGGTGCGCAACAAGGTTTGGAATGTTTTCGTTTCCATCGTAGTGATTTTAAAGTAGACGACAGTGTTATTACTCTACTGGCAGAGTTACGCGATCATTATCCGCTGATTGGGATCACCAATGGTAATGTCGATGCTAGTCGTGTTGGGTTAGATGACGTGCTCAAGTTTGTTGTGCATCCCGGACACGGTGTGAAGATGAAACCATACAGTGATTTATTCGATTTGAGTTGCCAACATCTTGAGATACTACATGGGGATTTATTGCATATTGGCGATCATCCAATTAGCGATGTTTTGGGCGCTCGTGCAGCTGGTTGTCAAAGCTTGTGGTTAAATCTGAATCCAAATGAGCAAGGTCAGGCTCGACACATATTACCTCATATTGAAATTGAGCAGTTACAAGAAATAAGAAAATTAATTTAATAATTTTAATTAGTTACCTATATTATCGCTTAAGTTAACTAATATGTTTATGGATAAATCATAATCAATATTGTGCGGTCAACGAGGTTTCTGACTCTTTTTATTCCAAATCTGACATTGTGTGGGTAAACCTCATAGTGTTTTATCATTGTTTCGCTTACACTTGCACGTTACAGGTGTTACCAGTTCACCTAATTGTTAATAACTTCATACAGGTTATCGCCTAAGCGCTCATGTTAAGTTTTTATCGTAAGCTAAAAACCATCATCACTATGTCTCCAGCTATGCTGGCGCGGGTTTTGTTGATCATGATTTTTGCGATGCAATCCGTGGCAGCGATGTCAGACAACTGTGCGCTAGAGCATCAGGATTGTGGCAATAGTTCAGACGATAACAGTAAGGGTCAAGTAACTGAATTAGCAGTTATTAATCATGATGCTCTTGATATAGATAATCCTCTTGGCTACAGCGATACAGAGTTGTGTGATGATGGCACTGTTGTTATTCATGTTGATGATTGTGCCGAGTGTACTGATAATTGCTGCTCTTGTTGCATGACCTTGATGCATCCTACAAACACAATAGCAAATGAACTAGTTCATTCTGATTATGTGGCATTTACGTTTACTTCTACTGCCGCTGAATCCCCATACTTTAGCTTTTTACGACCTCCTCAAGCCTAACCTTTTAATCAAAAATATTATTCTAGTGAGCAAATTTAACCCTTAAATTTGCTCAAGCCTACTGCGTTTTCCTATGACTTAGGAACACTCAGCTAGGGTTATCTTTTGTATTAAATCGAGGCTTATCTTTGATGTTTTATAATACAAGTCGCTTTAAACAGCGTGCTGTGCTGTTTCCTGTTTTATGTTGCAGCTTACTTAGCTTGTCGGTGTTATTACCCGTAACAGTCTATGCTGAACCGAGTGCAGCGCCTGAAAAGTTGACGTTACAAACCGTAATAGAGCGAGTTCAATTACAGCATCCTTCGCTGAAGGTTTTTCAATTTAGACAACAAGCATTAGATGGTGAAGCGCAAACTCAGGCGTTAGCACCAGGGTTCGAGTTAGGTTTCGAACTTGAGAATGTCGCTGGAACAGGCGAATTCCAAGGTGTCGATAGTGCTGAAATGACAGTGTCCTTATCGTCTGTCATCGAGCTAGGCGATAAACTGGATGCGCGTTCAGGCATAGTGACTAAAAAACGTGCCTTACTGGATGCCGAACAGAAAATTGCAGGCTTAGGTATTCTTGCTGAAGCAACGCGCCGCTACATTGATGTGTTAGCTGCGCAATCAAGATTACAACTTGCTGACGATGCACTTGCACTGGCAGAAGAAACATTAACCGTTGTTGAGCTTAGAGCTCAAACAGGTTTGACGCCAGATGCTGAAGTGAAACGAGCGCAAGCCGCTGTGTTTAATAACCAATTAGTTGCTGAAACACAGTTGCATCAACTTGAGTACGCTAAGTTAGCACTCAGTATGATGTGGGGTGAATCTCAGGTGAATTATGCCAGCCTCGAAGGCAGTTTATTTGAGTTTACCGATGACGTGGCATTAACGCCGTTATTTGAAAAAGTGAAATACAGCCCTGCGATTGAGGCGTATTTAACTCAGGCGCAATTGAAACAAGCTGAGTTGCGTTTTGCTCAGTCGCAATCTAGCACAGATGTCAGTTGGTCTGTTGGCGTTAAACAAATGCAACAAACCAATGATACGGCTCTATCAGCAGGGTTTAGTGTGCCTTTATTCAGTGGCGATCGAAATACCGGAGCTGTAATAGCAGCGCAAGCCGCAAAAGATGAGGTACTGATTAATCGAGATATCGCTTTGCGAGAATTGTATGCTCAGCTGTATCGCGCTTATGCCAGCCGCAAGCAAGCTATTATGACGGTTAACCGCTTACAAACCCGCATTATCCCTACCTTAACTTTGGCCTTAGAAGATACGCAAGTCGCTTACGAGCAGGGGCTCTACAGTTACCTTGATTATTTAACTGCAAGAGAGGAATTATTGTTTTCACGACGAGCAATGATAGACGCTGCGGCATCAGCTTTACGGTTTGGTGTTGATATTGAGCAATTAATTGCCGAACCCTTACCCGCATCTCAGCATTCCTTTTTCCGTGATTTCCAAGGATTTTAACCATGAACCAAAGTATTTCTAATCACTTATTCGCTCGCAGTCTAGCGGTATTGATGGCGTTAGTATTGTCAGTATCAGTCCAGGCGTCTACTGAGCATCAGCATGAAGAACAACATTCAGAATCCAATCATGGCCATAACGAGTTACATCAAGATGAACATGATCATCAAGAAGGACATAAAGACAGCCATGGCCACAAAGATGAACATGGTCACAAAGATGAACATGGTCACGAGGATGAGCATGGCCATGATGAGCATGAAGAAGGGCAAGTGCACATAAGTGCTGAGCAAATGGCCATTTCTGGGATTATGACTGATTCAGCTCAGGCGGGGAAAATCAAAAAAGTACTTACTTTATATGGCCGCACTGTATTACCAGAGCAAAATGTGAGTCATGTCAGTGCACGATTTGCGGGCTTAATCACCAAGTTAACTGTCGAGGTGGGCGATAAAGTACAAGCAGGGCAAAAGATTGCTGAAATTGAGTCTAATGCGAGTTTGAAACGCTATGGGATTACTGCGCCAATTAGTGGTGTCGTAGTAAGTCGTCACGGCAATGTCGGCGAAATGGTAAGTGATAAAGCATTAGTGAGCATTGTCGATAGCAGCCAACTATGGGGAGAGTTCCAAGTCTTTCATGGTCAAAAAAACCGAGTTGCTGTTGGGCAAAAACTCAGTGTGAACTTTGAGCAATTACGGACGGCTTCAACCATTCAATATTTGTTAAATCCAATGGGTAACAAGGCGTATTTACGTGTGCGTGTGCCACTCGATAACACTGAAGGGCACTGGACTGTTGGTGCCTTATTATCGGGTGAAGTGACCCTGAGTAAGCACAACGTCGCGTTAGCCATTGATAATCGCGCCATACAAATTATGGAAGGTCAGCAGGTTGTTTTTGTCAGAAATGAAGAAGGCTTTGAAAAACGCATCGTAACATTAGGTAAAAAAGACAGTCAGAAGACAGAGCTGTTATCTGGTCTAGCAGAAGGTGAAAAGTATGCGGTCGAAAAAAGCTTTTTATTAAAAGCCGATCTTGAAAAGTCTAGTGCTGGCCACGTTCACTAAAAGGAGATGCAAATGATTGAATCTGTTTTGCGTCTTGCTATTAGCCGACGCTGGATGATGATGTTTTTAGCGCTGCTGCTAGTTGCAGTGGGGCTTTGGAGTTATCAAAAATTGCCGATTGATGCGGTGCCTGATATTACCAATGTGCAGGTGCAAATCAGTACCCGAGCAGAAGGTTATTCACCGCAAGAAACCGAGCAAAGAATCACTTACCCGATTGAAAATGCCTTAATGGGCATACCGAATCTTGCCTATACCCGCTCACTGTCGAGATATGGTTTATCACAAGTGACAGTGGTATTTGATGAGGGCACGGATCTATATTTTGCCCGTAACCTTATTAGTGAACGATTAAATGCAATTAAAGGAAAATTGCCTAGTGAAATCGAGCCAGAAATGGGGCCAATTTCTACCGGCCTTGGCGAGATTTTCATGTATACCATTGAAGCCTTACCTGACGCACAGCAAGCCAATGGCCGTGAATATGATGCGACTGCGCTACGAGAGATCCAAGATTGGATCATCAAACCGCAATTAGCCCAAGTTTCTGGTGTGACAGAAATTAATACCATCGGTGGTTTTGACAAGGAATATCATATTACACCGCACCCAATGAAGATGCTGTCTTATGGCATCGCTTTTGCTGATATTAAATTAGCCATTGAAACCAATAACAGTAACCGTGGTGCAGGTTTTATTGAGCGAGAAGGGCAGCAGCTGACTGTACGTTCAGCGGCGCAACTTGCTTCGATTAATGATATTGAACAAGTTGTTGTTAAGCATATTGATAATGCGCCAGTGTTTATTAGTGATGTTGCCGATGTTGGTATCGGTAAAGCGCTGAGAACGGGCGCTGCAACACGTGATGGTAAAGAAACAGTACTAGGTAGTGCCATGATGCTGGTGGGGGAAAACTCCCGTCAAGTGTCTTTGGCGGTGGCAAGTAAGCTTGAGGATATCAAGGCGTCATTACCTGAAGGGATTAAAGTAGAAGCGGTCTATGACCGCACGACCTTAGTTGATAAAGCAGTCCATACGGTGCAAAAAAACCTCGTTGAAGGCGCATTGCTGGTCATTGTGGTGCTATTCATCCTACTTGGTAACGCTAGGGCTGCATTAATCACTGCTGCAGTTATTCCATTGGCAATGCTGGCAACGATGACTGGCATGGTACAAGCAGGTGTTTCGGCAAACTTAATGAGTTTAGGGGCGTTAGATTTTGGCCTTATTGTCGATGGTGCAGTGATTATTGTAGAAAATGCCACACGCCGTTTAGGTCAAGCTCAGGCGCAAAATGGCGGGCAGGTTTTAGCACGTAAACAAAGGTTGCAACTGGTATACGAAGCCACTAACGAAGTGATTCGTCCAAGCTTATTTGGTGTATTGATTATCACTGTGGTGTATATCCCGCTATTTAGTTTAACGGGCGTGGAAGGAAAAATGTTCCATCCTATGGCTGCTACGGTTGTTATGGCGTTATTGGCGGCATTGGTTTTATCGTTAACCCTAGTGCCAGCGGCTGTCGCGTTATTCATGACGGGTAAAATCAACGAAAAAGAAAGCCGAGTAATGGCATTAAGTAAATCGGTTTATAAGCCACTCCTTTTGCTTGCGATGAAATTACGTTGGTTGGTATTAAGTGCAGCACTAACTCTTGTGGCCTTCTCTATTTGGCTGGCGACGACGTTAGGCTCAGAGTTTATTCCACAGCTTAATGAAGAGGATATATTGCTGCAGGCTATTCGTATTCCAGGTACTGGTTTAGAGCAATCTGTGGAGATGCAATTACTATTGGAAGATCGTATTAAGCACTTTCCAGAAGTCTTAAACGTGTTCTCTAAAATAGGAACGCCTGAGGTGGCGAATGATCCTATGCCGCCAAATATTGCCGACACTTTCATCATGCTAAAACCTCGTAATGAATGGCCTGATCCTAAAATGAGCCATGAAATGTTAGCGGCTGATATTGTGGAGTCTGTTTCGGGGCAACCAGGTAATAATTTTGAGCTAACTCAACCCATTGAGATGCGATTTAATGAGCTCATCTCAGGTGTGCGTGCAGATTTAGGTATTAAAGTCGTTGGCGATGATTTACAGCAATTATTAACTTCAGCTAATGACATTCATGAAGTGTTAGAGAAGATAGACGGTGTGACGGATTTACAAGTCGAGCAAGTGACAGGCTTGCCAATGTTGTCGATTCAACCTGACCGAATGGCGCTTGCTCAATATGGTTTATCAGTACAAGCATTGCAAAATTTTGTGGCGACAGCGATTGGCGGAGATGAGATCGGATTGATTTTTGAAGGCGATCGCCGTTTCAAAATAGTGACTCGATTGCCTGAAAATATCCGTAAAGATGTCGAGCACTTACACAATTTACCAATAGTGATGCCTTCTGGTGAGTTTGTTCCTTTATCGGAAGTCGCAAGTTTATCTATTGCGCCATCGCCAAATCAGATCAGTCGCGAAAATGGTAAACGCCGTATTGTGGTTACTGCAAATGTTCGTGGGCGCGATCTGGGATCTTTTGTCGCTGAAGCCAAGAGAGACATTGCCGAACAAGTGGATATTCCAGCAGGTTATTGGCTTGAATATGGTGGAACGTTTGAACAGCTTGAATCAGCCAGTCAACGATTATCAATTGTGGTGCCTTTGACCTTAGCTATTATCTTAGGTTTATTAGTTATGGCGTTTAGCTCTGTAAAAGATGCGTTGATTATTTTTACCGGTATTCCGCTGGCATTAACTGGTGGGGTCATTTCATTGTGGATAAGAGACATGCCATTGTCTGTTTCTGCAGGTGTAGGCTTTATTGCTTTATCGGGTGTGGCTGTACTTAATGGATTGGTATTACTGAGCTTTATCCGTCAACTTCACCAAGAAAAAGGCGAACTATTAAATGCAATTGTTGATGGTGCTTTGATAAGACTAAGGCCTGTGTTAATGACAGCATTGGTTGCCGGACTGGGCTTTGTGCCGATGGCGCTGAATATTGGTACCGGTGCGGAAGTGCAACGTCCGCTTGCGACAGTGGTTATTGGCGGTATTATTTCATCGACTATTCTCACCTTGTTTGTTTTACCTGCTTTGTATCAATGGATACATGGTAGAGCTAAAGCGTGAAGTGATTAAGTGTATTTACACATGACAAAGCCCAGCGATTGCTGGGCTTTACGATAAGTCTTTATATTAACGGTTTAGCTTTGCCCGCATTGCAAGCTGCTTTAATTCAATGCATTGACAGTTAATCAGTAGGATGTTGTATCACCATCTTATATTTTTCAATGAGATGTTGCCGTTTACTGGCAAGCATATTGATTTTACTTGCATCGCCACCAGTGGTTGCTAATAGTCGTATATCCATCACTTTAAACCACAACCAAGGAATATAAGCCAGACCATACATACCAAAGTAGCCGCTTGGCAGTGTTGGTAAGTCATCGAAATGTCGCAATGATTGGTAACTGCGTGTTGCATTGGTATGGTGATCAGAATGACGTTGTAAATGAAACAGTGCCCAATTGGAGAAAATATGATTACTGTTCCAACTATGATGAGGCTGCGGAGGCTCATAACGACCATTGGGTAGCGTACGTCTTAATAGGCCATAATGCTCAATATAATTTGCCGAGGTTAACTGCCACATAGACCAAAAAGCGCAAATGAGCAGATAGGGAATGACTGATACACCTAACCAGATCACCAAACCAATAAATAGCGAAAATGTTAATAGCATGGCCTGCCAAAACTCATTGTGTAAACTCAAGGAGGATTTTCCTGCCTTGTTGAGCCGTAACTTTTCGATTTGGTGAGCACGCATGATGGCTCCAGGGAGCTCTCGCAGTGCAAATCGATAGATGCTTTCTCCCATTTGAGCTGAGGCGGGATCTTCTGGTGTGGCCACATGTTTATGATGACCACGATTATGCTCAATAAAAAAATGACCGTAAGCTGCAGGAGCCAACACAATCTTGGCCAACCATTTGTCTATGTTTTTTCGTTTATGTCCGAGTTCATGGCCAATATTTAACCCATGCCCACCAATGCTGCCAGCCAACAAGGCAACGGCTAAGTATCCGGAATAACTAAGGGAATAATTGGCAACAAACCAAGCACAATAGATGAATGTTGCCAGTACGACAAACACATTTAACCGTGTAATTCGAGCGTAAAATGGGTCGGATTCGAGTTCAGGAATAACTGATTCAGGTGGATTGCTGGTGTCTTCTCCCATGACATAATCAATTAAGGGAAACAACATATAGACCACTGCAAAAAACAACCATAGAAAAATTTCTTGCTGATAGGTTTGATATAGCAAAGGCCCTGCGACAGCAATAGTGGGGATCAATAATGACAGCCACCAAAAGTGACGTTTTTTGTCTACGTATGTTGTGCCGTCTGTGGCAATAAATACCCCAGCTTTTTCCATGCTGACTCTCCAGAACCATTATTACAATAAGCATGGCCTATCGCTTAAATAAGCTGTTTAACTGTTAACCATACTGTTTATTAGTTAAGCACACATTGCTTTGAAGATAAACCGTGAGGTTTTGGCTGTGGTGACAGGCATATTTTGCGGTTATAGCGCGTTAGTCAAAGCTGTTATAACGCCTTGAGCAATCAAATTACGCTGGAGTTGCTGAATGGCATTAGTATAAAAGCAAAAAAATGGCTCTGCTGGGGGAGCGAGAGCCAAGGACCTGATGAAACTTTTTACTTAACCAATCGGGTTAAGGTTTAGATTGCGAGTGCTTTTGGAAACAGTAATTCATTTTCAGTATGAATATGTACCTGTAAATCAGCATCAAATTCAGCCAAGGTTTGGTAGCATTTTTGCCAAGTGCTACATGCTCTTTCAGGAACTTGGTAGTTATTGGTGAGTTCGCGTAACTGTTGTAAAACACTGCCTGCATGATCATGTTCATGCTCCATGGCATTAATTGGATTACCAATATGGCCAAAGCAACCATTCACTTCTTCGCCAGCAGCGAGTCTTCTCATCGCAGGGAATAAAATCTGTTCTTCTTTCATTAAATGCGGCATCAAATCAGCAATCAGCGCACCAATTAGCATGGCTAATGGTTTAATCTCTGCATAATCTTCGCCATGGGCTTGCACCATTTTTTGCGAGTATTCAACTAGCAGCGGCGCTGTTTCACGCACGTATTGGTGATGCGTTGCTTCTAAATGGTCAATTAAAGCAGGAATAGGCAAAGCTTGTAATTGCTCAAAGCGAGTAGAAGGCATGGTTGCTCCAAAAGATGCAATAAGTTAATACCTGTATTTTAAATGCATCTTTTGGTTGGGCAATCATATTGATGAGTAATTGTTAGTTGGATCACATAATTTTAAGGCGAGTATCTCTTACTGAGTACACTTTTGCCCATTTATTAGTGGACTCACTAACACCTGTTTACTGACTTGTTGCTGTTCAAGCATGCCACCGATGCGAAGCAACTGATCATGGTGACAAATTAAGCCACGATGATCCATGCTGGGTACATCAAGCGTTACAGGCGTTAACCATTGCATAGATTTAAAATCAAATGTGTATTGAACATTATGAGGGGCGCTCGGGTCGCCGTTATAGCCGATGCCGCTGTAATTGTATGGGTTGTTACTGCCAGCCATAAAGATTGCTTGCCCTTCAGATGAATCACTGACTCCTGTGGCAGCCATACGGTAATGTGCAGTGGCTGTTGGTGCTTTATTAAGCTTGGCAGCCTGTTCACTGATCGAATAATGCGGCAATAATTGCCAGCTTATTCTTAAATGATTTTTGGGATTCACTTTACCAAACAAGCACACTGGCGATGACTGATAGTTGCGGCGTTTATCGATATTTGCCTGCACTTTTACACCATCACACAATACGATTTTATTGCCACTCATGGCGACAGCTTGACCAAATACGGCAGGAGCAGGGATAGGGCTTGCTTGCTCCCACGTATCTGTTTTAGTGTCGTAAACTTGAACCAAATTAACATTGCCGTCGTTATGCCAGCCACCAAATAAGTAGATATAACGCTGTTGATAAACGCTGGCAGCAGTGTCATCAACAGCTACTGGCATGTCAGCAATTCGCTGGTAGTGATTGGTTAATATATCGAACTGATAATTATCGACAGTGCTGATCTCTTCATGGTTTTTAGCAACTGTGTAGCCACCAAATACATAAGCTTTTTCATCAATACCGACAGCAATTGATGCGAGGCGACCTGCTAACGGCGCAACAAATGGCACAGGTTTTAATGCTTGCCATTGGGAGTCTGAAGTCGAAAGATTAACGCCCCACACTTTATTATGAACCGCTTGGTAGTCTTTTTCTGCTGCTAACCCAGTAAAGCTAATAAGGTAATCCCCTTTAGTGGTGGAGACCTTAGCTACGGCATTATTAGACACGCCTTCAGGCAATTGTGGGTAACTCGCATAGGCTAATGGCGCAGCGCACATGGCTGAAATTGTCGTCATTGCTATCGCACCGAGTTGAGTTAATCGGCTCATTATCAATCCTTTTGATTTTTTATTGTGGATATTTAATCATATTTGCTGACTCATGGGGTAACCAAACTGCAGTAAATGTAGCGTTAATGACATGATTTATTATGTTTATCTTGAGCGATTTAAATGCTGCGATAGTGACGTTTTTACGGTAAGTTAGTTTTTACTAATATCAGTGCCGATGTAAATATAACTAGTGTTTACGGCCAATATAAAAATCATATAAAACACCGCAGAACACAGGCAAATTGTTATTTTGAATCATAAAAAAAACTCTCGAGGTGTCGTAAGTAAAGTGACCTCGGCTCAATTTATCCATCGCTGGTTAATGTTAATATTGGCTATCCCAATTGTGATTTGGGGTTTTACGGGCAGCTATTTCGTGTTGATGGATATTGGTTTTATCCGAAGCGATCATATTGCCGTGGAAAAATCAGATAAAATTAACCCACTATCAGTGTCTTACCCTATTTCCAAGCTCTATCAAGACTTCCCTGACGCTAAAAGCATCAGCGTGAAATCATTGCTTCAACAAGCTGTTTATCACGTGACGCTAACTGAAAAAACCGTACTGGTTAGTGCCCAATCGGGTACGCAACTCGATGCAATAACCCATGAGCAGGCAACAAAGATAGCTCAGTCTTTTCAGCATAATAATGCTATTTCACCTTCAGCCAGCATTGCTGCGGCTAAGTTATTAGTAGAGCAAGCTCCAGCTGAGTTAGCTTCAAGGCATTTGCCTGTTTGGCAGGTTGTGTTTGATGATATGGCTAAAACGACATTGTATATATCAGCACAGACAGGCGATGTGGTGACAAAACGTCATGAATATTGGCGTTGGTTTGACCTGTTTTGGAAATGGCACATTATGGATTATGAGGAAGGGGAAGCGATTGATAATGCATTATTGTTTTACAGTGCAATAGGCTCATTTATCGCCGTTTTTGCAGGGTGTGTTTTACTTTGGCAACGCCGAAAGAGGTATTGCTAATGAAAGGGAAAGCGCTCAAACGTTGGTTACGAGTCGGTCATTATTGGTTAGGGGTGATCGTCGGTGTGCAGTTGCTCATTTGGTTGGGTACAGGTATTTATTTCAACATCACGCCCCATGAATCGCTTAAAGGTAAGTTGTACTTTAAAACGGCACCACAATTAGAAAAGCAGTCATTTAGCGTTAACGAACTCTTGCCGTTAGCCTCAATATTGGCAAGAGTAAAATCTGTAGAGCAGGTAAGTCTGATTACTTTGAATCAGCGAGCCGTATATGTGTTAGATGAACAAGTGCAGCGTTATCCACATGACTGCCAACAGCAAACTCTCATCGATGCGTTGAGCGGCGAAAAAATGATGATGGACGCGCATCTTGCTGAGCAGTTAGCCAAGCATACCTACACAGGTCGCGGTAAGGTTATACAAACGCAAAAAATGACTGCGCCTTTTGATGAATGGCCCAAAGAATGTAATCCATTATGGCAAGTCAGTATTGATGACGATGTGAGTACACGAATTTATGTTAACGCGATTAATGGCCGAGTTGTTGGTCATAAAAATGATCAGACTGAACTCGCTGACTTAATGTTTAAACTGCACTTTATGGACTACTTGCACCAAGGCAGTTTTAATAATCCTTTTAGTTGGCTATTTGGGTTAATGATGCTGACTTTATCGCTTACAGGTTTGTATTGGGTGATTGAAAATATGGTGATGAAGCGGTATCGATTTAAGATTACTTAATTCGTCGAGCAGTAGGTAAAACATGGAAAACAAAAAAGGCTAATCATCTCTGATTAGCCTTTTTAAATGCAGCAAACTTAAGAATCGCTTCTTAGTTCATGCCGTATTTTTTTAATTTCTTACGTAAAGTACCACGGTTGATACCTAACATGTTCGCAGCACGTGTTTGGTTACCACGAGTGTGTTGCATGATGATGTCTAGTAATGGTGCTTCAACTTCGCTTAAAACCATTTCATATACTTCAGACGCTTCTTGACCGTCTAACTGAGAGAAGAAGTTTGTTACTGCACGCTTTACTGCGTCACGTAATAGTTGTGGCTTGATTGTACCGTTAGCGGTTTCAATCTTACCTACGGTTAGCTGGTGAACTTCTGTGTTAGTAGTTGTCTGATCAAACATTCTATTCTGCTCTTTATATTAAAAATTTACTAATTCATCAAAGTAACATTCCACAAGGGAATATTGCTGTTCAGCGGTTTCAAGCCTATTGAAGTCAGCACGGAATTGTCGCTGTTCTTCTTGGTTTAGGTACCATCCCATATGCTTTCTCGCAAATCGGACACCTTTGTATTCGCCGTACAATTCGTACAATTTGTTCAGGTGTTCGAGCATGATTTCTCGCTGCTCGCTCGCCTCAACTGGCGGTAATTTTTTACCTGTTTCCAAGTAGTGGTGAATTTCTCTAAAAATCCACGGTCTGCCTTGGGCTCCTCGTCCTACCATCAAAGCATCGGCGCCTGTGTAATCTAAGACAAACTTAGCTTTTTCAGGACTGTCGATATCTCCGTTAGCAACAACAGGGATTGAGACATTTTGTTTTATTGCTTTAATCGTGTCGTACTCGGCAAAGCCTTTATACATGCATTGTCTCGTTCTACCGTGAACGGCGAGCGATGCAATACCACAATCTTCAGCAATGTGGGCAATTTCAACACCATTACGATGTTCAGGTTGCCAACCTGTGCGGATCTTAAGTGTTACAGGGACATCAACTGCACTAACAACAGCCTGTAAAATCTCTTTCACTAGCTGGGGATCTTGCATTAATGCCGAGCCTGCAAGCTTCTTATTCACTTTTTTTGCCGGACAGCCCATATTGATATCAATGATATGCGCACCTTGTTCAACGTTGAACTGGGCGGCATTTGCCATTAAATCAGGATCTGCACCTGCAATTTGTACTGAGCGAATACCTTCTTCACCAGAATGCATCATGCGCTGGCGGCTTTTATCTGTATCCCAAACATCAGGATTCGATGAAAGCATTTCTGATACTGCTAGGCCTGCGCCATAGCGTAAACAGAGGTTTCTAAAAGCGCGATCGGTGACACCTGCCATTGGTGCCACGATCAGCTGATTGCTCAGTTGATAAGGGCCAATTTGCATTGAGTTAATCACCTTGCTCGTCAAAGGGGCGCTATATTAGCCCTTTTTTGCGCTGCTGAAAAGGTCAATAAATGAACTAAATGTAACTTTTTTTCTTGACTTTTAGTTGGGGAGTCGTAATAGCCCCTTTTGGCAGAGATCTAGCTGCCATAAGGGGTGTACTGCCTTTACCGTTATTTACGTGTACCTGTCAAGCGGCTCCAGTCTTCTTTGTGAGCCGCTTCATCCATGATGAACCATTGACTGTAAAATTGTGATATTTCTTCTGCTTGCTCTTGTAGGAGGCCAGATAGGGCTAATTTACCGCCTGTTTTAACCTTTTCTGCAATTAAAGGCGCTAATTCACGTAAAGGACCCGCAAGAATGTTAGCAACCAAGATATCCGCTTGCAGATTGTCAGGTTGGTTCTCTGGTAAATATAGCGCTAATTTATCTGCAACGCCGTTACGTTCTGCATTGGCAGTTGATGCATCAATCGCTTGATAATCAATATCGACACCAGTAACTGTTTTAGCGCCAAGTTTTAGTGCTGCAATGGCTAAAATACCTGAGCCACAACCAAAATCGATCACTTCTTTATCAGATAAATCTAAGCTATCTAACCACTCTAAACATAATGCTGTAGTTGGGTGGGTACCTGTTCCGAAGGCAAGACCTGGATCAAGAATAACGTTAACAGCATCAGGCTCAGGAATATCACGCCAGCTTGGGCAGATCCATAAGCGGTTACCAAATTTAATCGGGTGAAAGCTGTCCATCCATTCACGAACCCAATCTTTATCTTCAATCTGTTCGATTTTATGTGTAAACCCTTTGCCTAGATAAGGCAGGGTTTCTAAAAAGCTCACTGTCGGAGCTAAGTCGGTGCCAGCATCAAACAGGGCAATTACGATAGTGTCTTGCCAAAGTGGTGTTTCACCTAATTTGGGTTCGAATATCGGTGTGTCTTTACCATCTTCATAGGTAATTGATACAGAACCTTGCTCCATTAAGAGGTCGCCAAGCGCGTCGGCATGGTCGCTGTGAGTACTAATGCGAAGTTGAATCCAAGGCATGGAGTTTTCCTATGAGAATAATTTAATGGCCTATTGTACCTGCTTGGCGGGTAAAACAGCAGCATTTGATAGTGAAATATTGCTCAATTGCATTGAAAGGGCCATTTTCACACCTTTTGCTACTGGTTAATCTTTAAGCTATTAATATCCATGATGAAATCATCATATTCATCCGTTTGTTTGAATGTCACGATAAATTTATGAAACATAAGGTAAATTTTGAGTTCTTAAATTTGAACAATCTGTGACTGTGATCAACTTCTAAAAGACGGTGAATGCAGGGTGAGCTTGATCACGATTTAATTTTCTAGCACAAGGAGAAATAGTGATAACTGATAAGCTGAAATCACCAGCAATATGTCATTAACAGGCATGAGAACTATGACAGCTTCATCACAAACACAAAATCAAAAAATACATGACGTATCGTCAAAAGGGTACTTGAACCCCATTTGGGCTGCCAGAGCGGATAAATTACAAAGTGCCACTGGATTACTATTGGGCTTCTTTATCATTATGCATTTGCATTTTGAGTCGAGCATCCTAATCAGTAAAGAGGCGTTTTATCATGTCGGTCACTTTTTAGAGGGGGGAATATTCAGTGAAACTGGACATGGCTTCCCAGTACTAACCAAATTTATCTCTGCCTTCATGTTAATTGTGGTGATTATTCATGCTGCATTTGCCTTGCGCCGTTTTCCTGCTCAGATTCAGCAATGGCGAGCGCTGCGTAGTCAAATGACCATCATGCCTCACCAAGATACAAAAATTTGGTTCTGGCAGCTGATCACAGGCTTTTTATTATTCTTCCTCGCGCCTGTTCATCTATACGACATGATCACTAATCCTGCGATTGGTCCGCATTTATCAGCAGAGCGTGTTTACCACCAAGATGTGTGGATGCTGTATGTATTACTGCTTCCTGCCGTAGTTATTCATGCCATGTTCGGCTTATACCGTGTTGCCGTTAAGTGGGGTATTACCACTAAACGTATGGCAGCGTTAAAACTTGCCAAGTTTATGGTGATTTACTTGATGATTATTGGTATCGCAAGTTTGATGACTTACATCGTGATTGGTCAATCGTTGGAGTTACCAGTGACTCCTTTTGTGCCGAGCTAGAGGCTTAAGAGTTTTAGGTTAATGAGTCACATATGCCATTAACCTCGTATCGAATTTAAGGAATACCCGTGAAAATAATTTATACAGACTCATTAGTCGTTGGCGCAGGCCTTGCTGGTTTGCGCGTTGCTATTGCTTCAAAAGAACGTGGTTTAGATACCGTGGTGCTATCGCTAATCCCTGCTAAGCGCTCTCACTCTGCAGCGGCTCAAGGCGGCATGCAAGCGAGCCTTGGTAATACAGTTAAAGGTATGGGGGATGATGAAGATGTCCATTTCCAAGATACTGTAAAAGGTTCTGACTGGGGCTGCGATCAAGACGTAGCAAGAATGTTTGCCCATTGCGCGCCAAAAGCGGTACGCGAATTAGCAAATTGGGGAGTGCCTTGGTCACGTATTACTGCTGGCGATCGCCAAGTGGTAGTGAATGCTGAAAAGGTCACGATTACTGAAGCTGAAAAAGCCCATGGTTTAATTAATGCCCGTGACTTTGGTGGTACTAAAAAGTGGCGTACATGCTATACCGCTGACGGTACAGGCCATTCATTGCTATACGCAGTAGATAACAAAGCCATTGAAATGGATATCCCTGTTCATGAACGTATTGAAGCTTTATCACTTATCCATGACGGCAAACGCTGTCATGGTGTGATTGCACGCTGTTTAATTACAGGTGAATTACGTGCCTATATTGGCAAGGCAACCACTATTGCTACTGGCGGCTATGGTCGTATTTACGAAGTGTCTACCAATGCAATCATCTGTGAAGGTATAGGCCAAGCATTGGCATTAGATACAGGCGTTGCCGCCTTAGGCAACATGGAAGCGGTGCAGTTCCACCCAACAGCGATTGTGCCTGTAGGGATTTTAACCACAGAAGGGTGTCGTGGTGATGGCGGCTTATTACGTGATAAAGATGGTCATCGCTTTATGCCTGACTATGAGCCAGAAAAGAAAGAGCTTGCATCACGTGATGTGGTATCACGCCGCATGACCGAGCATATGCGCAAAGGTAAAGGGGTTGATAGCCCTTATGGCCCACACTTATGGCTCGATATTACTCTGCTTGGCCGTAAACACGTTGAAACCAACTTACGTGAAGTCAAAGAGATTTGTGAAAACTTCCTTGGTATCGACCCTGCGAAAGATTGGATTCCAGTCAGACCAACTCAGCATTACTCAATGGGCGGCATACGCACGAATGCTACCGGTGAAAGTCCGCAGCTTGCAGGTTTATTCAGTGTCGGTGAGGCAGCCTGTTGGGATATGCATGGCTTTAACCGTTTAGGCGGTAACTCACTAGCAGAAACCGTGGTTGGCGGCATGATTATCGGTAAGTATGTGGCCGATTTTTGTGAGAAGAATACCCTAGAGATTAATACACAAGTCATCGATGACACCATGTCAAAATTACAAGGCGAAATTGATGAGCTATTAGTCGGTGAAGGTACTGAAAACGTATTTGATATCAAACTCGCTATGCAGCGCATTATGATGAATTACGTGGGTATTTTCCGTAATGGCCCTGAGCTTGAAAAAGCCGTCAGCGAGTTAAAAGACTTGCTTAAACGCAGTAAAAACATTGGCCTTAAATGTAAAAAACGTCACGCTAATCCAGAGCTTGTCGAAGCATTAAGAGTCCCGCGTATGCTGCGTGTTGCCCTAACGGTTGCATGTGGTGCAAATGCGCGCACAGAAAGCCGTGGTGCCCATGCCCGTGAAGATTACCCGCAACGTAACGATAAAGAGTGGTTAAATCGCACACTATCAACATGGCCAGATGAAAATGCACTTGAGCCAGAACTACATTACGAGCAACTTGATGTGATGAAGATGGAGTTGCCACCAGGATATCGTGGCTATGGTAATGACAATGCCGTGGCGCATCCTGATACTGCAGCGCGTGAAGCCCAAATTGCCGATATTCTTGCCGAATTAGGTGATGATGCCGACCGATTTGACAAACAAGCAGCCATCATGCCTTTTGAATTACCCGAAACATTACGCCCTCGTAATGAAAGATTAAGTGACACAAGCCCTGTGTCGGGAGAGAAGTAATGAGTGCACCACGTACTATCAGTTTTGATATTTTTCGTTATGATCCACAAGATCCTAACGATAAGCCAAAGATGGTGACATACGAGATCACCGAAGCGCCAGGAATGACGGTGTTTATTGCATTAAACCTGTTACGTGAACAACAAGATCCTTCATTGCAGTTTGATTTTGTTTGTCGTGCAGGCATTTGTGGCAGCTGTGCCATGGTGATTAATGGCAAACCAACACTAGCGTGTCGCACACTGACGGCGAATTTCCCTGATGGCAAAATTAAACTTATGCCATTACCAGGATTCGAGCTAATTGGCGATTTATCGGTGAATACTGGTAAGTTTATGCGTGAGCTGGCAGAGCGTTTACAACTGTGGCTGCAACCAGACAGTAATGACATCGACATTCACCGCTTAGAAAACCCAATGGATCCAGCTGAAGCGGCTAAGTTATATGAATTAGAGCGCTGCGTTGAATGTGGTGTGTGTGTTTCTGCGTGTGCGACCAAACAAATGAAAGACACTTTTGTTGGCGCAGTGGGTATGATGAAAATCGCCCGCTTTGAAATGGATAGCCGTGATACCCGCACAGCGGAAGATTTCTATCATGTGATTGGTAATCAAGATGGTGTATTTGGTTGTATGACCTTATTGGGTTGCCAAGATGCCTGTCCAAAAGATTTACCGCATATGCAGCAAATCGCTTACCTAAGACGTAAGATGGCGCAAACGATTGTGAGCTGTTAATTAATCGCTAAACATTTAAAAGCCGCATATCTGCAGAGGTAAGCGGCTTTTTTGTCGATGGGTTAGCTGTTAACTACATGCTTAACTAATAGTTGGAATATGAAATAAGCTTTGCCCCATTCCACGCTTGTCATTTTGATCAAATCAAAGTCGTGGTACTTAGTTCACACCAGATTTAGACCTCAGGTTTCTATCCTTTATTTCCAAACTCCGTTTGGATTAACATCGTGGGTTTTCCACCCACACCCGACCAAAAGGGTATCAACAGCAATACCCTCTTGGATCACCCTGCCGCCCCCGACGAAAAATGCTGAAAAGCGCATATTTTCAAGGAGGATTGATCCAGCTTTTAACTTCGTTTGTATCCGTCTTCGGTCATTGTCGAAAAGCCCTAACGCTTCCGATAGGCCATCCGTGGCCTAACGAAAGCTAGCTTGGCATCCATGCCAAGCTCACGGCCTTTTCTCGATGACCTCAATTCAAATTGAGCCTTTTAGCTTTATATCTTTTTGATCTTTTTGATCTTTAAATTGTCACGAATAAAGTTAAATCGAAGAGATAATAATCCCAGTGTAGATGCGTTCAAGACCTTCGAAAACATGGATGTTTTCGCAGAGCCCACATGGATGTGTTTACGGCGTGTCTTGGATGTATCTGCATAAAAGGTCTCTCTTTCACATCCATGTGATCGCGACATTCGTATATCCTATACAGCACCTGCGGCAGGCAATGGATTAGATTGAAGTGATGACCTTCGATAACTTAGTTAATAAAAACCAAGTAAAGCATTTAATTAAGGCCATAAGTTATATTAGGGTATAACCACTAAAGGATAGAGTTGGGTAACCTCGAATACGCCATTTAGGGAAGAAAAGGCCATTCAATAAAATGTGTCTATCGCCAACCCTATAAAGTTTACTTTGACCCAACTAATTTCTAACGACCCAAAATAATTCTCGATTATCCACGTTCTCATTTTCGTTGCCAAAATGGTCATTGCCTCACCGATATCTTACTGATAAATTATTAAAATTATTGATAAATAAAGCTAAAAATGATTAGGGCTCGGTAATGTCCCCATGGGTGTTTATCGGAATTCCCGCTAATAAGCTGTTATACATTTATGGGGTGAGCTGTGATTCATAAAATTCTATCAGATCTAAAAAATGACAGAAGTGCTCTATTAAAGAATGTTACTTGTGTTTATTGCGGCACTCCGATAACTAAACAGAATGACTCAAAAGAGCATGTTATCAGTAGGAAGTTTGTTCCTAAAAGCAGCTTTGATAACAAATGGAATTTAATTGTTCAAGCTTGCAAAGAATGCAATGGTGTAAAGTCAGACTTAGAAAATGATATATCGGCAATAACACTAGAGCTTTATAACAGGTTTGAAAAAAATGCACCTGAATTTGCTATAGCTGACGCTAAAAGAAAATCTAAAAACTGTTTTAGTCGTCAAACGAAAAAGTTAATAAAGGATAGTGAAATTGTGGGTAAAGTAACTTTTCCATATACTGATGGAAAAACAATAATTCATCACTATAAAGCTCCCGCACGACTAGATGAAGTTAGGTGTTTTGAGCTTGCTAAATATCATTTAATGGCATTCTTCTATTTCATTACTTTTGATGAAAAAACAATGAAAGGTGGTTTCTGGCAGAATGGTTTCCATCCTGCATTCCAAGTGAATTTCCAAGACTGGGGGAACAAAGAGCAAATAGGGTTCATGAATGAAGTTAGGCATTGGGAGACAAGGTGGCAGGGAATAACTGCAAATGGCTTCTTTAAGTCAATAATTAAAAAACATCCGACTGAAAAATGTTGGTCGTGGGCACTAGAATGGAATAAAAGCTATCGATTAACTGGCTTTTTTGGTTGCAGAAAAACAGCGGAGAGTATTGTCGCTAAAATCCCTGAATTGGAGTGGAGGACTGTAACAGACGTAGTCGGTAAGAAGTATCTTTTACGTGATGAAGTTCCCTTAAGTGATGAAGATGATATTCTTTTTAAATTGCAAAATGTATAAAAATGCATTTAAACTGAACTAAAACAGTTGGTTACTTTCGCTGTACATTTTTCCCCAATGCTTTAGTCTGCTTAGTGCGGCGTTAGAATTCACGAGGCAACATGGACGAATATCTAAAAATTAGTGCTACTATTATCACGGCTCTAGGTGGTAGTGGTGCAATAATCCTAGGTTTGGCGAATTATCTTGGAAAGCATTGGGCTAGTAGATTGATGGTGGCCGAAAAAGCCAAGCATGATCGAGATCTAGAAGAATTAAGAACGCAGTTATATAAAGTAAGCCAAGAGGAATTAGCTAAGTTTCACAGCGAAATCGAAGTATATAAACAAACTCAGCTCAGAGAGCACAGTGATAAGCTTGCGATCTACCGTGCCACAATCGATATGGTTGCTAAGATATTGGCAAAGGTAGAAATGATAGTCATTAAAAATAATCAACAATTATCACTAGAAGAAGCAGAACAGTTCGAATCAGAGCGGCTTAAGATATATGGTTACTTAGCTATGATAGCCCCGCAAGAAGTTATGGATGCAAATGATGCATTTATTGACCAACTGGTAGCGCTAGTATTTGATGGACAATTCGTAAAATGGGAAGTTATTCGTTTTAAAGCTCTGAATTTGACCAATGCAATGCGTAAAGATATAGGCATAGATAAATCTGTAATCTCATACAATGGCGATAGATAAATTCTAACAAATTGCTTAAAAGTGACAGCTAACCTTTAGCTTTTGGTTGGGTTGAGTTTGGTGATAATGATGGCTTTACTTGGGCTTAGTAGCAGTTAGCCGCACCTAAGCAAGGCGTTACAAACACATCTATGTCTCAAAACAAGCTTAAAACTCAACCCATTAAAGACATTAGCAGGTAAAACTAAACCAAAGGCGCTAACTTCATTAACTCGGCAATATTTTGCACGCCGAGTTTTTCCATTAACTTTGAGCGGTGAACTTCGATGGTTCTGACAGCCACACATAACTCGTTAGACATCTGTTTGTTGGTTTTGCCTGCAATGACCAGTTTGAATATTTGATGTTCACGCTCAGATAAGGCATCAATCAAAGCCAAATTGTGCATTTTCCAATGTTGCTTAACGCTGTATTGCAGCCCTTTTTCTATGGATTGCGCTAGCACTTTGCCTTGTACTGGTTTCTGGAAAAAATCAAAAGCGCCTTGTTTGAAGGCATCTACTGCCATGGGCACATCGCCATGTCCTGTTAAGAAAATAATCGACAATGGGCTTTTCGCTTCATTCAATAATTGCTGTACTTCTGGGCCGCTAAGTCCAGGCATTCTGGCATCTAATATAACGCAACCTGCTAATGACAAATCAACCTGAGCGAGAAAGGCGTCTCCAGAGTTAAAGCTGGTTAGCTGATAACCGAACCCTTCCATTAAAAAGCATATTGAATCGATAATGGCTTCATCATCATCGACTAAATAGACAGGGCAATGAATGTCAGTTTGCATGTGTATTCCTTGCAACGTTTTGAATGCATCATTGATAAGTATCTCAGTTTGAATCGATATGCTAACTAATTTTATACAAACCATGAAATCCATCACGTTGCGTGATTGCCGCTCATCGTAAGCTTATTATAGTTTTCTAATGAAAGGTTTTATTGTGCTGCGGATATTGCTTTGTTTTATCGCCATTAGCTTTTTGTCACCAGTTTGGGCTAAACCGCAAGAGCTTTATGTCGGTGTGCTTGCCAATTGGGGCGATCAACAGGCGATTGCTCGTTGGACGCCGATGATGGATTACTTGAATGAACAGGTACCAGATACCCGATTTCATGTTTATCCAGGTAATTTCGAAGCTTTGAATGCGGCAATGGAATCAGGAAAAATCCAGTTTATTATTACCAACCCTGGTCAATACCTTTATTTATCCAATCAGTTCCCTTTATCTTGGCTTGCTACGATGCGTTCAAGGCGTCATAACGGCGCTACATCTGCTATTGGCTCTGCCATTATTGTTAGGGCTGACAGTGATTACCGCACCTTGTACGACTTAAAGCAAAAAACCATTGCGGCTAGCGACCCTCATGCGTTGGGAGGCTATCAAGCTACCATTGGCCTGATGCATAAATTGGGCATGGACACTAAAAATTACTTTAAAGAGATTAAGTTTCTTGGGTTCCCGCTCGATCCATTATTGTATCAAGTGCGTGACGGCAACGTGGATGCGGCAATAACGCCTTTATGTACCTTTGAAGATATGGTCGAGCGAGGGCTGATTAAAGCGGATGAGTTTCGTATATTGAACCCGAGTCGCCCGAAAGGGTTCGACTGTCAGTGCAGTACTAATCTTTATCCTAACTGGTCGTTTGCTGCGAATGAGAGCGTGGATATTGAACTCAGTAAACATATCACTCAAGCGCTAATGGATTTACCTTCAGATCACCCTGCTGCAATACAAGCAAAACTAAAAGGGTGGACGTCACCTATTAGTCAGCTGGCAGTGATTCAGTTATTCAGTGAGCTTCATGTTGAAGCGTCAGAAGTAAACCGCTGGGACACTTTACTAAAATGGCTTAATGATAATCGTCATTGGGGTGGTTTGGCAGTGCTGTTATTTATCGTCGCGACGGTTTACCACTTATGGATTGAGTATCGATTTCATCAAAAAAGTGAATCGTTAATTGAGTCTGAGCGGCAATTAAAACAACAAGAATTGGCGTTAGAAAAACTGCAAAGTGCTGCCATTATTGGTGAGATTGGCGCAGGGCTCGCACATGAGATTAATCAGCCCATTGCGGCGATTACCAGTTACAGTGAAGGCGCTATTATGAGGCTGGAAAATAATCAGCCTTTTGATGAACAATCAGCCAAAGCATTGCTGACTAAAATCCATCAACAATCCACCCGAGCTGGCGAAGTGGTGCACCGTATTCGTGGCTTATTAAAGCGCAAAGAAGCGGTCATGGTGGATGTCAACATTTTGAGTTTGGTCGATGAGAGTGTGTCATTACTCAAAATTGAATTGGCTAGACACGATATCAGTGTTGAAAACAATATCAAAGGTGAGCCATTTTTTATTACCGCCGATAGAGTTGGCTTGTTGCAGGTGCTGATTAACCTAATTAAAAACAGTATTGATGCGATAAGTGATAGTGCTGAAGTTGTAAAACGAGCCAAAATTGTCATCGCAATGGATTTTAAAGAGCATCAGGTGGATGTTTCGATAATCGATAATGGCCCAGGCTTACCTGAAACATCAGATGCGTTAATGGCAACCTTTTATACCACCAAAGAAAATGGTTTAGGCCTTGGACTTGCGATTTGTAATGAAGTCATCAAGGAGCATGAAGGCGCCTTTAGTCTTAACAATCGACAAGATATTCAATCTGGTTGCATTGCCAAAATCAGTTTGAAGAAAAGAGGCAGCCAGCAAAAACTCATCGTTTAACCTGAGTAACAACCCGCCTCGATAGAGGCTGGTTGAGTCGCATAAATACTGACTATTTTGTTTTTATCACGATAATGGACAAAATGTGGTTTACCACAATAGCGAAAAAAACAGACATATGTTGGTGATTTTTTAAACCGTGAACACAGTCACAAAGCAGAAATACCCGCCGAAGATATGTGGTTTACCACAATATTCAATTCGCTTCTTCTGTTTGAGAATGATGAAAACCTTAGAACTACTTAACCGTTATGCCATCCAGTTGATTGGATATTAAAGCAAGCTGATTAAGGTTCTTGGGCATCGTTGTCAATTGGGAGAAGTACCATGAAACTAGATCGGCGAACCTTTATCAAAGGCGCAGGAGCAGGCACAGCAGGTTGTGCACTCGCTGCGCTGCCAGGCTCGATTGCTGCGTTGGGTAGCGTCACTGTGCAAGGGAGTGAAGAGCTAGTCGCAAGTAGCTGCGAGATGTGTTCAACACGTTGTCCTATTTCTGCTCGAGTAGTAAACGGCAAAAACGTTTCTATTTTAGGAAATAAAAAAGCGAAATCATTTGGCGGGGCTGTGTGTGCCCGTGGTGGCGCAGGTCATAGTTTACTTTACGATAAGCAGCGTATTGTTAAGCCGCTTAAGCGAGTGGGGGAACGTGGCGAAGGCAAATGGGCTGAAATCGAGTGGGATGAAGCCTACAGTCTGATAGCGGAAAACCTCAATAAAATTAAAGCCAAACATGGCGCAGAGTCTGTTGCATTTTCTTCTAAGTCTGGCTCGCTTGAAAGCCACCTTTTTCATCTCGCCAAAACCTTTGGCAGTCCAAATACCTTTACTCACGCATCGACTTGTCCAGCTGGTTATGTGGTTGCAGCTAAAGCCATCTTTGGTGGCAAAATTAAACGTGATTTAAGTAACTCAAAGTACATCATCAACTTCGGTCATAACTTGTATGAAGGCATTAATATGTCTGAAACGCGCGGGATGATGAATGCACAAATGGAAAAGGGCGCCAAGCTAGTGGTATTTGAACCACGCTTTTCTATCGTGGCTGATAAAGCTGATGAGTGGTACGCCATTAAACCAGGTACAGATGTAGCGGTTGCCTTGGCGATTTGTCATACCCTGATTAATGATGATTTATACGATAAAGATTTTGTCGCACAGTACGTTGAAGGCTTTGATGAGTTTGCCAAAGAAGTCAAAAACTACACACCTGAATGGGCCGAAGCGATAAGTGATGTCCCCGCTGAAGATATTCGCCGTATTACCCATGAATATGCTGCTGCAGCGCCTCATGCATTAGTGGATTTTGGTCACCGAGCCTCATTTACAACTGAAGAGTTTGAAATGCGCCGCGCACTTTATGCCGCCAACGTGTTAGTGGGTAATATTGAGCGTAAAGGTGGCTTATACTTCGGTAAAAAAGCATCTAGCTACAATAAATATGCGGGCGAAACCGTAGCGCCAACCTTGTCAAAACCTGGGGTGAAAAACCTACCTAAAATTGATGCTAAACGTATTGATATGGTCGATGAGCAATACGCATTATTGTGGTCATCAGGCGGGGTGTATCAAAGCATTTTAGATGCCACCCTTGAAGCTGTGCCTTATCAATTACACGGCTGGGTTATGAGCCGCACCAACCCAATGCAAACCATGACCGACAGAGCACGGATTGTAGAGTCGATGAAAAAGCTCGACTTTGTTGTCGCATGCGACTTATACATCACCGAAAGCGCAGCTTATGCTGATGTGTTCCTACCTGAATCTACCTACCTTGAACGTGATGAAGAAATTAAGGATAAGTCAGGCAAGAACCCAGCTTATTACGTGCGCCAGCGGGTGGTCGATACCATTGGTGACACTAAGCCAAGCTGGCAGATTTGGAAAGAGGTGGCAGATAAATTAGGCCTAGGTGAGTACTTCCCTTGGGAAAATATGCAGACCTTGCAGATGTTCCAAGTGAATAAAGATATTAGCTTGCTGGATAAAATTAAGCGTGATGGCTGGGTAAGCTACGGCAAACCATTAATGTTACGTGAACCGAGCATGGTGAATGCGTTTGTAACTGAATACGCTAATGCAAAAGCGCCAGATGAAGATAGCACTTATGCCAGCCATCTGAGCTTTAAAACACCGTCAGGCAAGATTGAATTAAGCTCAGATAAAGTGGAAAAAATGGCACCTGGGCGCGGCGTGATTAAATACCGCGAAGTCACCATGAAAAAAGCTGATGAGCTATTTTTCATCCAAGGTAAGGTCGCCGTACATACCAATGGCGCAACGCAAAATGTCCCTATGCTGGCTAACTTGATGTCTGATAATGCCTTGTGGATCCACCCGATAACAGCGGGACATATGGGGATTTCGAGCGGCGATAAAATTCGTATCTTCAACGATACAGGCAGCGAAGAGGGTCATGCCTTAGTCACGCCAGGTATACGTCCTGATACCGTATTTGCTTATATGGGTTGTGGCTCTAAAAACAAAGAGCTTGCGCGTGCCACAGGCAAGGGTATTCATTGCGGTAACTTACTTCCTCATGTCACGGCTCCGGTAACAGGTATGAACCTACATACTACCGGCGTCAAAATAGCCAAGATTTAATCGGAGTTCATTATGACTAAACGTTATGTCCTTGTGCACGATGAAAATAAGTGCATTGGCTGCCAAGCGTGTAATGTCGCTTGTCGCAGTGAAAATAATGTCCCTGAGTCGGTGACCCGTATTCAGGTAAGAGTTGAGGGGCCTTACGGTAATTTCCCTCACCTGCATTTTAAATACAACCGCGTGTCATGTGAGCAATGTGAAAATGCACCTTGCGTGAAAGTCTGTCCAACTGGAGCGGCTTATGTCAACGATGATGGCATTGTGTCCATCAATGAAGGTAAGTGTGTTGGTTGCTTGTATTGCGTGGCGGCGTGTCCTTACAAAGTGCGCTTTATCAATCCTGAAACCCGCGTGCCGGACAAGTGTGACTTCTGTAAAGAAACCCGTTTAGCTCGAGGAGAAGAGCCTGCATGTGTAGCAGTGTGTCCAACCCAAGCGCTGACCTTTGGTGATGCCAATGATTTAACTTCTGAAGTGAGTCAGTTGCTAGACACCAAAAATCATTACCAACAAAAAGTGAATCTAGGCACTGAGCCAAGGGTTTATCGTATTCCTAGCCGTAAAGGAGGGATCAAAGCATGAATAATATCTGGGGCTCAATGGAGCAATACGATCCAGTCGTCTGGAACTGGATAATCGCAGTGTATTTATTTATGGCAGGGTTATCAGCAGGTTCAATGCTGGTGGCAATAGGGCTCAAATGGTACAAGCAGAGCCGAGGTTTACCGACAGAAGGGTTACCGGTGATCAAAGCCGCAGCGGTAGTTGGCCCTGTCTCTATTTGTCTAGGCATGGCGCTATTAGTGCTTGATTTAACCAAGCCATTTGAGTTTTACCATATTCTGCTTAACTACAACTTTACTTCGGTGATGGCTTGGGGGGTATTAGCATTATTATTTTATATCCCGCTGGTGTTTATATTTGCTGGTTTAGTGTTTGAAAAGCAGCTACTTAAATATGCACCCTGGTTAGCTGGTGTGGCTAAAGTATGTCGCCAACTTGAGAATAGCCTTAACAAGTTGATCTTTATATTGGCGATAGGGGTTGGGGTTTACACAGGCTTTTTATTATCAGCGCTCATTAGCTACCCGATATTAAATACTGCTGTGTTACCAGCACTATTTTTAGCATCAGCTTTGTCGGTAGGTTCAGCAGGTAACATTTTGGTTGCGACCTTATTCTTTAGCAAAAAAGAATCTGATTGTATCGAGCAAGTGCATCGTATCGAATATCCTGTGGCCTTTAACGAAGCCTTATGTCTAGTGTTATTGTTTGTTGGGCTTAACTTTTCAGGCCCTGCAGCGCAAGCGGCAACGTCAGCCATCACTACAGGAACGTGGGCGAGTGTATTCTGGTTAGGGGTTGTTGGTTTAGGTTTAGTTGTGCCAGTGCTTGCTAGCACGATTGCACCTAAGTCATGGCGTCATACAAAAGGGTTTTTAATCACGGTTTCTTGTAGCACCATTCTTGGGGTATTAGCCCTTAGGCATTTTGTGGTGTATGCAGGGCAAAGTTATATCAGTTAGTCAGTTTAAAACTTGGAGTTTAACCCTCAAAAAAGCCGCTTAACATATACTGTTTAGCGGCTTTATCGTACTCACAATATTTATAGCGTTAGATTATTTCTCACATTAGCTGTGGAAATTGACTCCCGGCGAAAATCACTTATTCCATTATTAATATCAATACTACTACCAGTACTACTATCAGTTTTACATTCCAAGAGCATCACATGTTAATCGAGCATGTTTATTTAGGTTTAAATTTATCCGATGCAATCATGTGCAGTAATGATATAGTCATTTTTATTTAATCATTTGATTCAGATGTTTGAAGAGTATTGATCATGAGTGTTTGTGGCAGTTGCGGATCAATGACTCGCAATAGATAAGCACCAAAATAACATAGAGGGATTTATGATTTATTGGCCGTTAAATAAGAACATTAGGTTGGTCAGCATACTGGCTATGCTGTTGTTATCTGGATGCGCTTCGCAGCAAGTGAATACCAAAAGTAGTGTGATGGATTACCTTTATCCAAAGTCCAGCGAAGCAGTAATTACCCCTGCAATCCCTCAGTTAACTCTCCCGTTACGGGTTGGTGTTGCGTTTGTTCCTGCAAGTAAAAGTGATAGCTCATCTCATAACTCTTGGACCGGAAATAGTTATTCTGCAGGGTTATCGGAATCTAAGAAAACCGAAATTTTAGAAAGTGTTGCTAGTAACTTTCGGATGTTGGATTTTGTTAGCAGCATAGAAGTGATCCCTTCTGCGTATTTAACTGCTGGTGGTAGTTTTGCTAATTTGTCTCAAATACAAACTATGTATGGTATTGATGTGATCGCATTGGTTTCTTATGACCAAGTACAGTTCACCGATGAGGGCATATTATCGCTAAGCTATTGGACAATTGTCGGTGCTTATGTGGTATCAGGCGAGAAGAATGATACGAATACCTTGATGGATACAGTTGTCTACGATATCGACAGTAAAATGATGCTATTTAGGGCGCCAGGAACCAGTCAGATATCAGGCAGCTCAACACCTATTAATTTAAGTGAAGAGTTAAGAGCAGATAGTATTCAAGGCTTTGAGCAAGCAGCGGATAGTATGGTTATGAATTTAAACACTCAATTGGATAGCTTTAAAAAGAGAGTTAAAGAAAACCCTGATCAAGTAAAAATAACGCATAGTGAAGGTTATAGTTCTAAAGGTGGCGCACTAGGTTTGTTAGATATAACACTGTTTTTCATAATGATGGTATTTGGATTTAGAAACCGAGTAGGTAGAACATAATCAAAAACAGTACCTACACCCTAAAGTGTTAAATAATTAGCTTTTCTCAGTGCTTTTACTGAAGTATTGCATGCTGACATGTCCGCTTGTTGAAAGTACAGGCACAAAAAAACCACCAATATAGGTGGTTTTTTTAATGCAGAATAAACGTTAGCTTTTAGCGCGTTTCATTGCAGTGAAGAACTCATCGTTTGTTTTGGTCATGGCCAATTTATCGATAAGGAATTCCATGCCTGATACTTCATCCATTGGATTAAGGATTTTACGTAAAATCCACATCTTCTGAAGTTCATCTGGCGTGGTAAGTTTTTCTTCACGACGCGTACCTGAGCGGTTGAAATCAATCGCTGGGAATACACGTTTTTCAGCTGCTTTACGAGAAAGGTGTAACTCTTGGTTACCTGTACCTTTAAATTCTTCGTAAATGACTTCATCCATCTTAGAACCAGTATCGACAAGCGCTGTTGCGATAATGGTTAAGCTGCCACCGTGTTCGATGTTACGTGCAGCACCAAAGAAACGTTTTGGACGATGAAGTGCGTTAGCATCAACACCACCGGTCAGAACTTTACCTGATGATGGAATCACGGTGTTGTATGCACGTGCTAGACGCGTGATTGAGTCTAATAAAATCACCACGTCTTTTTTGTGCTCAACTAAACGTTTAGCTTTTTCGATAACCATTTCTGCCACTTGAACGTGACGTGAAGCTGGCTCATCAAAGGTTGAAGCAATCACTTCACCTTTTACCATGCGTTGCATTTCGGTTACTTCTTCAGGACGTTCGTCAATCAGTAATACCATTAACACCACTTCTGGGTTGTTGTAGGTAATGCTTTGCGCCATGTTTTGAAGTAATAAGGTTTTACCCGCTTTTGGCGGTGCGACAATCAAGCCACGTTGACCTTTACCGATAGGAGAGCATAAATCAAGAATACGCGAGGTAATATCTTCAGTCGAACCATTACCGCGTTCCATGCGTAGGCGATCTTCTGCATGTAGCGGGGTTAAGTTTTCGAATAAGATTTTAGAACGAGAATTTTCAGGCTTGTCGAAGTTTACTTCGTTGACTTTTAGCAGGGCAAAATAGCGTTCACCGTCTTTTGGTGGGCGGATTTTACCAAAGATGGTATCACCGGTACGCATATTGAAGCGTCGAATTTGGCTTGGAGAGACATAAATGTCATCAGGGCCTGCTAAGTAAGAACCATCTGAACTTCTTAAAAATCCGAAACCATCTTGAAGGATTTCTAATACACCGCCACCAAAGATATCTTCACCGCTTTTGGCGTGGGCTTTCAGAATTGAGAAAATGATGTCCTGCTTGCGAGCACGGGCCATATTGTCTAATTTCATGCTTTCAGCGAGTGAAACTAGGTCCGATATAGACGTGTCTTTTAATTCAGTTAAATTCATGTTGGGGGTCTTGTATTACGCGACGATGCTTACCGCAATCAATCATAGGGTATAACGGTGTAGATAAAGTGTGATTGATAAGCGAGTAGGAGTTTAGTTGAAAAAATCTGCTGAATAAATTAGCACTATATGGAGTGTGCGTCCAGAATTTTAGCTAATTATCGGCACAAATTGTTCACATATTGTGCCGATAATCACTATTCAAGCTCAAAATGCGCAGCATCGTCATGATTGATTAGCGTTATTGACTCTCATATATGAGAGTCTCTAAGCCAATAACGAGTCTAACAACAGCACTCGTTATGAATAATATTCAACATTCAATCAGATAGGCTGTGATTCTGATTTGAGGCTTGCTTAAGCTTGTGCGTCGATGAACTCTTTTAATTGAGTCTTAGATAGTGCGCCAACTTTAGTCGCTACTAACTCGCCGCCTTTGAACATTAATAATGTCGGGATGCCACGTACACCGTACTTAGCAGGTGAAACATTATTTTGGTCAACGTTAAGTTTAGCTACTGTTAGCTTACCTGCGTACTCTTCAGCTACGTCATCTAAGATTGGGGCAATCATTTTACAAGGACCACACCACTCAGCCCAGAAGTCTACCAATACAGGTAATTCTGAGTTAATAACGTCATTTTCGAAGCTGTCATCGCTTAGGTATACAATTTTATCGCTCATGTAAATCTCCAGATTTGGCACCATTGCTAGTTTATTAATGGCTTACCATGTATATTGGGGCGGTTAAATAGTTTTCAAGTAAACGTGTGGGCTATTTCAAACGATTAAGTCTTTTTTTGCAACACTAACGAGTATGCTTGTGCTATGAGCGAAACACATTTATCTACCCAAAGATTCGCCGACTTCCCTCTGAAACCAGAGGTTGTTCAGGCTTTAAACGAAAATGGCTTTGAATTTTGTACGCCGATACAGGCGTTATCTCTCCCCATTTTATTACAACAAAAAGATATTGCAGGTCAGGCACAAACAGGTACTGGCAAGACAATGGCTTTTTTGGTTGCAACCTTTAACCATCTTTTATCCGTTGCCGTGCCAGAAGGGCGACAAGTCAATCAGCCACGTTCAATTATCATGGCGCCGACTCGCGAATTAGCGATTCAGATTGCAAAAGATGCCAAATTATTAGAAAAACATACCGGCTTAAAAGTGGGTATTGTTTATGGCGGTGAAAGCTATGATGTTCAACGCCAAGTGCTTGATGCTGGTGTTGATATCCTTATTGGCACAACGGGTCGTATTATTGATTACGTTCGCCAAGGTGTGATTAGTCTGAACTCGATTCAAGCTGTCGTATTAGATGAAGCTGACCGTATGTTCGACTTAGGCTTTATTAAAGATATCCGTTTCTTGTTTAGACGTATGCCTGATGCGAAATCTCGCTTGAATATGCTTTATTCAGCGACATTATCAATGAAGGTACAAGAGCTAGCTTATGATCATATGAATGATCCTGAGAAAGTCGAAATTGCGCCCGAGCAAAAAACGTCAAAAAACATCAAAGAAGAAATTTTTTACCCTTCAACAGATGACAAAATGCGCTTGTTGCTAACATTATTAGAAGAAGACTGGCCAGAAAAAGCCATTGTATTTTCTAATACCAAGCACAGCTGCGAAAAAGTATGGTCATGGTTAGAAGGTGATGGTCATCGTGTTGGATTACTGACAGGTGACGTGCCGCAAAAGAAACGAATTCGTATTCTTGAGCAATTTACTAATGGTTCGCTTGATGTGTTAGTGGCAACTGATGTTGCTGCGCGTGGCTTACATATTTCTGATGTATCTCATGTATATAACTATGACTTACCGGATGACTGTGAAGATTATGTTCACCGTATTGGCCGTACTGGCCGTGCAGGTCAAAAAGGCGTGTCAGTGAGTTTTGCCTGTGAAGAATATGCATTAAACTTACCTGCAATTGAGACTTACATTAAGCACTCAATTCCAGTGACAAATTACGATCGTGAAGCATTACTTGATGATTTACCGCCACCAGTGCGTATTCATCGTAAACACCCAACGACTCGTGGTCGTGATGGTGCTAACCGTAATGGTGCTCACCGCAGTGGTGGTCGTCCACCTCAAAGGAATCGCAGACACTCGTAAATGACTGTTTCAGCTACATTACCCTGTTACGCCGCGATAACGCTTGGCTCAAATAGCTTTAATATGTTGGTTGCCCAAACATTGGATGGCCAACCAACAATTATTGCTAAATATAAGCAAAAGGTGCGCTTGGCTGAAGGTATTGGCGAGGATAATCGCTTAGCTGAACCTGTGTTACAGCGTGGTCTTGATTGCTTGCAAATGTTCGCTGATATGCTTGAAAAACATCAAGTAGCTCAGCAACATGTTGCTGTTTTTGCGACAGCAACACTCCGTGTTATTTCTAATGCGGCTGAATTCCATCAACGTGCGTTACCGATATTAGGTCACCCTATCGAAGTGATCAGTGGTTTACGTGAAGCTGAGCTTATTTATCAAGGCATGGCAGCGACAACCGAAGGTGATGGCCAGCGTTTAGTGATTGATATTGGCGGTGCAAGTACCGAGTTTATTATTGGTAATGGCAACGAAGTGCTATTTAAAACCAGCTTAGATTTTGGTTGTGTGCGCTTTAATCAACAGTTTTTCAATCAAGTCCCTCATCAGCTTCAGCATTTTGAACAAGCTAAAGCAGCGGTATCTGATGCGTTGCTTCCTCATAGTGAATTACTTAGAGAGCTAGGTTGGCAAGGCGTGGTTGGTGCCTCAGGCGCGGTTCAGTCCGTGGTTTCGGTACTGAATCATCGTGAGCTGTCTGAAATCATCACCCTGAAAGTCTTATATCGATTTCGTGATGAAGTGTTGGCGCAAAAGAATGAATCTTTGCATCATATTCAAGGCTTATCTGAAGAAAAAGCACCGACTTTTGCTTCAGGCATCGCCATATTAATCGCCTTATTTGAATTGCTTGATATTGAGTCGTTAAATTTATCTGGCGGCGCACTTCGAGAAGGGGTGCTGAAAATGTTGGCTGACAGAGTTGAGCTGGGCTAAGACTTGAAAAAGTGCTTGTTATGAGCGATCAAAAAAGGACCTAAATAGGTCCTTTTTTATTGTGGCGTATTTTGATTTATTTAACGATATTCAATAAATCTTGCTCTAGTGTCACTTCAGGGCTTTCTACGATACGGCCAATCTCTTTATTGTCTTGTTCAACGATAAAGGTTGGGATACGTGTAAAGTCATAGTTAGCGGCTAAACCTTCAGGATCAAGCTTGCTGCGATCAACACCAATGTAGGTAACGGTGATATTCGGGTTAGCAACTTCTTCGATTAGCTTCATGAAACGTGGTGTTTCACGATGACAATCAGGGCACCAAGTTCCAATAATCACAACCACATTTGTTGGCGTGGTAATGGCTTTTAATGCTGAGATAGTCGCGGCATCTGTTTGATAGTTTTCAAACTCTTCTGCATAGCCTGGTAAATCTTTTTCTAATGCTGAAATTTCAACAATACCTGTGATAATCACTTCTTGTTTCTCCTCGCTACATGTTGCCATGAAGCCTGATTGCTCTTCATCAAACGCACAGCCGCTGCTAGCTAAGGCTGAACCTACAACCAATTGGCTGCTAAAGAAAAGGGCGGTTGTGGCTAATAATGTTTTAACAGTTTTATGCATGATAAAGTCTCATGAAAGAAGAATGCAATAATTCAATCATTTTGACGTAAGTTAGGGAAGTTGAATATGAGCGACCTGTTAGCTAGATCACTCACAAGGGCAATAATTCAAAGAGAACTTTGAACTTGCCCATAAGTGCGATAAATACTGTTACAGATATAAGAATCTTATTGCATATCATATTCCTGATGCGCGGTTTTTGTCCTTTTGGGGCTGTTTTTCTGTCGAGAAAATATGCCAAGACTTTTCAATTCCTGATTCTTGCCACTTAGCCACAGCAACTAATCTGTGTTCACGTCCCTTGATGGCTGCTGGGATCATATTATCTTCAAAATACACTTGCGAAGTAATGTTTTGCTTGTTGATCCCTTGCGCCACAATCAAGCGGGTAATTTCTTCGGTGCGCTTTTTAGCGAGTTCATGGTTATAGGTATCGCTACCCTCGGGGCTTGTATCACCAATCAAATAAATCTTCGCGTCTGGGTGGTGTTTGACTGCGTTTACCATTTTAGCCAAACGATTCGATTCATACTCAGTCAGTGTGTGTTTATCAAATTCAAACATCACCACACGGCTGGCTTTTTTCTCCACGGTGACGGCATTCTCGCAGCCATCGTTATTGATAACTGAACCGTCAGGAGTCGTTAAGCACAGATCTCGAGCTGTGATCACACCATCGGCATCGGCATCGGTTAAATCACGACTTTGCTGTTCAACTATGGCTGGTTTAGGTGTTTCAATACAGGCTGATAGCATCAATGCCACGAGGCAAAGTGGAAGCATGTTAAGGTGTTTCATATTACTTCTCCTCTTGCCATTGTGTTGGGGTGTCGACTCTAAATGATTCAATGAGTTGACCTGTGGCGTTAATTAATCGATACGATGCAATATGATAATTGTAATAGGCGCTAAGGTAGTTTTTTCTGGCTAAATAGACTTCTACTTTGGCATCTAACACATCAAGAAGTGAACGTCTTCCTAGCTCAAATTGACGTTGATAGCCTTGCTCTGCTTGCACGGCTTGGTCCACATTCACTTGATAAAACTTACGTTGCTGGCCAACAAATTCATAGGCGTTCCAAGCAAGTCGAGTGCCTTCAATTACTTGTTTTTCAGTTTGCTGACGAATTGATTTTGCTTGTTGTACTTGCCAGGCCGCAGCTTCTGCTCGGTCATTGGTTGAACCGCCATTGTAGAGGTCATAACTGAGCATTAGCATGGCTCGTGCATCTTCATCAGGCCCTTCAATCCCACCAATGTTGTCATTTTTATTGGCTTGTAACTCGATTGATAACTTAGGCCAGTAGTCACTTTTTTCTCGCTCATACTGTGACGAAGCAGCTTGAGTGTCGTTGATGGCCGCATCAATTTCTGGATGGTTTTTAACGGCTTGCTCTAGTGCCAGCTTGAGTGATGTGGGTACATAATTAAAATCGGGCTTGGCATCATGCAGCTCTGTGGGAAGTTGGCCAACTAGGTCGTAATAACGAGCTTGTAAATCCATTTGCTCATTGCGCGCTGCAAGGTATCCCGATTGACTTGTTGCTACACGGGCTTTGACTTGCGCGACGTCTGATTCACTACTCAGGCCTTTTGCTTGACGCAAAATAATGTCTTTTAAGATGTCTTCGTGTTCGACAATATTACGTTCAGCAAGCCCCACTACACGGTTAGACAGCATTAAATTGAGATACACGGTTGCGACATCTAAGCTGAGGTTTTCAGCTTCAGAAATCAGCCCAAAGCGTTCAGCCTCTTGTTCAAATTCGAGGCGGTCAATTTCTGAAGTGGTTCTAAAACCATCAAATAATAACTGCGACACTTTCACGCCTAACTCGGTGCGATTTAAATCAGTATCGACGCGTTGGCCGCTGTTATAGCGCACCTCTTCATAGCCTACACCACCATACAACTTCACTTGGGGTAAATAGTCTCCTACTGCGGCTTTTTTATAGCGAACAGCAGCTTCAAAGCTAGCGTATTTTTGCTGCAGCCTAGGGTGATGATTTATCGCTTCAGCCACCGATTGTTCTAGCGTCATTGCTTGAACTTGAGTGGACATCACTAAAGCAGAAATGAATAGCAGTTTTTGCATAGTATCCTTACCTTCTGGTACCTTTACGGTTCTCTTAGTGCATTTGCTTTGGCTCGTAATAATGGTTTAAGCCAGTAATTTAAAACTGTTTTTTGACCGGTCAAAATATCTGTAGAAGCTTGCATTCCAGGGATAATTGGCCAGCCATTGAGCTGAGTTTCATCTGTTTTTATGTGCGCCTCATAATAGGTGGTGCCATCTTCTAGTTGCTGGGCATCTGGACTGACATAAATCACCTCACCTTTAATGCCACCATAAATGACAAAATCATAAGCGGTGAATTTCACCATGGCTTGCAGTCCAGTATGGACAAATGCGATGTCCTTAGGCGCTATTTGGCTTTCAATAATCAGTTGATCATCTTGCGGCACTATTTCCATGATAACTTGCCCCGGTTCAACCACTTGACCGGCGGAGCGCACCAGAATATTCGACACGCTACCTGTGACTGGCGTAGTGATTTGGGTGCGTTCGAGCCTATCGGCTAGCGCTTTCATGTTTTCGGTTAACGCTGAGAGTTCGTTACTGGTTTTATTGCGCTCATCGGTCATGCGATTAATAAAATCGAGTGCCACATTGCGACGCTCTGCAACCGCTTGACTGATCGCGGCCTGAAGCTGTCTTTCACTGGCTTGCGAGGCAGATAATTCTCCCTGTAAACGAACCGCGTCTCGCTCAAGTTTTAATAGTTCAAGTTCGGCAACGGCGCCTTCACTAACCGCTTCACGGGTCATACGGATTTCTTGTTTCGCCATGCTAAGACCACTGCGTTGAGCCTCAATATTAATATTCACTTCTTCTTTGGCTTGGCGTTTTTGCTCGACGATTTGCGCTGTTTGATCTAATTGCGATATTAGTTGTGAGAGTTGCGATGAGTATATTGCTTGAGCACGACGATTGGCTGAAGGGTCTGCAATCTCAAACAGTTGCGGACTGACTTGCACTTGTGAAAACCATAATGGTTCATTGTCATTGATTTGCACACTTTCAAGTAATGCTTCTAATCGTGTGAGTTGGTTTTTTAAGGCAACGCTATTGAGTCTTGCCTCATGGAATGCCGAGGCAAATCGTAACTCATCTATCACTAATAAAGTTTGCCCCGCATTAACGGTATCTCCTTCTTTGACTAAAATTTCTTTTAAGCTGCCGCCATCTAAACTTTCTATTTGCTGAACGGCTGTGGCTGGCACCACTTTGCCTTCGCCAACCACCACCTCTTCTAAGGTGGCGAAGGCTGCCCAAGTAATCGTGGCCAAAAGCAAGGCTACAGTCAGCATGATGACAGTGTTGGCACGTTTTGCCCCTTCAAGGTGTTTGATGTGCATGTTGGCACTCATGATTTCACCTCATTGCTTGTATGTTGGCGCACATTGACCGCTTTAATTCGGCGCTTACTGGGCTCAATAAATTCACTGGCAGATTTCTCGCCGATTATCGCCCCTTTATCCATCACTATGATGCGATCACAAAGGCTCAATACTTTGGGGTTATGGGATGAGATTAGCAGGGTGCAATCAGCCGTATTCATTTTCAGGCTACTGATAATTTGTGTTTCACTGCGCTCATCCATGGCACTTGTTGGCTCATCTAATATCAGTAGTTTAGGTTGTCTGAGTAAAGTACGGCAAAGGGCAATAGCTTGACGTTGTCCGCCCGATAATTGGCGGCCAAATTCACCCACTTGGCTGTTTAAACCACTGCCGAGCCTATCCATTAACTTATCGATACCCGTATTCATCATGGTTTTAGCCAGTAATGCTTCATCCACGTGTTGGAGCCCGTAAAGTAAGTTGTCTAGGACGGTGCCATAGACTAAACAGGGTTGCTGACTCATATAGCCGATATGGTCACGAAGTCGATTAACGGACCATTGTTGCGCTTCGAGTTGATTGTAAAAAAGTTGACCTTCATTTAATTGATACTGCCCTGCAATGAGTGCCAGTAATGTTGATTTTCCCGCACCTGCGGGGCCATAAAAGCCGACTTTTTCTCCTGCTTTGATATCAAGGGATATGTCATTAAATGCAGTTAGTGGCTGCTCAGGGTAACTGAAACTTGCGTGTCGTAGATGTAGGCTGCCATTAAATGGGAATTGCGACACACTCATCGATTGCTGCTGGTTTTCTTGGGGTAAAGACAAGATAGATTCAACCGAAGTAATTGCTGAGCGAGTCTGTTGGTATTTTAGTAATAGCATGGCTATTTGATTGATAGCACTTGAGGCGCGTCCGCTGAGCATGACGATGGCGATAAGCCCGCCCATGCTCAAGTTACCCTGATGAATTTGATAAACGCCAGTAATAATCAGGCCAATGGACACTAGCTGCTGACAATTCATCACACTATGGCTTAGGGTATTTGAGCTAATACGAGACTCATTTTGCCAATCTGCAAGACTACTGACGGTTTCATGCCAAATACGTGAGGCTTTAGCTTGACCGTTATTTTGTTTAATTTCGGCTAGCATATTTAGGCTTTCGACTAGATGTGCTTGGCGCTGAGTAGACAGTTTTGATGATTCTTCTATGGTCACTGATAAGCGCTTTTGCATAAAAACACTCAGTAAAATAAGTACGACCATGCAGGTTAATGGCACAAACACCATGACGCCACCTAACCATGCAATTAAAAGCAAAAACAATAGGGTAAAAGGTAAATCCACTGCTGTGACAAGGGTAACTGATGTGATGAAGTCACGAATGCTATCAAATTCTTGTAATTGTTTAGCGAAAGCCCCTGATGATGCAGGGCGGTTTTCAAGCCGCATTCCGACGACTTTTTCAAATAATGTGCTTGAAAGTTTAATATCAACTTGCTTGCCAGCGACGTCAGCAAGACGGGTACGAGCTTGGCGCAGTAACCAGTCAAAAACAATCGCAATGGATGCACCGCTAGCGAGGACCCATAAGGTATCAATGGCTTGGTTGGGCACAACGCGGTCATACACATTCATGGTAAATAATGGTGTGACTAAGGCGAGTAAATTAATGGCCAGAGAACCAATCAGAAAACTGCCGTAAAACGGTTTTACTTCATCAAATGCGGCTAAAAGCCAATGTCTTTTGGTCTCTTTGTGGTGCTCAGTACCTCGCTCGTCGAGTTGTTCGAGTGGCTTGAGATACCAACACAGGCTGTTTTTTTGAGGAAACTGTTGGCTTAATTGTTTGGGTGAGATTGTTGATTGTTCACCAGCAGCATTGAGTAAGGAAAAACCTGCAGCTTGTTTTTGGGTAATGAGAAAAACCTGTTGATTAGCATCGGTCAGGAGTGCAGGTAGCGCTAAATGTTGGCTATCAATTTTTTGTGAAGCAGCGTCCAAGCTTATTTTGGCCATCGCCGTGGTGAGTTGGATGGCGATGTCTTTTTGTACGGGCAGTGCTTGCTGCACTTGTTCAGTGCTAATGCTTAAACCAAAGTGAGCTTTGGCTAATACTAGAATATTAACTAAGGCTTCATGTTGAGCTATATCGGCATGACTGCTATCTGTAACTGACATTGTAATATTGCGTATCCTTATGCATTTTTAGTTTTTGATTCTAGCTTTGATTTAATAAGGCCTGATGGGCGGCTAATTGGTTTATTTCATCCAATTCAGTTTGGCTTAAATGGACATCTGTTTGCACATCGAATAATGAGATATCTTGCTGATGTGCTATGGACTGTTTTATCGCATCAGTGAGCGCTAATAGGTTTTCAGCCTCTGTTTGATTCTCTGATGTTGCATTCATTTGGGTGTCGTCTGGAATTGGCTGTATCTCATCAAAACCTGGCTGCTGAATAAGCTTGTCATATGAATAAGTTTGCTGCATATCGATTGATAATTGGCTGGTTGACTCAATCGTTATTGTTGATAAACCTTCATTGGGCAGTGCTTGTTCCAACAACTCTTGCGCTACTGGGCTCATTTCATTGAATAGGGCTAAGTTATTATCGAGATGACTAAAAATAAGCTCTACAGTTTGAGCTTCAGCGTCGGTAATAGGTTGCGGATCTTGATATCCGTATTCAGGTTTACCGCTGAGCAATGGTTCAGGTTCTGGTTCAGATTCTGGTTGAAACTCTAGTTCAGATTCTGGTTGAAAGTTTGGTTCAGACCCTGGTTCAAAGTCGGGCTCAGAATCTAAGGTAAATTTATTGTAGTCATTGGACGCTACAGGGGGCATTGTATCTTGATGAATCGGTATGTCATCTGATATGACTGGTTCATCAATAGGTAAAATTGCGTCTATAGGTTGGCTTGATAATGGGTTACGCGACTGCTCATATTGATAACGAGCGACGGTTTGTTCCATTAACTCGATTTCAGCAAATACAGCTGCGGCAGTTGGAGTCAGGTTTCGATAGCCATGTTCATAATGCCGCACTTGCTCAAATTGTGCTCTTTCATGCATTTTTTGCATGATATCGAGCTGCATCATCTCTAGCGCTGCTTCATCATTAAATGGGTGGACTATCGGATCGTCGAGTTCCGCTGGCTGGGTAACCGTCATCGCCATTGCCATATTGAAAGCTGAAGCATAGGCGGCATTCGCTGCAAATGCATTAGCCACAACGGCGTTGCTATCAACGGTAATGGTGATGGTTTCAAGCTCACCATCGGCCACATCAGAACCTAATGTCGCAATCGGATCGAGTGATAAGGTAATTGTTTCCCCGTCTGTCGCACCGCTTAATGTAAGCCCTGCGACATCTTCAATATTAACAATCCATTTGTTGCCTTGTTTTTCACCTTTCGAAAGCGTCATGCCATCCGATAGGCCAAGAATCGTTAATGTTGCGGTTTCATTTGGTGCAGGGTTTTGCAGCTCTAAGCCCAAGTTTAAAGCGATATTGTCAGTTTGATTGGTCGTGAAGTCGGCAAATTGCGTCCAAATAGGCGGATCGACCTCTGGGGTTAATTCAATATCAAAGGACACGGTTTGACTTTGGCTTCTGTCGAGCTCTTCCGAGCCGAGGACTTCCGCTGTATCAATACTGGAAATTGCCATTTCAACATTGAGCGTACCAAAGGCAAGTTCACCAGGTAATATTTTGACTTCTGCTAAGCTGACTGCTTCAACAATTAAGCTGGCGATATATCCATCTGAACCATTGGCGGTTAAAGCGACAAATTGCCCATCAATTTCTACTCCTTCAAGGTCGACAAGGGCACTGGCGTCACTGGAGGTGATTAGAAAATCAACAACAAAGAATTCACTCCCATCGAGATTAAGTAGTTCTGCGGCAATTTCTACTTTGATGTCATCGCCCTCATTACCCGTATAATCGTCTGGAGCAGAAATGATTTGTACGCCATCTGCGACAGGGCTGACGCCAACAATAAAGTCCATTGAGGTAGTCACAAAATCATCTGTGCCTAACTCTTGGGTGATGATGGATAAAGACAGTGGCATATCACCGTTAAAGTTGTGTGGAGGCTTAACGACTATGCTATCTAGTTGATCGGGTGTGACAGTCCAATAGGTTGTCGGAGTACCATTGAGTTGACCGCCATCAGCGCCATTGTTTGGCAGAATGTGTAAATCACCACCTGCATCTTGGTAATAGACAGTCGCCCCTTCTGGCACGCCATTAAGAGTGATGTATTGCACCTCTGAACCATCTAAATCAATTAAGCCGATAACTGAGCTATTAATACCACTAAGCAAAATATCGGTATCTTCTGAACCGTTGATAGTGATTAGGCCTGCTGGAATGTCAGCAGCGTCGGTTACAGGGTTTACATGAATCGTAATAGTGTCACTGAAATTGGTGGGATCGATGACATCTGCTGAGTCAATATCAGCGGTGTCACTGACTGCACCTGATATCTGTAACCTAAAGTCTCCACTTAAATGCTCGGGAGGCGAAAATTGTAATAAGGCCAGCGCTGAATTTAATGCAGCATTGGTAGAACCTGTGAATTCCCATGTATCTGTGGTGCCAGACTTTAATTGGAATAATCCTGAGTTATCAATTAGCTGACCACCATCGAGCAGTTGAATGGTGAATAATTGGGCGGGATTATCAAGCACCACTTTCTCAACACCACCATTATCAGCAGTTGGATCTAGATCCTCATAAGTAAGGAATAAGCCAAGTGGTGTCGGATCGTCCTCATCCATAGTATCAACTAATACATCTAGCGATAGGCCATCAGCGATAGGGGAGATATTAATATCCAGACTCTGGCTATCATCAACTAGGGTATCACCACTGAGTGAGTCCGTTGCAATAATGCGAATAGGGATGACCATATCTCCGGCAAAGTCGTCGGCAACATTGTGCAGTGTGAGGTTACTTAATGATGCTGTGGTAAAGACATATTCAATCACGTTTTCACCGCTGGCATCATAAAGCGCAATGACATCACTGCCACTGAAATAGCCCCCTTGTGGGAGATCGCTAGCAAGTACTCTAAAGTTAATCACATCATTATTATCGCTCGTGATGGATAGGTTTAAGTGGCCAGCAAAACTGATGGCGTTATCTTCGGTAGCCTCTACGGTCGTCGATTGCAGTGCCGTCACAGTTGAAGCTGTTGAGGTTGAAGTGGGTTGATCAAAGGTGACAAAAATATTGGCTGAAATAACTTCTGGGTCATCTCTATCTAGCACTCTGGCTTCTACAAGGATAGCTTGAAAGAGTGTGATGTGGTCACTTGATATGGTCATTCCTTCTAAAATCGCCAGTGATTGTTCTTGAACTGAGTCACTGGTCATATTATTGCTAGGAATTATCCATCGGCCATCACCGTCGTTAATTGCGCCATTTGGATGGGTGACATACCAGCCGTCAGCACTTGGCATTGTAATAACGATATAGTCGAGTACTTCAGAGCCATCAATATCACCATCAAAAAACACAATATCATCGCCAATGGTAATTGGTTGGCCATCTGGACTATAAAGGACGGTGTTGTTCACCTGTAATCGTGTGATGCCTTCTACAACGGCATCGACTTCAATAGAAAGCTGACTCGCGATATCTTGAACCGACGTTTCTCCTGTATCAGAGGTGTCGGTAATTTGATAAATAACGTCTAATGAGAAAGTACCGTCAGCATCTTGTGGTGGCAGTACGGCTAAGCGTCCCGAGTTGAGTAACTCTATTAATGTTGGGCTAAATTCATCGGTAAGTTCAGATAGTAATAGGCCTGAACTGCCCACGGTTATTTCGGCGCCATCGAATAAGTAAATGATCCCCTCACTAGAAGGAAAGATCGTCATATCTGTGATGCTTTCACTACCGTCAGTATCGGCTAATAAAGCCGGTATTAAACTCAGTACAATAGGTTGATCTTCTTTGCCATTGCTGGTGGTAGTTAATGTTGCGGATGTTTCATCAATTACTGGGGCAATATCAATATTGAGATTGAGTTCGTATTGCGCACTATCGCCATCTAATTCGGTGCTTTCGACAAATAGTTGTAAGTTAATTTGACCACTAAAATCTTCAGCGGGTCTGATTGACAGTGCAGATAACTCTGCTGCTGTAACGCTATAAATAGGTGCTGAATCGTCAAAACCGACTACGGGTAAATTAACAATCTGGCCATTGCTGTCGACAAAGTTTGCACCGTCAGGCAAGCCCACAATGCGTAAGCTTAAACTTTCTGAGCCATCATCATCTGAGCTAATTACCGTAAATGATAGTGGAATATCAGTGTCCTCATTGAACGCCGCCACTGAATTGATATTACCATCATTGGTAATTTCCCAGACTGTGGGATCTGAGGTGATGGTAGGCGCATCATTGGCGACACCGGTGAGAGCTATCGTTATGGTTTGTGGGGCACTGTAATTGGGGTTGGGATTGATAATACTGTCTACTGGATCGATACCATCCTGGGAAGTTTCTGTCGCATAGCTGCGAACCGAAATAGTAAAGTCGCCAAGATTTGCAGAGCTTGCGTCTGCTAAAGGCACTAGCATGGCTTCTGGACTGGCAAAAAGATCGTCTACCGAGACAGTCCACACATTGTTGCCTAAATGGATAGCGCTTGGGGCATCAATCTGCCACCCATCTGGTAAGGTTAATTCAAAGTGGAGGCTTTCAGAGCCAGATGTATCGGTTAATTCGCCAAATAAAATTGTGTTTAAAGCGATAGGCTGATCTTCTTGACCATTGATATCACGAGTCACCAATGTGGGGGCGTCAGCAATTGGGGTGACATTGATGGTGATTGTTTCATTGGGGCTTTGCGCAGTATCGCCATTATCAGGCTCAGTCGAGATGGCTCTGACATCAAAGCTATATTGGCCCGCTAAATTTTCACCGACTGTAGCTTGTAATAATGCTAATTCATCTGCACTGATTTCTTGGCCATTGGCGATAGAGAATTGCACGCCTTCACTGTTTGTACTGGTGAGCTGAATACCTAGTGCAATATTGAAAATGACATAGGTCATGACCTCAGAGCCCTGAGCATCAATACCAACCACATCCTTAGTACTGGCTGACAGGCTTATATTGAAAGCACCATCATCTTCATTGACATCATAGGTAAACTGGCTGGTGTTTTCCCATTCAGGTGTATCGGCAACAGAGGCGATAGTCAACGGAACTTCAGTCGAGATTGACGGCTTGTTATTAATATTGACTGTGATTTCAGCGTTGATGGTTAAAGTTGCATCCGAGGCGTCTTCAGGAGGATGGAACACTAAGTCACCACTAGGGATCGCTATACCAAGGTTACTGATCAACAGATCTCCACCACTCAAGATATAGTTCCCATCGGCATCTAGGCTGACAGGTTGGCCATCTAATGTGAGTGTGCCACCTGCTAAAGATGCTTTGTTGATGACAATGCTTTGAATGATTTCCCCTTCATCAATATCACCAGGCAAGGCGACGATAGATAAAGCCCCTGGTGTATCTTCGGTATAATTGGGGTTGAGCACCTTGATAGAGCCTGCTTTATCGTTAGCCGTGATGGTGAGGTTATCAATGACGGTATCACCATCAGTATCGGTGACATATACCTGAACCACTTCACTATAAAACAGTTCATCATATTCAAAAATCATACTGGTTACTGTGGCTTTACCGTTGGCGGTAATCACTAACGTTCCGTACTTAACTCCGGTATCGGTAAAGAGTTCAACGGAATCGCCTGCTGAATATTCTGTGCCTTTGTATATAAATTTACTGACTTGTGCTCCATCAGCGCCTTGTTGTTTTTGATTAAACAAATTAACACTGTGGTCAGCATTGTTTTCTTCGGTAAAGGTGAGTGATGAGTCATGCTGAATGGGGACATCATCTTGAACATTGATATGTATCGTTTGACTGTTTGAGGTATCGCTATCGGCATCGGTTGCGATAACGTCAAAGCTGATAGTTAAGGTATTTTCACCATCGCCATCAGGATGATCTATGGCCTCAAATTGCTCAAATTCAACTTTACCATTGGCGTTAAATCGCACTCTAAATACTTCACTACTGTCTCCGGCTCTAATGGCGGTATACCAGCCGTTACCATCAGCAAAATTACTGAGTAATATTGACTGCCCACTACTGGTATAAGCCCCAAAAGTAAAGCTGGGATCAATTTCAATACTACTGATATCATCACTGCCATTATCGATATTTAATACCGCACTGCTAAGGACGCTGTTGTTGTCGACTAGCTCACCTTCGTCGATTGTTAAGATGAGCGAAGAAGGCAGACTTGGAGATTCACCATCGTAAATATCGATAGAAATAATGGCGTTTATATCTGTGTTGTCGCTGTCGGTTGCGACAACATCGACGTTGATTTTGCTTTCAACCCCCGAGCCTGCGATGTTATCAATTGGGCCTAACATACGCATTTCAAAATCAATTTGAGCTGTGGACTCGGCATCGATATGGATGTCTGTTGGCAGGCTCATTCTGAACACAACAGTTCCGTCAGCTGTTTGTCCTTCTGCTGTTGCCCCGTCATTAGATATCACCCAATACACGAGTGACCCATTTTGAGTCACATCATTATTGTCTGCATCTACAACCACGTCGCCATCGGTAATGGCAAATTTGATATCGACGATGGGGTCGCCTTTAGCACTGATATTAATAAAGCCACTAGCACGGTTATCAACGCCTGGAGTAACGCTAGGCAGCTCGCTAATTTGCACTGTGATACCTGTAATTTCACCTGCTTCATCATCTTTTACTGTCAACGTCATCGTGGCTTGTGTTGTATCGCCATCATTATCAGTTATGAATAAGCCAAAGTTGATGTCGTCAGTATCAATTTGATCAAAAGGTTGATGGAGCGTTGTTGTATAGCCATGAGATAAAGTGTCAGATTCAGTATTCCAGCCATTGTCGATCGCAATGGTAAATATTGGTTGAGAAGGATCGCCAGTATGTGCGGTCAGCGTTAATCCATCAGCGGATAAGTCAAATTGAATTACTTCACCGCCAACGGTGAGCTCAGGAAGCTGGTCAATATCAAACCCTAATGTGTCGATAGCATCGGCACCGACTTGAATATCAAACTGACCTGTTTGGGCAATAGGTGTTCCTATGAGATTTGTTTCATCAAAAATCAAGGTTTCAATATTATTGATAGCTGCATCATTGCCATCTTGTATGTTCCATTTAAGGTTACCTAAATCGATATGACTGCCATCAATATCATTGGCATCGATTAATGTGGCTAATTCCAGTGATTCAGCACTGTAATGATCTAATGGCCTAGTTAATGTCATTACCGCTGTCACATCGACATCATCGCCATTACTGACAGCAGAAAGAGATAAGGTAAATACAGTGACTCCATTTGCAGATGCAGTGATGGTTTTAGCATCTGGACTGAGGATATAACTGAGACTGTCGCCATTAGATGTTAGTCCTAATGCGGTTAATGGGATTAATGATAAACTACTAAACACCACAGAACTGGCGACGATGGAGTCTGAACCTGCGGAAATGGTAAAAGAGCGTGAGTCTGTATTAGGGGAGTTGATAATCGCTTCTGCAGTCGAAAAGCTGGCATCACTCATGTTACCAATTGCACCGTCAGCGATGATAATGGTACTGGTTGCAGATGCAATACTGCCGTCAAAGTCCGTAACTGTGTAGTCAAAACTTATGGATTGTTCTACGGTGTTATCTAGATTGTCACTTGCCTCAAATCGCCAAAAGCCATTGTATAAAACCGTTAATTCACCTTTACCTGTATCAATAACAGCTGGAGAGCCTTCTAATACGGGGTAATCGATGCCATTAAATGTGACGGTTTCGACGACCAGTGGGCCTTCGATAGTATAATCGTTACCAGTTATCGAGCCCGTCATAGCGGTATCTTCAATGGCTGTGAAGTGATCGTCAATGGCTAATTCAGGGGTATCTTTTACATGCAGTATGGCGTAAGTGATGATTTGCTCAGTTGTGCCATCTGTATCCGTTTGCAGCCCCTCAACTCGAATTAATGTGGATAAATTACCTGTAGCAGGGTTATCCAGCGTTTGATAAAGGGTAACGTCGAGTTCGGTTCCGATAAGCGTCGCTTCAAGGACGAGTTCGTTATCTCCATCCCTAAAAACTTGGAAAGACAGGCCGTTTGGCGCGATCACAATCGACAAGTCTTGGCCATTAGATTGGTTTTGTAAAAGGAAGGATTGGTCAGTTGATAATGTCAGGTCGGCATTAAGAATATCAAAACTAAACTGGGCACTTGTTTGATTGTTAATGTTTAACACTAACTCATATAAATAACCATCATCAGGAATATCTAAATACGGCATTTCATCTGTAGCGGTATTCCCTGCAAGGTCGGTCACACTGACACTCATCTGCCAACTTACACGTTGATCTAATCCATCTACATCTAAGGTTTCATCAAACTCCCAAGTGCCATCGGCCTTAACATCAGTAGTAAATGTTTTGGTGGTGACTCCATCAGTTAGCGTTAGAGTGACTGTTTGGCCTTCTTCTGCACCTGTTGTGGTACCAGATAAAGATGATTCTCGACCATAGGTAAATAACCCGACGTCAAACCCATCTGCGTCAGTATCGATATCAATGGTTACTTGAGTATCTATAAGAAGTTGATCCGTTGCGCTGGCGGTATTTCCCGCGACATCGGTTGCCGTTGCTGATGCTGTTAAAATACCGTCAACAAAACCTAATGCGGCTAGATCTTGCGCTGAAATGGTCCACGTACCGTCACTATTGACCGTGGTGATGATGCTGGTGGAAGTATTATTCGCATCCGTCAGCGTGACAGTCACATCTTGTCCTGCTTCAATATTAGTGACGGTTCCGCTAACAACGACGGCCAAAAGCTCAGTTTGGTTAATGATATCGTCGTTATCTATGATGTTAATTGTGATGATAGCCGTGGTATCAACGGGTAACTGAGTTGTCGCAGTGGTAGGGTTGCCAGCATCATCGTTAACACTTGCTGTGACTTCTAAAGAGCCATCATCAAAACCTGATAAGTCTTGAGCAGCAAGTTGCCAAACTCCAGCAATGACTTGTGTGGTTAACGTTAGACTATGGCCTTGATTATCGGTAATGACAACGGTGACGGTTTGGTTGTCTTCAACATCGGTTACCGTGCCCTGAATAACCACTTGTGTCATTTCAGTGGCGTTAATGACACCATCATTATCAAGGATTTCAACCGTGATATCGGCAAGAATATCGACAGGTAACTGAGCAGTGGAAGTAGCAGGATTACCTGCAATATCGTTTACGGTTGCTGTGACCTCTAAAGAGCCATCATCAAAATCTGATAGGTCTTGGGCTGGTAATTGCCAGATCCCACCATTGACTTGAGCTGTTAACGTGAGGCTATGCCCTTGGTTATCAGTGAGATTTATCGTTACGGTTTGACCATCTTCGATATGGGTAACCGTCCCTTGAATCACCACTTGAGTCATTTCGGCGGCATTAATCACGCCATCGCTATCAATGATTTCAACAGTGATTTCGGCAAGGGTATCTTTGGCTACGGTATTGTTGCCAATACTTGGATTGCCTTCAACGTCAATGGATAAGGCTCTTAGGCTGAGTTCACCTTCTGCTAGTGAAGATAAATCTAGATTATCTAACTGCCATTGGCCATCAACAACTGTCGTATTGAAAATAAGGCGTAAGCCATTAATATCGGTGACCCATATAAGTACGTTCTGACCATCTTCAATATTAAGTGCTTCACCTCGTAAAGTCGTTGTGGAGACTTCAGTCGCATTGAGCGTATTGTCATCGTCGACAGCTTCTATGGTGACAGCAGCAAGGGAGTCTTTGGTGACAATCGTAGAGGTTGAGGCTGGGTTACCTGCGATATCAACGGTGCTAACGGCAAACTGGATATCGCCATCAACGAGTGAAGAGATATCGGCATTATCAATTTGCCAATTTCCCGCTGTGATAGTGGTGGTAAAAGTTAACGATGTACCCAAAGAGTCAGTGACGATAATCGTCACGCTTTGGCCGTCTTCGACATCATTAACTTGCCCTGAAAAATCTAACCGTAGCATTTCAAAACGATTAATAATGTCATCACGGCCAGTGTCGACGTCGATATTAATGTCAGCAAGAATATCGACAGGTAACTGCGTTGCTGCCGTTGCAGGGTTACCTGCAAGATCGCTTACCTGCGCAGTTACGAACAGTGACCCATCATCAAAACTTGATAAATCTTGCGCAGCGAGTTGCCATTCTCCGTTTGAGACTATCGCGGTTAACGTTAGTGTATTACCTTGATTATCAAAGAGCAGTACGGTGACCGTTTGGCCATCTTCAACATTCGTCACAGTCCCTTGAATCACCACTTGAGTCATTTCAGCGGCATTAATCACGCCATCATTATCAATAATTTCAACACTAATACTTGCTAGGGTATCAATCGGGAGTGGTAATGATGAGCTTGCAGTATTTCCTGCAATATCTGTGACGGTGGCGGTTGCCACTAACGAGTTTTGATCAAAGGCTGACAGATCTTGTGAAGGTAGGGCCCAAAGTCCGTTAATCACAGAGGTTGTTATCGTTCGTGTGTTACCTAAATCATCGGTTAAATTGATGATAACAGTTTGACCATCTTCTACATTCGCTACGCTACCATGAAAATATACGTTAGTGATTTCTGTTGAATTGATAACACCATCATTATCCAGAAAATCGATACTAATCTCTGCGGTGGTATCGACTGGCATCGATGTCGTCGTCGTAGCAAGGTTGCCAGCGATATCACTGACTTCAGCGATAACGATTAGAGTGCCATCATCAAAATGACTTAAATCTTGGGCAGGCAATGACCATTGGCCATTAATGACAGTGGTCGTGAGTGTTAATGCATTGCCGTGAGCATCACTTACTCTTACTGTGACGATTTGGCCATCTTCAACTTTAGATACACTACCTTGTATGCCGACTTGTGTTTGTTCTGCTGCATTGATAACGCCATCATTATCGATAATGTCAACGGTGATCCCTGCTTGGGTATCTTTGATAATGGTATTACTACCAAATGCAGGGTTACCTTCTGCATCAATTGCCACGGCATAAAGGTGCAATACCCCGTCTGCTAAATCTGAAGCATCTAAGCCTGATAAACTCCAGATACCATGAGTGATTTCTGATGACAGGGTGAATACTTGCCCTAAACTATCAGTGATAGTGATGAAGATTTTTTGCCCATCTTCAATATTATTGGCAATACCAAAAATAGTATTGAGGTCATCAATTTCTTGCTGGTTTAATAGGTTGTCTGAGTCAATGACATTAATGGTGACATTGGCGATGGTATCTTTAATCACAGTAGTTGAAGCACTGGCTGGATTGCCTGCTAAGTCTGTTGTATCGACATCAAATCGCAACTCTCCATCAACTAAAGCTTCAATATCTGCGTTATCTATTTGCCATGCGCCATTAATAACTTGGGTGGTAAAGGTTAATACTTGGCCATTGATATCGGTAATTGTGATGGTGACAGTCTGGCCATCTTCGACATCAACCACACGACCTGAGAAATCGAGCTTTTTCATCTCGAACCGATTAACAAATTCGTCATTGCCTGTATCAACGCTAATATCAATATTCGCAAGGATATCAATAGGATCTGCTGTAGTGGCAGCAATAGGGTTACCCGCTATATCAATAACTTCAGCGGTTGCTGTGAGTGAACCTTGATCAAAGTCGGAAAGGTCTTGAGCATCAAGCTGCCAAGCACCACTCATTACCGTAGTTGACATTGTGCGAGAATGACCGCTGGCATCAGTTAACGTCACAAGCACTGTCTGACCATCTTCGACGTTAGTGACGTTACCTTTGATGGTGACAGATATAATTTCTGCAGCATTGATAACATTATCATTGTCTTCAATTTCAATGGTAATGCTGGCGAGGGTATCTTTAATGGTTTGATCCGTTGCTGGTGCAGCTTCCCCTTGATAGGTTGGTGCACTGATTTCTGCGGTAATCAGTCCTTCAGCTAGGGTTGATATATCAAGCCCATTCACTTGCCATGACTCATTCATCACCAATACTGACAATACAATTTGCTGACCCTGGATATCCGTTAGCGTGAGCTGGAGTACTTGCCCATTTCGAGCATCGAGTGCTTGTCCATTGATATCGACCGTAGGGACTTCAAACTGGTTTAAATAGCCGTCGTTTGCATCTTCAATATTGACAGATAAAGTTAACGTTAAAAAAGTATCTTGGCTGCCAACAAGGGAATTGATTGAGTCAGTAGAATTGAATTGTTCATCGCCTTGAGTGTCGTAACCAGATTGGGCAATGAGCGCATTATATCGAGTTTGAATGATTTGGTAGAAGTAGTTAAGCCCGCTATTACTGACATTATTACTGTTCTCGCCAGAAGTATTTGAACTGATAGAAACGGGTTCAGTCGAACTATCTTGAGCCGGGCTATTTTGCAGCCCTTCGTCTTTGGCTGAATTAATCAGTAATGAATTAGGCAGCAAAACGCTTTGTTGGTCGACAACAATATAAGGGACGCTGTCTGCATTAATAAAAATACTTTCAGCATTGACGTCATGAACGGTTAATTCATTGCTGACGTTATCTAGCGTAACCGCATGCCATTGACCATCGTTCGCTACAGCGAAAATGCTTGAGCCAATTTTAACGTAGTACAACACATCTACACCATCAACAATCATTTGCATTCCTTAATTTCAATCCATTGTTGTCAGTAATCAAATACGTTTACCGCTTATGACGAGGATCACCAACAAATTAAGCGCAATTTAAAGCATAAACCTTGTTTTTTAAATTTTAAAGCGATGATGAAATATTCACCTGTTTTGATTCATAAAGATACAAAAAAAGAGGCCAATTGGCCTCTTTTTTAAAACAATCAATAATTTTTATTTGTCTTCTTTAAGCCACTGAGCGGCAGATTTAGCAAAGTAGGTCAAAATACCATCAGCGCCAGCACGCTTAAAGCAAAGTAATGATTCCATTACGATGGCTTTTTCTGCTAACCAACCGTTTTGAATTGCTGCCATGTGCATCGCGTATTCGCCGCTGACCTGATAGGCAAATGTTGGTACTGCAAGTTCTGTTTTAACGCGGCGAACAATATCCAGATACGGCATACCAGGTTTAACCATCACCATGTCAGCACCTTCTTGAATATCTAATGCGACTTCGTGAAGTGCTTCATCACTATTGGCTGGATCCATTTGATAGCTGTGCTTGTTGCCACCTTTAAGGTTGCCTGCTGAGCCTACTGCATCACGGAATGGGCCATAATAGCTAGAAGAGTACTTGGCTGAGTAAGCCATAATTTGGGTATTCACATGACCCGCAGCTTCCAGTGCTTCACGGATAGCGCCAATACGGCCATCCATCATGTCAGAAGGCGCAACAATATCAGCACCTGCTTCTGCATGAGATAGGGCTTGTTTAACTAAGATTTCAGTGGTGATGTCGTTAAGAATATAACCTTCATCATCAATAATGCCATCTTGCCCATGAGTGGTGAATGGATCTAAAGCCACATCAGTCATCACGCCCAACTCAGGGAAAGCTTGCTTTAGTTCACGCACAGCACGCTGAACCAGCCCATCAGGGTTATAAGCTTCTTCAGCCATTAATGATTTCTTTTCTGCCGGAGTCACAGGGAATAAGGCAATAAGCGGAATACCTAATTCAACGAGTTCAGCCGCTTCTTTAAGCAATAAATCGATTGAATAACGTTCAACACCTGGCATAGAAGCCACTTGTTCAGTGCGATTGTTACCTTCAAGAATAAACATTGGGTAGATAAGATCATTCACCGACAATTTGTTTTCTGACATTAAACGGCGGCTGAAATCATGTTTACGCATGCGGCGCATTCTGCGCTGTGGAAACGCACTAGTAATAATATTCACATTCGACTCCTGATATTAATTTGCTCTTATTCGGACGAAAATAGGCTTACTTGGTTTCGTCCATTGCGCTTAGCTTGGTAAAGCGCTTTATCGGCTTGTTCAAGTAGCAGAGTTGGGTGTTCATCAGTTTCAATTACCGAAGCACTGACTCCAATACTTACAAAAAGGGGAATAGGGTTATTCTCCCAATCAATGGATAACTTGGATATTGCTAAGCGAACTTGCTCTGCTAACTGCATGGCTCCTTCACTATCAGTATTCGGTAATATAATAGCAAACTCTTCACCACCAAAACGTGACACCAGATCGGTTGGACGTTTTAAAAAATCTGAAATTGTAGTCGCAATCACTTTTATTGAGTGATCGCCAGCAAGATGGCCATGTTGATCGTTAATGTCTTTAAACTTATCGATATCAATCATTAATATCGCCAATGGTGTTTGTTGACGACGACTGATACGACCCTCAGCGGCAAGACGCTTATCAAAAGCACTACGGTTTTTCACACCCGTTAAACTGTCAATGGTATTCTGCTGAGTGAGTTTTTGGTTAGCTTCATTTAACTCACGTAAGGTCACTTCAAGTTCTAAGGTTCGCTGTGCCACCATTTGTTCTAAGCGCTCGTTCGCTTGCGCTTCAGCTCGTAGTGCTTCATCTCGGTTTTGTTGTAACCTTACCGCTTGTTCAAGCGCTTTTTTCTGCATTTGTAATTTTGCTTTGCGCTCATCGTTATAGCGCATAGCCAATACTGCTGACATGATAATGACCTCAAAGGTCAGCCCAACCATAATTGGAGTTTGCGGCAAGATTTGCCAGCTAATATGACCTAAATAGATTAATGCTGATATTAAAGAACCAGCAAATAAACCAATACGGCCTATGGCATGGAAGCGGGCGTTTTTAGTGCCTTTTAGAACTTGTATTATTGAAAATACAATTAAGGTAAAACTAATTAAAATGATTGATACACCCAGGAGGTATATGGTCACTTCAAAATTTAAAAATGAGATCACTAAGCTTAGGAATACACAATAAACTGCCAAGTAGCGCCCCATTAGCAACATGCGTTTATTATGATATTTAAGTTGCATAACCTTTTCAGTAAACATCAATGCAAAAGCCAATGCGATAGGGATCATCATCGGAATGATTAATTGCTGCAGTCCAGGCAATGAAGGCCAAATATACTGAAATGAAATACCATAAATACTCGTGACAATGATCGTTAAGCTCATGACATAACCACAGTAATAGCTGTAACTGAACGAGCCAGAAGCCAGTGCAATAAATAAACTGAATAAGCTAATTGCGATTAAAATACCAATTTGAAGCCCATGCACTAGGCTCTGGGTTTCTATCGCATGGCTAAAATCATTCTTGCTCCAAAGCACTAAGGGAATATTGAGTGTGCCACGATTATTAATTTTAAAATAAAAGGTATGCAGCTCGCCGGGTTTCATGTCGAATGGATATAGAAATAAATTACTTTGCAGCGGACGTTGATCAAAAGGCAGGCTATCCCCCATCAGTTCAACATTCTTTAAATCATTATCCACTAGATGAAACAACTTCAATCTATCTAACAGTGGGTTATCTAAGGCGATAATGCGTGACAATTGATCGTTAGGGTTATAAATACTGAAGCTAACCCAAGTATTTTTCGCTCCAATTGAGCGCATGTCTGCTTCGGTAAATTTATGCCAATTTTGCTTGTTGTTATTGTGTAAGGTGAGGGTAGCAAGCTCGGTTATATTATTGGAGTTATGGATGTAGAGCCAATCAGTGAGATCAATTTTGGTGATGGAAGATTCTGTTAATCTGAGAGGGGTATTTTTATGATCGTTTGTGTCAAAAACATCTTGATTATTAATCGCTGATACTTGAGTTTGGCTTTGTACATAATCATGATCGATTGCCATGCTCGCTGCGCAAAAAAGTAAGCTGAAAAGCGAGAACAATAATATGGCACTGTAGTGAGTTAGCGGTGCTCTAGGCATTAGTTGTTGCCTAGATTAAAAAAGTTAACGCTATTGCGGTAACAATGATCCGAAAATTGTTCATAGGTTTGCCCACGAAGCTGGGCAATATAGTCGACAATATAAGGTAAATATTGCGGTAAGTTTTTACTCGATTTAGGTTTAGGTCGCATACTTCTTGGCAACAGATAGGGGCTATCGGTTTCAACCATAATCCGGTTATCTGGAATCAGAGGGACAATACTGGCAAGTTCAGCACCACGCCTTTCATCACACACCCATCCCGTAATGCCGATATGAAGATCGAGTTCAATACATGCAAGTAGCTCATCTCTTGTTCCGGTAAAGCAGTGCAGTACAGCTGCAGGTAATTGTTGCCTATATTGAGATACTATTTCAACAAAGTCGTCATGGGCATCACGACAATGCATTAATACTGGCATTTGCAGTTTTACCGCTAAAGCCAGTTGGGCATCGAATGCTTCTCGTTGCTTGTCTCGAGGAGAAAAGTCACGATTATAGTCTAAACCGCATTCACCAATCGCAACGACATGCTCAGAGTCCACTAGGGATTGTAGCTCAGCTTTACTGAACTCATTCCAAGTACTGGCTTGGTGTGGATGTACTCCTGCCGTAGACAACAACTGCATTGGGTATTGCTGGCAAAGGGTGATGGCATCAGTACTTTCAGATAGGTCACTGCCAATAACAATCAGCGGAGATACATTTTTCTCCGCTGCATTGTGAATAATAGTGTCTATATCTGCTACTAACCGACTACTGAGTAGGTTAACCGCAATATCGATATGTTGAGACATAATTACTTGAGACGTTTAACTCGCATGGTTGAATTGCGGCCATCACTACCAAGTAAAAATGAACCTAGCGCGCCTTTTTTGATAAAGATGGTTTGGCCAGATTTGAGCTTATAGCGCTCAGTTCCTACTTGTTTCCAAGTTTGCTCATTGGCTAATGTCACAATTAATGAACCATAAGGATCTTTCTTTATGGATGACACTTCGGCATAAAGACGAACATCTTCTTCGTCATCAGCGACTTGTTTTAAGCCAAATTCCTGTTCATCTTTTTCAGCGACATTCTTCAAACCAAACTCTTGCTCAGCGGTGTTAGCACTCGCTTCAACTGGCGCTGTTGGCGTAACAGGTGCTGTGTTTGTTTGTGTTGACGTCACTGCAACTGCTGCAGGCGCAGTGACTGCTTTAGCAGTCTGGGATGTTGAAAGTGTAGATGTTGCTGTAGAAACTGAGGCCGCTAATGCGTCGTAACACATTAGACGGTCCAGTTTATCGGTATGATTGGCACATGTTGCCAATTGCTCTTCCACTGAGGCATGAGCTTGAGAAGTGATAGCCAAAGCAAAAGTGGCAACCAAGGTTAAACGCATAACAGAATCCTTCTTTATTATTGTTTTACTAGTCCATGAGTATTAAATGCATTACTTAGCTGTCAGTGCTTTCACTCTTAGACTCTTCGTTATCTGTATCTTCTTTTGGCGTGTATAGCTTAGCTGCTATGAGGCCGCCTTCAAATAATATTAACATAGGAACAGCTAACATTGTTTGAGAAATAATATCCGGTGGAGTGAGCATCATACCCACGACGAATGCGCCTACGACAATGTATGGTCGTTTTTGCTTTAATTCTTCGGGAGTGGTTACGCCAGCCCAACACATTAATACTACAGCAACGGGAATTTCAAAGGCTAATCCAAAGGCAAAAAATAGCTTCAGAATAAAGCTTAAGTAGCTACTGATATCCGTTGCAACGGTAACGCCTTCTGGTGCCACACTGGTAAAAAAGCCAAACACAACTGGAAAGACAATGTAGTACGCAAATGCAATTCCAAGATAGAACAACAGTGTACTACTGAATAACAGTGGTGTAATAAGGCGCTTTTCGTGCTTGTATAACCCCGGTGCGACAAAAGACCACGCCTGATATAACACATAGGGAATTGCCACAAAAAATGACAACACTAAGGTTAATTTAAATGGGGCGAAAAATGGCGCAGCTACATCTGTTGCAATCATGCTGCTTGTTTCAGGCAGTGATTGCATTAATGGGATCGCCATATAATGATAAATATCATTTGCCCAATAAACTAAACAGATAAATACCAGCAAAACACTGCCGATAGCTCTGAGTAACTTATTACGCAATTCAAGCAAATGACTAATGAGAGGTAGCTGTTGTGACATTGATTACCCGCTAGCTTTTGGTATTTGAACTGGTCGAGTCTGCTGCTTGCTCACTTGTTGTAGTGGCGCTTTCAGCTGGTTTTGCTGTTGCAGCATCTTTATTAATGTCCTCTACTTGATAAGGACGATTAACCGATTGCGCAGCATCTTTTAGCTGATCAATAGACTCTTGTAATTCAGGAGATAAGTTAGACAAACCTTTGCTTTCAGCTTTTTTCAGATCAGCATGTAGCTCTTCGATTTTAAGCTCTTGCTCTAATTCGTCTTTAACAGAGTTTGCCATTCGCTTTAATGAGCGAATCCACCCAGATATTGAACGTACTGCAGTCGGGAGTCTTTCGGGGCCCAATACCACTAGCCCCAAAATACCAATCAGCAGTAGCTCCATAAAGCCAATACCGTCAAACATAATGAATTACGCCTGTTCTTTGTCCTTTGACTCGGACTTTTGTTCAGTTGCCTGTTGAGAAGTTTTCGCTGTGCTTTCTTTATCTTCTAAAGACTTTTTCTCTTCGTCTTCAGGATTCATAGCATTTTTGAAGCCTTTAACAGCGCCACCTAAATCACCACCTAAAGAACGTAACTTTTTAGTTCCGAATAACAAAACAACAATTAACGCAATGATAAGAAGCTGCCAAATACTGATGCCGCCCATGAACATTTCCTCTATAAGAATAAAAACGTGATTTTGAATAAAGTCAAAATTATAACCTTTATTACATCGAGTATTATGAACCTCTAATGAATAAGTGCTAGTTAAAATTTACGATTCTTTGGTCTGGATCTCCATCCTGTGAGCCAAAGCACTATACCTGATGTGATACAAATATAAGAAGGCCATAGTGTAGCGTCTTGATTTAATAATAGTGTGCCACAGATCAACAATACAGCAGATGTTATTAATAAGTAATTGCTTTTATGGGCCTTGTGCTGAAATTTTAAATATTTATCAAGCATTTGCTGCTGAGTCCCCAGCAGTTTTCGGCCCACTTTTAGGTTGTCATAAATCAGTTCTGGGAATTCAGGTAACTTTTCTGCCCAGTAAGGACTTTTCATTTTCACTTTGTCAAAAATCGCTTTAGGCCCGACTTGTTCAGACATCCATTGCTCTAAAAATGGTTTTGCTGTCGACCACAAGTCAAGTTGAGGATAAAGCTGACGGCCTAACCCCTCAATGTAAAGTAATGTTTTTTCGAGTAAAACCAGTTGTGGTTGCACCACAATGTCGAATTGGCGGGCTGTGCGGAACAGCTCTAGTAACACGTGACCGAATGATATTTCATCTAATGGTTTATTGAACATCGGCTCACACACCACTTTAACGGCTTGCTCAAATGCCAGTACGTCTGTGTTTTCAGATACCCAGCCTGATTCAATATAAAGCTGTGCAATTCGTTGGTAGTCTCGGTTAAAGAAAGCAAGAAAGTTTTCAGCTAAGTATCGTTTATCGACATCGCTTAATGTGCCCATGATGCCGCAATCCATACCGATATAAAATGGATTGTCTGGGTGCTCACGGCTAATAAAGATATTGCCAGGGTGCATGTCAGCATGGAAAAAGTTATCGCGGAATACTTGGGTGAAAAATAGCTCTACACCGCGCTCTGCTAGTAATTTAAGGTTTGTGCCTTGGGCTTTCAGTGCTTCAACGTCTGATACAGGGATACCATAAACGCGTTCCATGACCATCAAACGAGGGTAGCAATAGTCTTCATAGACATAGGGTACATATAAGGCGTCAGAATCTAAGAAGTTATTGCGCAGTTTAACCGCATTAAGGGCTTCTAGATTCAGGTTTAACTCACCTAGTATTGTGGTGCGGTAATCATCAATTACTTCAGCAGGGCGTAGGCGGTTGCCTTCTCCTAACAGCTTTTCAAGTAGATCTGCAGCCTGACACATTAATTGTAAATCTGCTTGCACCTGTGCTTCGACATTGGGACGAAGGACTTTCAGTACCACTTCGGCGCCATTTTCTTTTAAATTTGCAGTATGTACTTGTGAAATTGAGGCTGATGCGAGCGGGGTTTCATCAAAGTTATCGAATAAGCTTTCGATTGGTGCTTTTAATTCAGCTTCAATAGCCTGTCTAGCGAGTGCTGAATCAAAAGGAGGGACTCTGTCTTGCAACATTGATAACTCATTTGCCCACTCGTCATTCAACAAGTCACGACGAGTGGACAACATTTGGCCCAACTTAATGTAGACAGGTCCTAGTTCTTGCATCGCCAGTTTTAAGCGTTCTGCTGCGGGTTTATCTTTGTGTTGATTGCGAAGCCAGAAGAAGCAATTGCGAAGCAAACTGAAGTACCAGGGGGTTTTCTTATTAGCAATAATCTCATCTAGGCCGTAATGCAATACAGTTTTGATGACTTGATAACCACGTCTGATACTGGCAATTGTCATGGGGTAATCTTTTCTCTTAGTGATGCAATTCTGTCCGCAATTGCATTGGTGTTATCTGCTAATTCTTCCAGATTATCACGAAAATGAATGAATTCTATTTGATGGGGGGCAAGACGGTATTCTTCGGTGGTTAATTGACCGACATGGGAACGCGATTTGTAGAATATGTCTTTAGCAGTGCTTGCAAGTTGCTGAGCCCCTGAAATCAACAAATGAGTGGGTGCATCACCGATATATTTTGATAATGGCTCCGCAAAATCTAACTCAATATGACGCAAGTAATGACTAAAACTTTGTAATAAGTTTATATCACCATCTAGTGTCAATTTGTCTTCTTTAATGAGCTCAGTCAGGCTGTCACCGTCAGTGACTTTATATAAGGTCGTGACATCGGCTGAAATACTGACATCCACTTCGCCTTCGTAGGCGTTGAGCACTTGAATCTGTTTGGCAAAAACAAAGTAAAGTGGCCATTCAACTTGGGTTAGTTGAATACGAAACACTTTACCGTGTAATTGTTTAAGCCGTGCATATTCACCCTTGTCTTGCGCTTGTAACTGCGCAATGGCCGTTTCTAATCCTGCACAAGCAAAGAGTGAAAAATGATTCGGTTGCATTAGAACTTGTAACCACGATGAAGTGCAACGACACCATCAGTCATATTGGTGTAATCGACTTGTTCAAAACCAGCATCAACCATCATTTGTTTTAATGTGTCTTGATCTGGATGCATACGAATTGATTCAGCAAGGTATTCGTAGCTGTCAGCATCTTGTGTAATTAATGCACCCATCTTAGGTAATACTTTAAAGCTATACATATCATACACTTTACGCATGACTTCATGCTGAGGTTTAGAGAACTCAAGCACTAATAACTTTCCACCCGGTTTTAATACACGGCGCATTGAGCGTAAAGCGGCATCTTTGTCGGTGACGTTACGTAGGCCAAATGCAATGGTAATGATGTCGAAGTAGTTATCAGGAAATGGCAATGCTTCGGCATTAGCTTGAACGTAGTCAACATTACCTACAATGCCTTTGTCACGCAGTTTAGTGCGGCCAACTTTCAACATAGAGTCGTTGATATCAGCTAAGATCACTTGGCCACGATCACCAACGAGGTGTGAAAACTTTGCGGTTAAGTCACCGGTTCCACCTGCTAAGTCCAACACTTTCATACCTGGACGTGCACCCGCTGTCGCAATGGTGTGACGTTTCCAGAAACGATGAACACCAAAAGACATCACGTCATTCATAATGTCGTATTTAGCCGCAACCGAGTGAAATACGTCAGCAACTAAGTCAGCTTTCTTTTCTGATTCAACGGTTTTATAACCAAAATGCGTGTTCTTTGGGTCGCCCTCAGACATTTGTGTATTCCTATAATGTGCGATAATTAACTGCGAGTGTATGCCATTGCTTGCTTTGCAGAAACTTTAATCAGCGAGAGTGTGATCAAGTTTACTAGAAACAGCGTGGAAAGTGGCAAACCAGAATCGTTTTGCAGCTTTGCAAAAAATTGCTCTGCATTAGACCACAAAACGACTCGATATTGAATAGTCTCAAATGGCGCAAATACAGCATAACTGTCAATATCATACGCCTTAATTAAACACTGGGTTCAACTTTACGCAGTGCTTGATACTTTGTAGGCGTTATCATTTTGCCTGTATGACCGCCTAGTCTTAAATTGAATGTCGGTAACACCCTGATTTAAAGTTGTTTCTGTGTTTTTAATAGTGTTGCGGTTGCTTGGCTTGAATATAAGCATAAATCAATTCACTCACACTTTGACCCACATCTCTATTGCCAGCAGACTCGCCCGCTTCATGACATAACGGTGCAGCTTCAGCAATATGTAAGTATGCAGTTTGAGTATGTTTAGCCATATAACTGACGTAGTGGCAGGCATCAAGTAGTGGTATACCTGCAAAAGTAGAGGCACTACTCGGCATTTTAGCGATAGCATCGACATCAAGCTCTAACGCCACTGGTGATTGGGTTTGATTAATATTCTTACTTATCTGGGTTAATGCCTCAGTTAAGCTGATTTCTCGTCTGACCCAAATTTGCTGGAAAGTATGCCACTGACCACCAAATAAACTGAGTTGTTCTAGTGTCGCTTCGCTATTTTTAAGTTCATGTAATCCAAGTACATGGTAGTAACTTAATGCACCATTGGCAGCTGCGTAGCTAAATCCATTGCCACTGTGTCGGCCTTCTCGTGGTCGAAAATCGCTATGTGGATCGAGGTTTACCGCCGCAGCAGCTTGATTAAATTGACCTTTTACAGCCATTAAAAGGCCATAAGCATTGTTATGACCGCCGCCTATCACTATGGGCGTTAATTGTGCTGCAAATATTTGACTGACGATGTTGATAACTTGCTCATCTAATTCAGCTGTTGCTTTTGATAAGTCGGCTTGAGTGGCATTGTCATCGAGATGGTGAGGTAGGAGGTTGCCTAAAATAAGGCATTCTTTTCCATGAAGGTATCGGTTTGATTGCAAGTTCAACCATTGCGACATCGTTGCTTCAAAAGCCGTATTTGCTCCACCTCGACCAAGGTTTGCTCTAGGGCCTGCATCTTCGCTGATCCCAAGAATAACGAACTGTCCGCCTTGGGATTTAAACTGGTGTAAAGCTTCTTGTTGCGCCGCACTGTTAGTTAAGGATGGTGCAAGCACGTGCACTGTTTGTCCTAATTTTGTCTCTCCATCACGGGGGGAGACAAACTGCTTAATTGCTTCGTGCGTCATTATCTGTAGCATAAAAACCTACTCTATCTCGTGTTAAGTATTATTGTTATCGAGGTTGGGTTCGTTATTGTTGCGCTACAAGGTTTTTTAGCGCATTTATTATGATGTCTTGGGTCACTATTGTTCATGACAGTGATGAATGAGTAAAGCAGATTTAGCTTAAACAATGTTCTATTACAGTAAATAAAAAAGCCAGCAAAGCTGGCTTTAATTTTGACTGCTCATGATATGACAGTAGTTATCAATTAACCTTCACAAGGTGAAAGTTGATTAGTCGATGTCTAAAGCTTCTGGCGATAAAATAATGCCAGTATTATCAGCATAAATATGATCGCAAGGTAAGAAGGTTACACCGCCAAAGTTAACTGGGATTTCAACTTCACCGACACCATTACCATCAGCGCCAATTGGGATTGAAGCGAGTGCTTGAATGCCAATGTCCATTTCTTCAAGTGTGTCGACATCTCGGACAGAACCATAAACAATGATGCCTTCCCACTTGTTGGCAACAGCAATCTCGGCAATAGAAGCATCGATTAGTGCACGACGCATCGAACCGCCGCCATCAACTAATAATACTTTTCCTTCACCATCTGCTTGCAGTGCATCTGCGATAAGGCCGTTATCTTCGAAGCATTTAATGGTGCTAATAGAACCACCAAAAGAGCTCGTACCGCCGTAATTACTGAACATAGGTTCTACGACATCAACAACATCTAAATACATATCACACAGTTCTGAGGTGTTGTATTCCATAGTGACACTCCTTGGGGGTAGCGATTTGTTACTTCTCGCTAGTAGTTAAGCAATCTTAAATGAATTATATGAGCTTTTTGTGAAATTAAAAGCGATATTCATCACCAGATGACGATAAACCAACAAGTTGATTTATAAACTGATGTTGAGAAATCCCACAACATCGCACCTGAGGCTAGGTTGTAGGAAACTAACTTACATTAGTGCTGGATTAGGATGTTTATATTGATCTTAGTCATCTTATTACGGTTTTTTATTACAACCTTGTATGAATTTTTGTTAATATCAGCGCTTAATTAAATGCAGTTTGTTTTATTTGCTTTAGGGGCACGGACCCCCCGTAACGCTTATGGATGGCAGAGGGCCTTAATGAGAGGTTCTTATGGAAGGGTTAAACGTTGTTGAAATCATAGGTTATGGCGCATCAGTTATGGTGGCTATTTCATTAATGATGAAAGATATTATCTGGCTACGTTGGTTAAACTTTGTGGGTTGTACATTATTCGTTATTTACGGTGTGCAAATTGAAGCATGGCCAGTAGCAGGTATGAATGCCTTCGTTGCGGGGATCAATATTTTCCACTTGATCAAAATCTATCGTACCAATAAGTCAGAAAGCTTATCTGAAGCGTCTGCGTAAAAATGGTCAAGCGAGGTGCCTTTATTGGGCACCTTAATCCATCACTGAAATTTACTATTTACCAACCTCGCTTAATATATCCTCTCTCGTTTTTATCTTTATGTCAGTTCCAATGCTTTATGGCTGATGCAAGCTTGCCTGTTTGTGCTCTGATATCACTTCCTCTTATGACTGTTATTGCGGACACTTGATATTAGTATCAGATTCGTCATTGTCACAAAACTTTCGACAGAATGTCATGTCAGCGTCATTGGTCATATTTACAGTCCTAATCATGGTTGAATAATAAATAACCCAAAGGACTAGCGAGATGGTGAATATAGCAAACTTAGATAAGTTGTTATTTTGTCATATATTAACCTTTTGTCGTGAGCATAAGCTTAATCAGTTTGCTAAGCAGGTCTCTGCAACGGGTGATGGCCATATTTATGTGTATTTGGCCGTTGGATTGTTGTTTCTACATCCTCAAGGAAGCCACTTTTTCAACCTTATGTTAGTCAGCTATATTATTGAGCTGCCTCTTTATTTATTACTCAAAAATTTTATTCGTCGCAATCGTCCCTGCGCCGCATTTGCAGGGTTTGAATCTGATTTTCAACCATCAGATAAGTTTAGCCTGCCTTCTGGGCATACGGCGGCGGCCTTCATTATGGCATCAGTCGTGATGCATGTTTTCCCATTACTGGCTGTGATGGCATTTACTTGGGCTATGGCAATTGGCTTATCGAGAATCGCACTTGGCGTGCATTACCCATTAGATATCTTAGCTGGAATAGCATTAGGGCTCGGAGCGGTGAGCATGGCAGAGCAATTTATTTAACCACAGGGTATTTAACTCTTTTTATTTTGTGGGATGTAGAAATTAGTGGCAGGTAATCAAGGGCGTTTATGAAAATCTTATACGGTGTTCAAGGTACAGGAAATGGCCATATTAGCCGTGCACGTGTGATGGCGAAGTCACTGAGTAAAACGGATATAGAGGTCGATTTTTTATTCAGTGGCCGAGAAGAACATCAATATTTTGATATGGATTGTTTTGGTGACTTTCAGCTGCGAAAAGGTATGTCATTTATGACAGAAGGTGGGCGAGTTAATCTGCCAAAAACCATTAGACGCAATCTTTCTACGTCCATCTTCTCAGAAGTGCAGCACATGGACTTATCTGATTATGATTTAGTGATAAATGATTTTGAGCCTGTGACGGCTTGGGCAGCAAAAAAACAGGGAGTTACATCAATAAGCATCAGCCATCAAGCTGCATTGCAGTATCCTGTGCCTAAACAAGGGATGAGTTGGCTTGACGAACGTTTACTGAATAACTTCGCTCCAACAGATATTAAGCTAGGTTGCCACTGGCATCACTTTGGTTTTCCAATTATTCCACCTTTTGTTGAAGTCGAGCCAAACTGCGGTGATCACCATCATCAGATTTTGGTGTATTTGCCTTTTGAAAGCCCAGATGAGATTGCTCGGTTCTTGGCGCCTTTTAATCAATATCAATTCTTTGTCTATCACGCTGCTGAGCCGAATATAGCTTTGGCAGACCATATTAATTGGTTCGGTTTCAATCGCACGGGTTTTAAAGCCCATATGTCACAATGTGGCGGCGTGATTGGCAATGCTGGGTTTGAACTGGCCAGTGAAGCCATGACACTTGGCAAAAAGCTGTTGGTAAAACCGTTATTAGGTCAATTTGAGCAGTCATCTAATGTGGCCGCATTAGAATTACTTGCTGCTGCACAAAGCATGGACACTTTAGATGGCAGTATATTAAAACGTTGGCTAAAGTCTGCATCGCCAAAGCCTATTCAGTACCCACAGGTCGGTGATGCTTTAGTGAAATGGTTAAAGCAAGGCGACTGGCATCAACATCAAATGTTGTGCAACGATTTATGGTCGCAGGTGGAATTACCAGATAACTGGCGTAAATGAAGGTATAACTGAGTATGCCTTGTGAGCGGGCAATGGAAAGCTAATGGTTTAAACTATTCTTAAGCGCTAATTTTATGTGTAAATGCTCAGCGCTAACGGTAATGACTAGCACCCATACAATTGGCAATAGCGTTAACTGGCCGCTTTTGAATGATGCTCGTAAAGTTGCTCAAGAAGTTCGTCTTCAAAAGCAAAACGCGTTTCCATTGCTTGAGCTAATTTTGATAAATCGGCGTCTAAGTCCATCAATACATCGTCACTTTCAACTTCTGTATATTTATCATTGAAGTCAAGCGCAGCATCGGTTGTTTCGCTAATTTGAGGCAATAGCTGTTGTGCACGGGCTTTACTGCTTTCACCAGACTTCTCACATTCGTTGACCACTTGGTCATACACTTCAAAGTGGCCCTCGGAAACGTAGTCCACTAATTGTGCACAAAATTGCTTGACCGTTTCTGTGGTTGGAAGGCTTTTTTCTGGCGCAGTGTAAGGAGCTAGACCGGCAATATTGAAGTATTGGATCAGTAAATTTCTACGGTGTTGTAGCCATTGATCGACAAGCTTGTTAGAACCGCCCCATTTTTGTTCGGCTTTTTCTAGTTTTGTCAGCATAACGAAATCCAATATTGCAACTAATCCATAACACTTAATGTATGAGAGAAAGTGACTATTGATCAACTATTTTCTGTAAAAGATCGAATGGATCGACCAGAAGAAGGAAGTTTTAATTGTAAAAAATAATGAAACTGTGGAGTTCAGAAAGAAAAATGCCCAGTGATAGCAAGCTATCACTGGGCAAATAGATTTTTTAAGGGCTCGATTTATCGTGCTTCTTGATTGTTCTTGCTAGCGCAGACTTTTTATACCAAACGCTAACAATAGGTGCAACTTTTTTATCCAATTAGCCTAATCTATACCTAATTATGAGTATTATTGTGAGCGTGATAACGATTACATTAGCAATTTCGATACTAGTTGGGGTGTTACTTCACATTAATTTAGCATTGCTGGTTACATTAATCGCATAAGTGCTAAACTACGCGCCAGCGGATATCACTATATGTTTAGGAATCAAGCCCCATGGCAGAATTAAAGAATGATCGTTATTTACGCGCTTTATTAAAACAGCCTGTTGACAGAACCCCTGTCTGGATGATGCGTCAAGCTGGACGTTATCTACCTGAATATAAAGCGACTCGCGCAGAAGCGGGTGACTTTATGTCTCTTTGTAAGAACCAAGATTTAGCATGTGAAGTGACGCTACAACCACTTCGTCGTTATGATTTAGATGCTGCAATTTTATTCTCAGATATTCTTACTGTTCCAGATGCAATGGGCTTAGGTTTATATTTTGAAACCGGTGAAGGTCCACGTTTCGAGCGTCCTACAGATACAATCGACGCTATCAAAAAGCTAGCTATCCCAGATCCTGAAGATGAGCTTGGTTACGTTATGCGTGCTGTTAGCACCATTCGTCGTGAACTAAAAGGTGAAGTACCATTAATTGGTTTCTCTGGTTCTCCATGGACACTAGCAACCTATATGGTTGAAGGTGGTTCAAGCAAGACGTTTGAAAAGATCAAAAAAATGGCTTACGAAGAGCCAGCAACACTACACATGCTTTTAGACAAGTTAGCTGATTCAGTTATCTTATACCTAAACGCACAAGTTGCTAACGGTGCTCAATCGTTAATGATTTTCGATTCATGGGGCGGTGCATTATCTCACCATGCTTACCGTGAGTTCTCGCTACGTTACATGCAAAAAATCGTTGATGGCCTTACTCGCCATGCAGACGGTCGCCAAGTACCAGTTACTTTATTCACTAAAGGTGGCGGACTATGGTTAGAATCTATGGCTGAAACAGGTTGTGATGCACTAGGTTTAGACTGGACTGTTGATATCGGTGATGCACGTCGCCGTGTTGGTGAAAAAGTTGCACTTCAAGGTAACATGGATCCATCAGTACTTTACGCATCACCTGAGCGTATTCATCAAGAAGTTGACCAAATCTTGTCATCTTACGGTGAAGGTACTGGCCACGTATTTAACTTGGGTCATGGTATTCACCAGCATGTTAATCCTGAGCATGCCGGTTCGTTCATCAACTCTGTGCATGAGTTATCGGCTAAATACCACAAGTAATGGGTATGAAGTTTGAGGCGTCGTGAAGATGCGTAAAAAAAGACGAGCTTAGCTCGTCTTTTTTATTTGTGAAAAAAGTGACGAATGACTAAAGCTGAACTAGCTTATAGGAATCATCGAGTTAAAGGTGTGGTGATATGTGTCACAAAGTAAATATGAGATATTCTAATTTGTGATCTTTGCAAAATTCTTCAGAGAGTTAATTTGATATTTTATACACATTCTGAGAATAAATATTTTATGCTAACTAGTTTTGTTTCACGATGGGATGGAAGCCACATCTAGTAGCCTTCGCTAAAAGAGAGTTAAATATGAAAATTCAAATTATTGTTGCTTTAGTGTTCTTCGCTATTTTTGCTGCTTTGCTTCCTGGCACCCATTACATCTATGTAGCCAATGCTGATTATTACATGGGGCAATACATCACAGTTGCTTCAGTATTATTGATGTGGATTAGCTTGTTTGCTGGTATTGCGAGTCTTTTCTTCCACAAAATTAAAAGCTTATATCAATCAATTTATAACGATTAATTGTAGACATACAAGGTTCGTTATTAATTGACTTGATACGTAAAGCCACCTTGATAGGTGGCTTTGTTGTTTTTGGCTTTGATGTTTTGAGCAATTATACGTTTAATCCTCTGTCATATAGAAGAAAGTAATCGCGAGTCTTTTTTCTCTCTTTTCTTTACCAAAGTAACTACTGGCGCTGTGAACCATATTGCCTTTGAATAAAATGAGGCGATTAAATTTATTTTCAATGGCTTCGTCTTCATACCAAGCACTTGGAGGTAAGCTGTCGGTGTTTAACGCATCCACTAAATTGTTATAGGGTTTTTGTACTAGATTACCGCCAGCAGCTTCATTCGCGTATTTCAAGCGATAGAAAGAGGTTCCAGAGTGTGGTTTAGGGTTTTTACTTAAAAAAAGCACGGCGCCGTATCGACAAAGCTGCCGATTATCAACATGAGGTCTTGCCGCTCCTTCATCAGCCCCAACCAAAATAGCTGTGTTTGTATCAACAACGACACTGTTTGATTCAGCAACCCATAATTTATCGACTTTTAGGGTTTCTTTTATCCAGTTTTCTACTTGTAAGAGCTCTTTTTTCTTCAAGGCGTTTTTAGAGCGCATACCAGGCCATAACTCACTAGTATAAGGTTTGCCAAGCTTCCATTTACTTTTCATGAAACAGCGATTGGCAATCTCTGTTGCTTGCTTTTCAGAAAAGAAATTATCAATTATCCAAAAGTTTTTATTTTCTTCGGGCTTTTCATAATTGAGTTTAGGAGCATCGAAAGGTGCATCAGGAAGGTTGAGTTCATCTGAATATATTGGGTGCATGATGTATCTACCTGCAAACGATTTAAAATAATAATTGTTCGTTTAATACGGACGGTGCTTGTTGAATTTATGTTATCAACATTCAAATGCGATGGGTAGAAAAGTGGCTCATTAACTTGTAAAAAAAGTGAGTAATCAAAATCGGAGTAACGATTACTCACATAACACTCAATGACTTGAAGAAAGCAGCTCAATATGAAAGCAACTTCCTGTACCAGGTTGACTATCGATATTTATACGGCACTTTAATATCCCAAGGAGCTGTCTAACAATTGCAAGCCCAACACCTAATTGTGGGAGTGGTTGTTCTGGTGAAAAGGTAAGTTGTTGCATTGATAATTGTTTTAAAGCGTCCACTTCATGCTTGTGCATACCAGCCCCCGTGTCTTTAACGGCTAGCCAAGTTTGACCATTTAACGTTTCACTGTAAATGGTAATAGTGCCATCTTTAGGGGTGTATCTGAGCGCATTATCAACAAGGTTATTGAGTATTCTGCGCATCAATTGTGGATCGGTATAAACCTGTAATTCATCGGTAATATTAAATTGTAATCTTATTCCCAGCTTTTTAGCTCTAGGAGCAAATGTCTGATTCAAATCGAGTAACAACTCACGCAAATTGATTTGTTTAATTTGAGCGCTAATCTGACCGTTTTCTAGTGCTGCAAGTTCAAGCAGTTGCGATAGTAATTGTTGCAAGTTTTGCCCTGAGTTAGCCGCATATTCTATGTATTCTGGTTGGCGCTCATTTGGTGGGCAGAGCAACCAGGTATCTATATATCCTAATAAAGAGGTGAGCGGTGTTTTTAAATCGTGGGATAAATGCAGTAAAAAGTCATGTTTTGCTTGTTGCTGACGTTTAACTTGTTGATGTTGATTATTCAGTTCTTGCAGTAAATGGTTAATATGTTCGCTGAGCTTTTTGATTTCTAAGCTACCGTTATAACGGTTTGGGAGAGTCAGGCTGCTGTCGAAGGAATTCCCTTCAAACGAACACGCTTTAAGACGCGTTAAATCACTGGCTAACTTTTGAATTGGACGGGTAAAAAAGCCTAATAATAATACAAACAATATCAAGGCAAATATCACCCAAAAACCAATCGTAGCGCCCCATAGTTTAGGCTGGTTTTCAGAATTAATCAGCGCCTGCCAGCTGTCATAATCTTCACCGCCAATAATCACGTATAAATACCCGCTGTGAAGGCCATCCTCTGTGATAAGTGGGCTGACTGAAAAAATCTTCTCAGTTTCAGTCGAACGAGGGTCTGTTCCTAAGATAGGTAAATCTCGGCGTGCTATAAACTGTTCAATTTTATCTAAACTCACTCGGTTTTTTTTAATCTTCTCCTCTTTTGCATCATAAGCAACGACTCGGCCTTCTGGATCGAGTGTGTAGATCTCAAAACTGGGCCCAAGTAACATAAAATCATGAAACGCTTCTTTTAATGCCGCATCAGAAGTAATGCCTTGAGAGAGTAATGGGTTGATATGTGCCATATGCTCAGCCAATTCGAGATGCAAAGATTGCTGAATTTGGTTACGACTAAATTCATGATTGAGTTGCAACCATTGCCATAACGCCATGAACAGAATAAGCACAACCAATGTCGCTGAAAGAAATAGTCGATTAAATAGTCGATTCATAATGACTGGCCTGCCTTGGTAACATCAGAGAAAAATAATCCATTTACGCTTCTGGTGGAGAAAATTTATAACCCACTCCCCAAACTGTTTTTACGAGCTCAGGATGACCTGGACTGCGGGCAAGTTTGCTGCGTAAACGATTAATATGGCTATTTACCGTATGCTCGTATCCATCATAGTTATAACCCCAAACAGCCTCTAGCAATTGCATACGACTGAATACTTGGAGTGGGTGCTTGGCTAAAAATAACAGTAAATCAAACTCTCTTGCGGTGAGTTCAAGTGGGCTGTTATTGGATACGACCTCTCGGGTGGTTGAGTTAATGGTGACCCCATTAAAGTCCAATTGCTCAGTTTGTACTTGTTGAACCTTACTGCGCCTTAGCATGGCTTTAACGCGGGCTCTAAGCTCTAATACGCTAAATGGCTTCACTAAATAGTCATCAGCGCCAGCTTCTAACCCCAAAACAATATCGGCTTCAGAATCTTTTGCAGTTAGCATCATTATTGGTAATGACTTTTCTGCTTCTCGTAATTGCTGACATAACATGATGCCGTCACCATCAGGCAGCATCCTGTCCATGAGAATGAGGTCGAGCGTTTTTGTGTCGATGATTTGCATTGCCTGACTTAACGTAGTCGCATGAAATACTTCATAATTTAATGCCGTTAAGTTGAGCATGATAAGCTTTGCTAAGTCTTGTTCATCTTCCACAAGTAAAATATGCGGCTTTATCTGATGGCCGTTATGCTTAGTGCTATCGTTCATCCAGAATGTCCCAAATCAGATCCCTACTGAGCAGACCTGACTTGGGCAGATTAAATTTCAAATTGTTTAAATAATGTTATCAAACAGAATTTAATCTATCGCTGAACAATCTAATTAGCTATGCATTCGCATCACTTACTCAGTACGGCTAATCGAGATAGAAACCGCTGGATTATCAAAACGATGTGAAGGCGTTAATACGCTATCCATTAACCCATCATACATGGTGATAACACCAGGGTGGATATGGACAAAATCAACATCATCACGTTCAGCGTTGTAGCCTTCACCACCATCAGCAGGTCCAGGCATAGTGCCTTGTGCTTCTGAGTTTGCTTCGGTTCCAGCATCGTAAACCATGCCACGCATAGATACTGAATCACTCACTGCGAGCATACTGATGTCATAGCTGTTTAAGCCTGTAAATGCATCATTGGTGTTCACTAACATAGTGGCAACCGTGAGGTTGGCTACATCGGCTTCTTCGAGTGTCACGGTAATGGTTTCTGACATCCCTGGCATTAAAATACCAGCGCCACTGACGGTTGAAGTAATGCCTTCAATCGCAGCAACATCTGCTGCATCACCACCTTCTGCGATTTTCTCTAGTGCAACGTTGGCTGCTTCACCGGCCTGCCATAACATGACATCATCACCATGAGAGGCGATAGCAATGGGAGACATTGGCTGGTTAGCTGTTAAATTCGTAACAGTGACAGTGTATGTTTGCATCACCACAGCTGGCGGCGTTGGTGTCACTGGTGCCGGTGTTGGTGAGTCATCATCGTCATCAGAACAACCACTTAACCCAATCACAGCGATAAGTGCTACGGCTGATAAACTGTATGGATGACTGCGTTTTTTGGACGTATTCGTTAAATATCTCATTGCGATTCCCCCTTATTTGACGGTAACAACAACTTTCGCCACAGGGTTTAACCAGCGATGAATACGACTGTCTAAATCACTGGCACCGCCTACTGCATCAGTATCGCCAAGCACACCTGGATGAGTGTGAACATAAGCATTAGTAGAACCATCCATAACACCAGTACCATTCATACCTCCGTCACCGCCAGGAGCAGCTGGAATACCTGGGACACCTGACATGCCGCCGCCATTGACTATTTCATCGTTGGCTTCTGTACCTGCATCATATGCATTTAAATACACAGTGTAGCTGCCTGCCTCAGTCGGAATTTCCCAGCTATCTAAACCTATAAAGGCATCGTTGGTTGGTAATACCATTGCCACAATCGATAAATGTGTCATATCCATAGAGTCGAGCATCACTTCACTTACATTCGCGCCAGGGGCTAATAATCCCATTGCAGGGTTAACAGCGGTAAAACCACCAGCACCCATTACGGCGGCATCTAAATCACCAACATCGCCGCCTTCAGCCATTTTTTGTAAGGCTGGCGTGGCCATTTCACCGACATGGAAAAGGTGACTGTCAGTATCATGAGCAGCAATCAGTAGAGGGGTGAAATGATTACCATGGGTTAGGTTAACGACACTAATTTCTAAATCAGCTGCAGATGCTTGAGCACTAAATATTCCGCCTGCAACTAATCCAAGGGTTAACAAGCTGGTTTTGACTGATAAATTTTTGTGTGTTGATGTCTTTAAGACTGATGATTTCATAACAGAGCTCCTTTTGTTTGATTGGTAATGATTCTGACAAAGGGATCTCACTGGGTTATCGCTAAATTATCACAAAAGTTTAACATCGTTTATTTGAGCGATTTTTTTGTGTTATCGTGATGGTGAATAGTAAAATTTTAGGGTGTAAAAATGATAATAAGAACACTAACTCCTGAAGATTTTCAACAGGTTATTGAGCTAGGTAATTTAGTGCATGGTGAAGGTTACTTAGACATGCCTTCGCTGGAAAATATTTATCAAATGGGAATAAAAAATAATATTAATGCCCATTTTATCGCAGAAAATGAACAATTATCATCGGTACATCAGGCGCAAGAACAATCAAAAATAGCTGGGTTTAGACTGACCTATGCAGCGGGCAATTGGCCAATTGATAAATGGTGTACACCACAAAAATGGCCAGTTTCACCCGATCAAATGTGTTACTTCAAGTGCAATACAGTGGCTCAAGAGCTTAGAGGGCAAGGCATAGGTTCGCAACTACTACAAGCCTCTATCAAAGCAGTAAAAGCGCAAGGTGCGACAGCTGGAGTGAGTCATTTGTGGAAACAAAGCCCTAAAAATTCAGCTGTGGGCTACTTTACTCATGCTGGCGGTAAATTGATTAAAGAGCATCCGAGTCGATGGAACCAGCAGCAAGACAACAGTGATTATTTGTGCGTGATATGCGGCGATGATTGCCACTGTACTGCCTGTGAAATGGTGATTGAGTTTAACTAAATAACTCATTTTAACATTTCTCTGTATGACCACATTGGTGTTAACCACGAGTACCCAACATGCCTCAAGCTTTGTATGATCCCTTAATTAATCAATCACCTGCTAAGCAGCCTTTTGCGCATAGCTACTGGGCGAGCACACAATCATTACCCGCATTACTTCCCTCACTCAAAGGTTCTCAGCAAACAGACGTTGCTATTATTGGTGGCGGCTATACTGGTCTATTGACGGCTTATTATTTAGCGACACAATACCACATTGATTGTCGTGTGCTTGAGGCTAATCAAGTGGGGTTTGGCGCTAGCGCTCGCAATGCGGGTTTTGTATTAAAAGGGTCTGGTCGTTTGGGGTATTCAGCAATGGCTGAACGTTGGGATCTAGACACTGCGCGCGGGATCTACAGTGAGTTTACTCAAGCGGTAAGTCGAGTTGAAGCATTAATACAGCAACATCACATTCATTGTGAGCCACAAGATAAAGGTTATCTCAAGGTCGCTCATAATCCAAAAGCGTTAAAAAACCTTAAAGCGGCAGCCAAATATATTCAAAAAAATATGGCGCAAGACAGCGATTTTACAGCCGAGTTTATTACTACTGAACACTTTAGAGAGCAGTACCTTAACCATCATCAAGCTTATGGTGCGTTAAGGCTGAATGACGGCTTTGGAATTAACCCTCTTAAGCTATTACTGGGTTATAAGTCCATGCTTGAAAAGCAGGGAATAACCATTAACGAGCAATCCTGTGTGCGTGACTGGATAGAGGAAAATGGAAAGCACCGTTTAGTAACGGATCAAGGCGAACTGTTAGCCAATAAGGTGATCATGGCGGGTAATGCTTATTCGCCTAAGCAGCTGAATCAAAGAATAGATGATAAGTTTTTGCCGATACTGAGCAATATTATCGTCACTGAACCATTAACTGCAGATGAGCTCAAAGTGGCAGGTTTGCATAGTCACCAAGTGACCATGGATACTCGAATATTAAAGTATTACTTTAGATTGTTGCCCGATAACCGTTTATTGTTCGGGGGCCGTGGCGCCGTATGGGGCAAGGACGCAGCTAAGCCGATATATGGTCAGCGTTTGAAACTTGCGATGGATAAGTGCTTTCCACATCTGAGCCGAAAGAAGGTTGCTTATAACTGGACGGGGTGGATAGCAGCATCAATGGATGACATGCCCCATGTATATGGCAAAGATGGTGTCGGATATAGTTTAGGTTACTGCGGCGCCGGCGTATCATTTAGCGCTCAAGCTGCCTTTAGACTGGCACAAAGTATTGCAGGAGAAACCTTACCGAACTTACCGCTCTACAATACCCCATTACCGCCGATGCCGTTTGCAAAAGCAAGACGGCTAGGGCAATGGGGTTATTATCATTATGGCTGGCTCAAAGATAAATTCGGTTAATACTGATTTTATACATCGATACCACCAAGGCTAGCTTGCTTGAATTTCTTCACTGAGCGTTGATTCATCTAATGGCTCAATTTTAATATTGAAATAGGCATAAGACGCACTGATAAACGGACAAACTAAGTTAAAAATAGCGTAGGGTAGATATGCGATAGTCGCCACGCCTAGGGTACTTGCCATAAAGGCGCCACAAGTATTCCAGGGGATCAGTGGGCTAGTGACAGTTGCTGAATCTTCTAAAGAGCGGCTTAAATTGACAGGTGCAAGTTTACGCTTTTGATATTCCATTTTTAACATTCTACCGGGTAATACGATGGCAATGTATTGGTCGGCAGTAATCACATTAGCGCCAATACAGACCCCAAGAGTGGTGATAATTAAGCTGCTGGTGCCTGTCACTAAATTCATGATGCTTTCAAGTAAGCGAGCTAATAAGCCTGTCACTTCCATCACGCCGCCAAAAGCCATAGCACACAATATTAACCAGACTGTTGTCACCATACTGCTCATGCCGCCACGGCTTAATAGGTTGTCGAGCACGGCATCGCCAGTATTAGCCACATAACCATCAAACATCGCAATCCAAATGCCTTTAATGATGGCAATTACTGGTAATAACTGTGGGTCGTTAACGTAAGTAATCACATTATCAAACTGGAAAATGGCTGCGCAGATAGCACCTGCTAAGGTACCAATAATCACGGTTGGAAAGGCGGGCATTTTCTTATTTGCCAAAAAGAGCACAACTAATAATGGTAGTAATAAATGCAGCCCAGGTTGGTAAGTATTTTCTAGTAATGTCAGCGTATCACCTAGTTGCGAGTTAAAGCTGGATACATCGGCTGATAAACCTAAAAAAGTAAACACGATTAAGGCAATAATAATGCTGGGCACAGTGGTCCAAGTCATATGCTTAATATGACTAAAGATATTTGAGCCAGCAACGGCAGGAGCTAGATTGGTTGTGTCAGATAATGGTGACATTTTATCGCCAAAATAAGCGCCACTGATGATTGCACCAGCAGTGATATTGATATCTAAGCCCATCGCTGAAGCGATACCAATAAGGGCAATACCAATAGTACCTGCTACTGTCCACGAGCTACCGATGCTTATTGCTACAACGGCACATAAAATACAGCTGGCAGCATAAAAATATTGTGGATGGAGGATTTGCATACCGTAGTAAATCATTGTCGGCACTGTGCCGGCTAAAATCCAAGTACCGATTAGGGAGCCAACAGTAAATAAGATCAGTAAAGCGCCAGTTGCGACACCAATACTTTTAATGATGCCACGTTCCATTTGGTTCCAGCTGTAACCATTTTTGTAACCAATTAAAATGGCAATGCAAGCGGCGAGAATCAGTGCAATTTGGTTTGCTCCAGATGAGCTATCAGAAGAGAAAAGGTACACCGCAGCGCCCAGCATGGTGATAAGGGCGATAACAGGTGCAAGGGCGTCAAACAAACTAGGTTGTTTGAGTTGAGAGTCAGACATAAAGCTATCCCTATTTTTATTCTTATGGGGTGTTGAAATAGTCGGTGTTATTTGTTGTTAATTTGTGACTAGGTCGACATCCTGCCATAGATACAAGGGATAAGTCGATGTTTTGGCACTGTAACAACTTGCTAGAAAAGCATAGGGTTACAAGATCTATTGCTTAATAATTTAAGATACTAGATTAGCTATTCATTTGAGGTGATATTGGTGCATATTTACTTAGATGTGATTGATTATATCTAGTTATTTAATTTCTTTTTATCGCTAACTTTATTAAGAGCAAAGTCGTGGCGCTTCGCCCACACCAGACGAAAGGGAAACAACAGCTTTTCCCTTTTCGATATCCCTAGCCGTTCCGGCGAAATAATCTGAAAAACGATTATTTCCAACGGAAGAAAGTTTAGCTTCAGATATCATTCTATTCCGCTTCGTCCATCTTCAAAAATCACTAACGTTTCTGATAGGGCGTTTAGTTTTGTTTTCTTTGGCTCAAAGCAAGATCAAAGTCGTGGCGCTTCGCCCACACCTGAATCAAGGGATAAAGCGCTTGTCCCCATACTTTATATACTAAGAGTAATCGCTCAGCGCTCCGGCGAAATTTAAAAAGCAAAATTTCCAACGGAGTATTATTTAGCTTTTAGCTTCATTTGGTTCAGCTTCGTGCATCTTCAAAAATCACAAACGCTTACGATGGTGCGTCCCTTCCCCTCGAAAGCTAGCTGATATCTTAAGTGCAGGATGCACAAAATGCCTTGAAGCACATGGATGTGCGAGAAAGGCCATGTCAGGACTCACGTATTTTCTTGATGCTCTCAATTCATATGATTAATTTAAACTTTAAGCTTAAATTATTTTATAAACTTCAAATGAGGTTAAATCGAAGAGATTAAAATTCCCAGTGCAGATGCGTCTAAGACCTTCGAAAACATGGATGTTTTCGCAGAGCTTACATGGACGTACTTGAAGCGTGTCTTAGATGAATCTGTTCAAAAGCCTGCGGCAGGCAATTGGTTAAGTCGAAGTTATGAACTTAGATACATTATTCAATATCTACAGGGGTATTAAATAAGCGGACTATTGGCCGAAAAGTCGTGGCGCTTTATGGTTGGATATTTATTTGCTCTGAGAGAGTTAAATTTAGTCGACTATTTCAAGGTAAGCATTTGGTGGAAGGTCTACATTATTCTAGTTAATTGGGATGTGATTACTTGAGTAATAGCTACATAGGGTAATTGAAGTAAAGATAAAAAAATGGCAGGTTATAATTCACTGATTAATAATCAAAAGACTATAAAGGGATTTATTTTGTTAGATTTTAAAACGTTATGGGAATCATTTCCTGAGAAAAGCTTAATGAAAGCTCGGTGTCAAAATAAGCAAGAAACAAGCTCTGCACCTTTTGACAATTATTGTGCAATATTACTAAGTGAAGCTTTAATTAATGTTGGTGTTTCTACATCAAGCGCTAAGGCCGCAAAGTGTTGGTCACATTCAGGAACTAAGCATATTTTAAGAGCTGAAGAAATGGCTAAATGGTTAACTTCTTCTAATATAGGTGGACTCCATAAGGTTGAAAAAATTTCACCTAGTACTTTTCAAAAAGACTTAAAAAATCGAACTGGAATAATTTTCTTTAAAGATTATTGGCAAAGAGGAAATGAAACAACTAATAATCAAAGTGGTGACCATATTGACTTATGGAACAAGGATGAAATAAGCAGTAGCGGTATGTTAATGAGATCAATTTATGAGTTTTTTGGGACAGTTTCTGATTTCAATAAAAGCAAAGAAATCCATTTTTGGGAAATTAAGTGATAATTATGAATAGTTTGATTAAGAAAGTTACTTTTATCATTGTAAATTCCATTTTTAACATAGGGATTTTTTTAGGGTTTTATAATTATTTAGTATCTCCATTGCTGCATGAAGAGCAAAGAATGGATATTGCGCCTTATATTTTTATGTATGTTTTCCCAAGTTATATCATTGTTTCTATTCTATCAATATTCATCTTCAGAGTTTTATTTACCCGTAATTAATAAATATTAAAATTTTACTATCGATAATTAATCAAAAAAAATCCCTGTGACTTTTAGCATTGACTGCTATCACAGGGATTTTTTATCGCTTCAACAACAAGCCAACTAACGAGTTAGTCTTTACCTTGCTCACGTGCAATCGCACGGTAGGCGATGTCGGTACGGAAGTAGACGTCATCCCAGTGGATGGCATCGACTAAACCATATGCAGCTTTTTGTGCTTCTGTCACTGTGTTACCGAGTGCTGTTGCACATAATACGCGGCCGCCTGCTGTGACAACGTGACCGTCTTTCATATCGGTGCCAGCGTGGAATACTTTGGCGTTGTTATCACCTAAAGATAAACCGTCAATCACATCTGCTTTGCGGTAGGCATCAGGGTATCCGCCTGCTGCTAGTACCACACCGACTGCTGCGCGTGAATCAAATTCAGCGGTCACTTTATCAAGTTCACCACGGGTGGCTGCTAAACAAAGTTCAACTAAATCAGATTGTAGACGCATCATGATTGGCTGCGTTTCTGGGTCGCCAAAGCGGCAGTTGTACTCTAGTACTTTTGCGCTGCCATCAGGTGCAATCATTAAACCAGCATATAAGAAGCCTGTGTAAACATTGCCTTCTGCTGCCATGCCATCAACCGTTGGACGGATAACGTTAGCAATTGTCCAGTCGTGAACGGTTTGCGTGACCACTGGTGCTGGTGAGTATGCTCCCATACCGCCAGTGTTCGGGCCATAATCGCCGTTATCACGGGCTTTATGATCTTGGCTCGATGCCATAGCTAAGATGTTGTTGCCGTCTACCATGACGATAAAGCTGGCTTCTTCACCTTTTAAAAATTCTTCGATAACAACGCGAGAACCGGCTTCGCCAAATTTGTTACCTGCTAGCATATCTTCAATTGCAGCATCGGCTTCAGCTTGGTCTTGCGCGATAATCACGCCTTTACCTGCAGCTAAACCGTCAGCTTTAATCACAACAGGGAAACCTGTTTTAGCAGTTAACTCAACAGAGTAAGCTTTCGCTGCGTCAATTTCAGTGAAGTTTGAGTAGTCAGCCGTTGGGATGTTGTGGCGAGCTAAAAAGTCTTTGGTGAAGGCTTTTGAAGACTCAAGTTGCGCTGCACCTTGAGTTGGGCCAAAGATAGCTAAACCAGCTTCGTTAAAGGCATCAACAACGCCAAGTGCTAAAGGCACTTCTGGGCCAACAATGGTTAATTCAATCTTGTTGTCTTGGGCAAATTTCACTAATTCTGAAATTGCTTCAACCTGAATACCGACGTTTGCTAATTTTGGCTCTAAAGATGTGCCTGCGTTACCAGGAGCAACAAAAACTTTTTCAACTTGAGCTGATTGAGCTGCTTTCCAAGCTAGTGCGTGTTCGCGTCCGCCGCCGCCAATTACAAGTACCTGCATCTTTATTCACCTTTTTTATATTCAATTTGGTAAAAATTATCATGTTCTTTAAACGAAAAAAGCAGCCAAATGAGGCTGCTCTATTCAAATGCTATTTAGTGACGGAAGTGACGCATTCCGGTGAACACCATAGCAATGCCGTGCTCGTCAGCTGCTGCAATGATTTCTTCATCGCGAATTGAACCACCCGGTTGGATGATACAGCTGATGCCCGCTGCTGCTGCAGCATCAATACCGTCACGGAATGGGAAGAATGCATCAGATGCCATTACTGACCCTTCAACAACCAAACCTTCATCAGCGGCTTTAATGCCTGCCACTTTCGCTGAGTAAACGCGGCTCATTTGGCCTGCGCCCACACCGATAGTCATGCCATCTTTGGCGTAGACAATTGCATTTGATTTAACAAACTTAGCCACTTTCCAGCAGAACATTAAGTCAGTTAATTGCTCAGCTGTAGGTTGGACTTTTGAAACCACTTTAACATCGGCGACATTAACCATACCTTGGTCGCGGTCTTGTACTAATAAACCACCGTTAACACGTTTAAAGTCTTGAGTGGTGGTTTTAGTGTTCCACTGACCACACTCTAATAAACGTACATTAGCTTTAGCAGCAACGATTTCACGTGCTGCTGCACTGACTTTAGGGGCAATGATCACTTCAACAAACTGACGGTCAACAATGGCTTTCGCGGTGTCTGCATCTAACTCTTGGTTAAACGCAATGATGCCGCCAAATGCTGATGTAGGGTCAGTTTTAAATGCGCGATCGTAAGCTTCTAAAATGGTGTCGCCTAGTGCAACACCACATGGGTTAGCATGCTTAACGATAACACAAGCCGGACCGTCGAATTCTTTAACACACTCAAGGGCTGCATCGGTATCAGCGATATTGTTGTAAGACAGTGCCTTACCTTGCAATTGTGTTGCGCTAGCCACTGACGCTTCATCAATGTGTGCATCAACATAGAATGCCGCTTTTTGATGGCTGTTTTCACCGTAGCGTAAATCTTGCTTTTTGATCAGCTGAGTATTGAAGGTACGTGGGAAGCTTGAATCTTCGTGGCACTCATCTTTACTGTGTGCTGGCACCATAGTACCGAAGTAGTTCGCGATCATGCCATCGTATGCAGCGGTGTGTTCGAACGCTGCAATAGCTAGGTCAAAGCGCGTTTCAAGTGTAGTACTACCTTCATTGGCACGCATCTCAGTAATCACGCGATCGTAATCACTTGCGTTAACCACAATGGTGGTGTCTTTATGATTTTTAGCAGTAGAGCGAACCATAGTTGGGCCGCCAATATCGATGTTCTCAACGGCGTCAGCCAAAGTACAACCTTCTTTTGCCACTGTAGAGGCAAACGGGTAAAGGTTAACGGCAACTAAGTCGATTGGTTTGATGGCATTTTGTTCCATCACGATTTCATCGATACCACGACGAGCTAGAATGCCGCCATGCACTTTAGGGTGAAGTGTTTTAACACGACCATCCATGATTTCAGGATGACCTGTGTAGTCAGAAACTTCGGTCACTGGGATATTATTATCAGCAAGTAATTTAGCAGTGCCACCAGTAGAAAGTAGCTCTACGCCTTGCTCATGTAATGCTTTAGCAAACTCAAGCATTCCAGTTTTATCAGATACGCTTAACAGCGCGCGACGAATAGGTCTGACAGTATTCATGTAGGTACAGTGTCCACTATTTATTTAAGGAAGTTTGGCAAAGCTGAGTTTGTTAAATCAGCTTTGCCAAAGTTCCTACGATGCACATCTCGTTTTTATTTTATTAGTGAGCCGTACTCGAGCGCGCGTATTTTAACGTAATCTGTTTTATTTCGGGAAATTTCTGCGCGATTTCACAATATTGAAATAAGAACAAAGTACGGGGGCTTTTTTATTCTATAAAACCCTTGACCTTGGATTAAACTCCAAGGTTTATAATGATGACATTACACTGATATAGATTCTAACTTTACAGGTAACGATATGTATCGAATTGGTGAGCTCGCGACGTTATTTGATGTGAAAACGGATACGCTTCGTTTTTATGAAAAACATGGTTTATTAGCCCCTTCGAATCGTTCTGATTCTGGCTATCGACTGTATAACCAAGACGATGCCGAAAAGCTGCGATTTATTATTCGAGCTAAAGCGGTAGGCTTTAGTTTAAGTGATATTGCTGAGTTGTTGTCTATTGAACTGGATAAGTCCAATTGGGCTTGTGCTGATGTTAAAGGCATGGTCGATATCAAGTTGGAGCAAGTACAAGCAAAGATAGCTGAGCTGGAGTTCTTTGCGAGTTCGTTGAGTAAATTGTCAGAGGCATGTTGTGGCGGACCTGAAAGCGCCGAACACTGCTCTATATTAGAAGCATTAGAGTCATCAGATAAAGAATTACAGCCAAAATCTGAACATCATGCTGTAGTACAAAATCCTTAGTGTTAAGAATTAGTGGCAAGAAATAGTGGGGCAAGAGATGTTATTCACTAACTTTGTAGAATTATTTTTAGAGTCAGCACCATGGTTATTACTTGGCTTGGTGTTAGCCGGATTATTAAAAGTGTTTGTGCCAATGGCATGGATGCAAAAGCAATTAGGTGGTCATGGGGTTAAAACCGTGGTTAAAGCCGCAGTGATAGGTGCGCCATTGCCGTTATGTTCGTGTGGTGTCATTCCTGCTGCCGTGGGGCTGCGCCGCAGCGGTGCTTCTAAGGCCGCTACGACTTCATTTTTAGTGTCGACCCCAGAAACGGGCGTTGATTCTGTGACAGTTTCTTATGTTTTACTTGGGCCTTTTATGGCAATTATTCGTCCTATTGCTGCAATTACCAGTGCCGTTGTGGCAGGGTTATTGGTTGGTCGAGATGATAAAGATGAGGTGAGTGAGGCTAAGGCTTCATCAAAGGTTGCAAAAAACGCTGAAGAGAATGATTTAGGTACCGCGGGTGAAGTGGTGTCCTCATGCTGTAGTTCAAAAGCCGCTGAGGTTAAGGCTCCTGAAACAAGCTGTTGCAGTTCTAAGGCGCAAAGTAAACCGGCATCAAGCAGTTGCTGTTCTAGCAACAAAGACAACGTTGAAGCGATCCCGAGCACGAGTAGTTGTTGCGCGGGTAAGACAGATAATACAACTAACGAAAAAGTGGCTACAGTTGCTAAAAGCTGTGCCACTAAGACAGATCACGCTGCAGTCAGTGACAACAATGACACGCATGAACATGCGGCTGAAAGCTGCTGCGAGTCAACAAAAGATATGGCGACAGAGCTAAAAAGCGAGTCAGTATTGTCAAGGGTAAAGTCAGGTTTGCATTACGCGGCAACGGATTTAGTGAGAGACACGACGATGTGGTTGTTAGTCGGTCTATTTTTTGCTGCATTAGTACAAACGTTTGTTCCTGGTGACTTTTTAGCAAAGTGGGGTGACGGGATTTTAGCTATGTTGGTGATGGTGTTGATATCTGTCCCTATGTACATTTGTGCTACAGCCTCAACACCGATTGCGGCAGGTTTACTATTAGCAGGTGTGTCACCTGGGGCAGTTTTGGTCTTTATGATGGCAGGGCCTGCAACCAATATTGCCACTTTAGGTGTTGTCACCAAAGAGCTAGGTAAGCGCGCATTATTTGGCTATTTAGGCGGGGTGTTGGGCGTAGCGTTAAGTTTTGGTGTCTTAGTCAATTATCTTGTGGAGCACTTTGGTTTTGTTGTCATGCCGCAAATTGGCGAAGAACATGAGTTATTACCTCATTTTGTTACTACGGGATCTGGGATTGTATTGGCCTTGTTAATGGCAAAAGTTATTTATGATAAGTTACCGAAAAAAAGCTTGCGACGAGACTGCTGTTCGTAAGTTATTTGTTTTACTTTAGCAATAAAAAAGGCCCTCAGGGCCTTTTTTATTAACTGAACCTTAAGTCTAATATCTTGATTGATACAGCTTGTTACGTAGTTTGCGTGTAAATAACGAGCAGGTTGAGGAATGATTTTTAATTGTTAATATCAGCTCTAGCTAAACTAGATCTGGCTCAAGGTTTTAATTTAAAGAATATTGAAATTGTTAAAGTTCAGATCTTACGTGACATGAATCACTCATAAAGTTTGGGTTAATACCTAACATGATTCCGAGCTACCTCAATGGTGGTATAAGAAATTGGAGTGATGATGAAACATTTAACGAAACGCAAACTAGCATTCGTTATCGCAGCAGCAATGGGGATTGCAGGCTGTGGTAGCGATGGAAAAGATGGCGAAGATGGCGTAACGCCACCACCACCATCAGCAGAAACCTCAGAGGTTACTAATGTCGATGTTATTCACCATGAAATTGGTGATGGCAAAGTAACTTTTGAATTCCAAATCACAAACGAAAAAGACATGCTAATTGTTGGCTTAGAAAAAGCGAACGCAGAATTAGCCGCTATGACTGATAAAGGTATTGCTCGTAGTCGTGATGATTTCGAAGGAACTATCGTTGGTGGTAGTGCAAGCGAGTCAACTGCTGGTGCTAGCTTAACTGTACTGGAAAATGGTAACTACGAATTTGTAGCGCCTATGCCAAATGTTACAGCGGGTACTGAAGGTATTGTTCGTTTAGCTGTGGGTGGTGGTGACTTAATTGCTAAGTCTCGCTACATCGTAGTTAGCAAGCCTGAAAACGTGCACACAACGACGACAGAAACATGTCAGTCTTGTCACGTTGATTTCCATGCATCAGACGTTAAGCATTCAAGCTACACAGCAATCGATACCGAAGGTGAAACTGATTTAGTCGCAGGTTGTTTAGTTTGTCACAATAACGTGGTTCGTGATGATGGCGGTTACGCACGCAACAGCATGCAAAAGCTTGGTCATATTAATCACAATGGCTTTGAAAAAGATTTCACTGCAACTAACTGTTATACCTGTCACGCTGAGCCTGTGATTAACACAAGCATCGCGGGTAACGGTTGTAGCGATTGTCATACAACTGATATGTCTGACAACATGGCTTTATTAGCTGCAAACAGTGACTTTGATGCACGTGATTTCCACGTTAAGTCTGAAAAAATTGGCATTACAGAGCGTCAAACTATTCGTGAAGAGCACAGCACGACTTTATCAGCTGTATACATGAATGACTTAGGTGAATACTGTACTGATTTAACCTTATTTAAAGGTGAAGAAGTACTGGATATCGAAGCGCTATATAATGACGGTACTTTAAGCTACGCAAGTACTTACCTTCACGGTTACCATAATGAATCATTAGTGGGTCGTGAGTCTCGTAACTACGAAGAGTCTTATAAAGGCGACGGAACTAAAACCTTCTGTCACGCTAAGTTAGACTTGAACACACCACAAATCATGGCAAGTGCTCGTGTTACCTTTAAAGGTGGCAACTGGATTGATGATGACGGTAAATATGGTGTTTCACTTACAAGTTACTCGCCAGTAGCTGACTTAGCTGATCTGAACAATGTGACTGATTACGATCGTCGTCATGCCGTGACAACTGACAGCTGTACGACTTGTCATAACAACGAAACTAACTACCACAAAAATGGTAGCTACGCTGAAGGCGGCTTAGATTGTGTTGCTTGTCATAACAACGGTCAAGATCGTAGTGCTGGTAACTCTGCACCTGGTTTCGGCCCAATGGTTCACAGCATGCACTGGGGCGTAGGTAGCCAAGCTGGTGAAGACGGTGAAAATGCAGCAGCAAGAAATCTAGACGCTGCAAACTGTGTTTCTTGTCATGCTGATGGTATCGAACTTTACGCTATCCCTAACCAATATATGCTTTCAAAAGCTTATAACGGTGGCGATTCAGGCGTTATGACTAGCCCAATTACTGCAAACTGTTACGCATGTCATAATGGTGAGCAAGCGCTTAACCATATGGAGCAAAATGGTGGTGAGCTGAACGTTGAAGCTGGTACTAATTGGTACACAAATGGTACTTCTGAGTCTTGTGCAACATGTCACGATGCTGGCAAGTCAATGGGTATCGATAAGTTCCATAACTTTGAACGTTAATCACTGACATTTTATAGCTTGCGATATTAACTGGCCCTGCAAAGCTCAATATCGCAATCATAAATAATTAAAAGCCACTAGAAATAGTGGCTTTTTTTCATTTTTGCCTTTCTATTTCATCTGTCAATTGGCAGGTTTGAATTTCATATTCTATTCTTCTTCGGTGCTTGCTAAAGCAACATAATGTCATTGACTGATTTTTTGAGCTTAGTTTTAAACCTTAAAATTAACTTAATTTAAACTTAATTGTAATTTCAGTTATAGAGTAAATAGGCTTTGACTTACTATAAATGAAGTTTAAGTTACTGAATAATAAGGTTTAATTTATTTGTTAAATTATTTAATTAGTTGTAAACCCTTTTAAAACAATGGTTTAGCTTGCTGTTGCCGTTGTTGTTATTTATATAAGGATGTAGTTATTTAGATCTGAGTCAAACTTTGAACATTAAAAAGTGTTAATCAGCTTCGTGTTAATTCAGTCGTGATCATTGTCACTATTTAGCGAACAAGAAATGCCTAGTATAAAAATAGACCTGTACCTACAAAGTGGTAATAGGCAATAGGAGATGATGATGAAGCATTTAACGAAAAGAAGATTAGCTTTCGTTGTCGCGGCTGCAATGGGGATTGCAGGTTGTGCTGATGACGGTAAAGATGGTGCTGATGGCGAAGATGGTGCACCGGGTGAACCCGCTACTCCACCAGTCACTGAAGTGTCTACAGTAACCAATGTTGAGTATATTGCTCATATGGTTGAAGAAGGCCAAGTGACAGTAGAGTTTAACTTAACTGATGAAGATGGCGTTGCGATTACGGGTCTTGAAAATGCAGGTATTTACTTAGCTGCTAAGACAGATCGCGGTATTCAACGTAGCCGTGACGGTAGTGTCGGTGGTAGTGCAACGTTTGGTGGCGATAATGCTACTGAAGGTGCAACTATTACAGAGGTTGACAGCGGGCAATATAAGCTCGTTGCTCCAATGGCAGCTGTACAAGCAGATACAGAAGGATTAATTCGCTTACAAGTGGGCGGTGGCGATATTGCTGATTCACCGTATATCATTATTGATAAGCCAGAAATGACCCACACCTCAACAACTGAAACTTGTTATTCATGTCACGTTGATTACGCCACTTCAGATATTAAGCATGCGAAATATGTCGCACAAAACATTGATGGCGAAGTTGATTTTGTTGGTGGCTGTATGGTGTGTCACAACAATGTTCCACGTGATGTTGCTGAAGATGGTACCTCACTTGATACCGGTGGATATGCTAAAAATACCATGCAAAAGCTTGGTCACATTAATCACCAAAAGTTTGAAAAAGATTTTACCCCAACTAACTGTTACACCTGTCACGCAGAGCCTGTGATTAATACCAGTATTGCTGGTAATGGGTGTAGTGACTGTCATGGCTCAGGCGAGTCAGGCGTGATTGTTCCTTCTGACGGATTTGATGCTCGTGAGTTCCATTTCCAATCTTCTAAAATTGGTTTAGAAGAGCGTAAAGACATTCGTGCAAATCATTACACTACAACTAGTGCGCCATACTTTAATCCTACAATGGATGAGTGGATTGATCACAAAGATGTTGCTTGGACATCAGGTTACTGTGTTGATATCGCATTGTTTGATAACTCTGGTGAAACACCAGTGCAATTAAACATTGGTGAAATGTATGCTGCGCATGAAGTAGTATATGGCGGTGCTTACATTAATAACTACTACAATGATTCTATTGTTGCACGTGTTATTGGTCATGGTTCAGAAGGCTACATTGAAAATGCTGATGGCTCACGTTCAGTATGTTACGGCGAGCTAACTGCGGGTTATGAACTTGCTAACTTGTCTGCCAGCTCACGTATTACGATTGCTGATAGCAATTGGATTGATAGCGATAATGAATACGGTGTGTCTTTCACTGGATACAGTGATGTAGTTGACCCAATCAACTTTGAAAAAGTACAAGATTGGGGTCGTCGTCATACTATCGATGAAAACAGCTGTACGACTTGTCACAACAACGACACTAACTACCATAAGAGCGGTAGCTACGGTGACGGCGGTTTAGATTGTGTTGCTTGTCATAACAATGGTCAAGATCGTAAAGGCGCATTGTCTGGTCCTGGTTTCGGCCCAATGGTTCACAGCATGCACTGGGGTGTGGGTAACGAGTTAGGTGATAAAGCGCCTGAAGCGAACTCAGCAGCAAGCTTGAATGCCGATAACTGTGTCTCTTGTCATGCTGATGGTGTAAGCCTAGCTGATGTACCGAACCAATACATGCTTTCTAAAGCGTATAATGAAGGTAATGCTGGTGTAATGACGAGCCCTATCACTGCAAACTGTTTTGCATGTCATAACTCTGATTCAGCGTTAAGCCACATGGAGCAAAATGGTGGTGAGTTGAATGTACCATCAACGACTGAATGGTTCACTGAAGGTACTTCAGAGTCTTGTGCAACATGTCATGATACTGGTAAGTCATTCGGTATTGATAAGTTCCATAACTTTGAACGCTAAGAGTAACTTAACGACAATGTTATCCCTGCTAAGATAATTGTCATAAGTTGAAAAAAGCCACTATTTTATATAGTGGCTTTTTTATTGGTTAACGGGTCAAAAAACGAGGTTAATTTAGTATTTAAGGGTAATAATGCTTATGTTTTTATTGCTATTTACACTCGTTGCTTATTACATTTTTTAGTTTCTTTTTGATACAAGTGTATAATTTTAAGGGAGTTATGCTGCTCTTGCATTTCCAGTAATCAAATTACAGATAAGTTGATTCTGATTTCATTCATAATTTAATCACAAAGGCTGTTTTCTGCTGTTTAATCAATAAATTTTCGTGAGCTTAATCACTCCAGATAAAGCGGTTAGTCCCTACTATGCCAATCAGGTGTTTACCTAAAAAGTAGTAATTAAACTATTCGGAGTGATGATGAAACATTTAACGAAACGCAGATTAGCCTTCGTTGTTGCAGCAGCGATGGGGATTGCTGGTTGTGCTGATGATGGAAAAGACGGTGCAGATGGCGCACCAGGTGAACCAGGTCCAGGACCTAATCCACCAGTAACAGAATCCGCTGATATTACCCATATCACTATGATTTCGCATGCGATTGAGGAAGGCCAAGTTCGCTACGAATTTGAAGTGACGAACGAAGATGGCGTTTTAGTCAATGGTTTAGGTAAAGCAGAAGCTAAATTTGCTGAAAAAACCGACCGTGGTGTGGTGTTAAATCGTGATGGCAATGTCGGTGGCTATACAGATTCCACTAAAGAAGGGTCATCATTAACAGCTATCGGTGATGGGCATTATGAGTTTATTGCTGCTATGCCAGCTGTGACGGCAGCCTCAGAGGGTATCGTTTGGTTACGTGTAGGCGGAGATAGCGAAACAGAAATCGCTCGTTCACAGCCTATGGTGGTGGATAAACCTGAGATGATCCACACCAGCACGACAGAAACCTGTTATAGCTGTCACGTGGACTATGGCACTTCTAGCATGAAGCATCCTAGCTACACAGCAATTAATGTTGAAGGTGAGGTCGATTTCGTTGCAGGCTGTTTAGTGTGTCATAACAATGTGTCTCGCGCTGAAGAAAATGGCGGATATGCCACCAACACATTACAGAAAATCGGTCACGTGAATCATCAGAAGTTTGAAAAAGACTTTGAGGTTGCTAACTGTTATACCTGTCATGCTGAGCCAGTGATTAATACCAGTATTGCAGGAAATGGTTGTAGCGATTGTCACTCAACAGATGCTGCTAGCGGCATTGTAATGGCGATGAATGACTTTGATGCCCGTGAATTCCATGCATCACTTTCAGGTATCGGTTTAGTTGAACGACAAGCTGACAGAAATGACCATTCTACAGTCCTATCTGATATCTACACTACGGACTCTGGTGTTACCTATTGTACCGATCTTAGCCTTTACCAAGGCGAGAGCATGTTAGATATCGAAACGCTTTATAATGATGGAACATTAAGCTATGCAGGCGGTTATATGCATGGTTATAACAATAAATCTATTATTGGCCGTGAAACCAATTCTTATGAAGCCAGCTTTAAAGGCGATGGTACTAAAACCATGTGTTATGCCGCATCAAGTTTTGGTATCAATGTACCACAAATTATGGCGAGCTCTCGCGTCACATTTGCTCACGGTGATGATCCTTCATATGACGGTGTGACATTTACCAGTTACTCTCCTGTGTTTGCTATCGCTGATGGAGAAGTGACTGATTATGACCGTCGCCATGCAGTGACAACTGATAGTTGTAGTACCTGTCATAATAACGAGACTAATTACCATAAAAATGGTGGATACAGTGAAGGCGGTTACGACTGTGTAGCATGTCATAACAATGGTCAAGACCGTAACTCAGCAGGTTCGGCTCCTGGCTTTGGTCCTATGGTCCATAGCATGCACTGGGGTGTAGGTAGTGAGTTACTTAAGACTGATGAAGACGGTAATCCTATCCCTAACTCTGCAACAGAGTTAAATGCGGATAACTGTGTTTCTTGTCACGCTGATGGTATTGATTTATATGCAATACCTAATCAATACATGCGCGCTAAAGCCTTCCACGGTGGTGATAATACTAAAATGGCTAGCCCAATCACTGCCAACTGTTACGCTTGTCATGATTCAGCTTCTGCGCTGAACCATATGGAGCAAAATGGTGGTGAGATTGACGCTGAAGTTGTAGCTGATTGGTATTTACAACCTACAATGGAATCTTGTTCAACTTGTCACGCCGAAGGTAAATCATTTGGTATTGATAAGTTCCATGTATTTGAACGTTAATGACGGTAAAGTGAGTCAGTGCCTGCAAGCTGACTAACTAGAACGTTTCATTTAACAGTCAGTGTTAAACAAAAGAGCCACTCAAATGAGTGGCTCTTTTTATGCGTAATAAGCTATGTAATAACGCGGCTTGTACAAAATATTAAGAATAAATTTCAGTTCAATGACGACATAATTATCTTAATATGACACTCTTTATTCACATAACAAGCATTACAATTATTTACTGAAAATAATATTTAACTTTTCTGCAAGACGGATCCCTGCTTGCTGTAAACGTAATTCAACTGTTGGCGTATGATCGAAAATATACTGCCAGCGTAAGTCTGGTTGGTCGTCGCGGTTTTTTTCTAATTCATAGGTTGCTTCACGCAATGTTTTTGACTCATCAGCCCAGTCATAATAGCTTTTTCCGACCCAACTCTTGATGTCTTTATCTGAGATACGTTCAATGAATTTTGTGTATTCGGTGTAGCTAAGCTGTTTATGATCAACCAGCTTACTATCCCAAACACTATGCAAGTTTGTGTCTTCACCAAACCATTTTAACTTGACCTTATTACCGCCATGATCGTGGCTATGGCCAACATGTAATGGCTGATGAATATCACCGACAAAGTGAACGTAGAATGCTAATGCGTCACGCTTATCTTTATTGCTAACCTTAGGATCCTTCAACACTTTTTCAAAACGCTCAAGGCTTTCAATAATATCGCCTTTCGGGTTTCTTTTGACTGTGTCCCAAGTTTCATCGTCGGCAATTGATACATAGTGCCATGGTGATGCGTGATGCCAGTTTTTATCTGAACGGATTTCATCTGGCCAGGTCGACATTTGTGCTAAAGATTCACCTTGCGTTATTTGATTGATTTTATCTTGTGCGACAGCAGAAAGGTTATTTTGTGCTAACTCCCCAATAATACGGTGACCATTTTGGCCCCAAGCATGAACTGGTGAGCTGACAAGGCTACTGAGCGCAAGTGTTGCACTGAAAAGAATTACTGCAGGTTTCATTATTATTATTCCAAAAGCGATTTAACAGGCTTTGACCCTAGTACGGCATGCTAAATCGAGTGAGTGAGGTCGTTTTATCATATATTTTTCAAATTAAATTTTTGTGACAAAACAACCATGAACCCTTACCAAGTAAGGGGTTGGTTAAATTTGTGAAGCAAATTTGACGCAAATAGTTTAGATATTGTTGAAAAATAGTTCAAGAATGACATGATTTTGAAACAAATTGGTTATAAAATCCGCCCTGAAGTTTTTACTCTACGGCTTCATATTAAAAGCTAGCTTAACTAGCAAACAAATTAAAATATAAAAGTATTTCAGGGGTCTGAAAATGTTAAACAATAAAATCAGTCGCTTAGCGCTAGCGACTTGCTTTGCTATGGGTGTTTCTCTACCAGCCATGGCAGCCGATACTGCATCAAATATCCGAGGTCAGATTGTTGGCCCTCAAGGAAATGCTGTAACAGATGCAACAATTACCATCATTCATGAACCAACAGGCACCGTTACTGAGCTTGCTGTTGGTGCTGACGGTACGTTTGCTGCTCGTGGTCTTCGTGTTGGTGGTCCATATATCATTAAAGTAGATTCAGAAGAATTTGCGGATGATTTAGAGCAAGACTTATTTTTAAACGTTGGTGAAACCTTACGTTATAACCGTACTCTTCAAGCTGAAGGTGATATGGAGCGTATCGGTGTTGTGGGTAATGCAAACTACTACCGCAGTGCTGGCAGCAACAGCGAATTTGGTGCTAAGGATATTGCTAACTCTCCAGGTATTAACCGTGACCTTAAAGACGTATTACGTCAAAATCCAATGGCTGTTGTAGGTACTGATGGCATCTCAATGAGTGTTGCGGGTATTAACCCACGCTTTAACACGTTCGTTGTTGATGGTGTATCTCAAAACGATGACTTTGGCTTAAACTCAAACGGTTACCCAACTCAACGCTCTCCTATCTCAATTGATGCGGTAGAAAGTGTTGCATTAAACACATCTCCTTTTTCTGCTCGTACAGGTGGCTTCTCTGGCGCACAAGTTAACGTAGTGACAAAATCAGGTACGAATGAGTTAGCTGGTACTGTTTTTTGGGAAACGACTAACGACAGCATGGCTGGCGACGGTAAAGACCAAGAAACGGGTGAAAAATTAAAGCAAGATTTTGAAGAAACAACATTTGGTGCGACTGTTGGTTTCCCATTAATTAAAGACACATTATTCTTCTTTGGTTCATATGAAAACTTTGACGCTCCACAAGCGGCTGAGTGGGGACCAGCTGGTGCAGGTTTTGCTAACGATTCTCGTGTAACACAAGAAGAGTTAGACAGAATTACCAGTATTTCTAACAGTGTTTATGGTCTAGATAACATTGGTGGTTACAGCTCAACTCCACAAGAAAAAGATGAAAAAATCTTAGCAAAAGTGGATTGGAACATTAACGATGAACATCGTGCTTCTTTCACTTATCAAAATACTGTTGGTAACTTAACTAACAAAGTATCTGACGATGAGTCTTCACTTAACTTATCAAGCTACTGGTACGATAAAGAAGAAGAGTTAGAGTCTTATGCAGCAACGGTTTACAGTGACTGGACAGATTCATTTACTACTGAAATCAAATTAGCTTATAAAGATACGACAAGTAACTCTAACCCTGTTGATAACATCGGCATTGGTCAAGTTAATGTACGTACTGGCAGTGGTGATGTTAACTTCGGTACTGAGCGTTCTCGTCAATCAAATCAATTAAATAACCAAAATTTAGAGCTTCGTTTTGTGGGTGATTACTACCTAGACGAGCACACCATTGGTTTTGGTTTCCAGTATAACGACATCGAAGTGTTCAACTTGTTTGCTCAAGACACTATGGGGTCATGGGATTTCGATTCAATTGATGATTTCGAAAATGGTGTTGTTGACCGTTTCCGTTATCAAAATGCTGAATCAGGCAACTCAAACGATGTTGCTGCTAACTTCACAATGGAAACGTTAGCATTATTTGTTGAAGATACTTGGGAAATTAACGCTGACTTAGAAATGACCTTTGGTATGCGTTATGAAACCATCACCATGTCTGAGTCTCCGGCATTAAACCAAAATTTCGTTGACCGTTACGGTTTTGCAAACAACGAGACAATGGATGGTAAAGATATCTGGTTACCACGTATCGGTTTGACTTACGTCTTATCTGACGATGTTACTTTACGCGGTGGTGTCGGTCGTTACAGTGGCGGTTACCCAACAGTTTGGATGTCTAACAGCTTCTCAAATGACGGTAACAGCTTATTAAGCTTCAACGATGGTTGGAATACCGATTGGGGTACGCCTGATTTTGGTAATGTACCAAGCGAAGCTCAAGATGGTCTTGTTGGTGGCGATGGTAACACTAACTCATTAGATCCAAACTTCGAACTTCCTTCAGATTGGCGTGCAAGCATCGGCTTTGACAGTACTTGGGACTTCGGTGCTCTAGGTCAAGACTGGTTCTTTGGTGGTGAGTTCTTATATATCCAAAAAGAAAATGATGTGGCTTGGGTTGATTTAGCACGTCGTGAAGTTGGAACAGATTCAACAGGCCGTGTGATTTACGAAACGTGGGATCCATTAGCAAATAATGGCGCAGGTGGAAACACTGAACGTTATGACTTAATGCTAACTAATGCAGAAGAAGATGGTAAGAGCCAGACATTAAGCTTCACCCTAGCGAAAAACTGGGACATGGGTCTTAATATGCGCTTAGGTTATGCCTACAACTCTGTTGATGAAGGTAACCAAGGTTCGTCTTCAACAGCGACATCTAACTACCAATACCCGATTACTCAGTATGACCGTAACGGTACAACAATTGGCCCTGGTTACTATGAAACACCACATCGTTTCACCTTTAGTTTAGGTTATGATGTTGAGTTTGTTGCCGGTTACAACTCAAGCTTCAACATGTTCTATGAAGCACGTGAAGGCCGTCCAATGACTTGGGTTCTAGGTTCGCACAATGACCGTGGTTTCGGTGACCAAGGTTCATTTGCCTACTCTGATGCATACCTTCCATACATTCCAACAGGTGCTGATGATGCCAATGTTGAATATGCTGGTGGCTTAACTTACGAAGACTTTAAAGCAGCTATTGATGAAATTGGTCTAAGTGAATACGCAGGCGGTATCGCACCTAAGGGTACTGATAACCAACCTTGGGTTCACCAATTAGATTTCCGCTTCACTCAAGAGCTACCTGGCTTCCTAGAAGATCATAAAGGTATCTTGTACTTTGACGTGAAAAACGTACTTAATCTAATGAATGACGATTGGGGTGTTGTTGAGTACCAATCATTTGGTAGCAAAATCCTAGTTGACCATAACTACAATGCTGACACGGGTGTATATACTTACTCAGTGCCTTATGGCCAAGATGGTATCGAAACAGCTAACCAAAATACTTATGACATTAATAAGTCTGCTTGGCAGTTAAAAGTGGGTGTTAAATACCAGTTCTAATTTGAGCATATTTAACGTTTAAAAATACCGAGCTTAGGCTCGGTATTTTTTTGCCTACCACTCAAGGTTGTTACTGGTTGGTGGGTAATTTGTTTTTTATTTGTTTGTGCATTGAGGTTTGTTTGTTTGCCTATTGATACTTGTTTGTTTGTTTTTTTGAAGTGTTAAAATACTTTTTAACCGAATTAATTTGCTTTTTATTGCCTCAGTTTTTAAAAAAATCATACCCTTCTCACAAGATTAACATTAGTTAACCTAGGTCTCATCGGGCTTTTAGCCAGATGCCGTTATTTCGGTGATGGTAAATTCGATATGTTAATTAACGCTTTGTAAATAGATGTACTTTGCCATTGATGCGTTTTGCTACAAATATGAAATGGCACTGAAATATATGCTCAATAGCATCCGCCCTGAAGTTTTACTCTACAGCTTCAAATAAAGCTAGAACAACTAGCTAAATTATAAAAATTTTCAGGGGTCAGATAATGTTTAACCATAAAATTAGTCGCTTAGCGCTGGCGACTTGCTTTGCTTTAGGTGTCGTATCTCTACCAGCTACCGCATCGCAGACTGCATCTAACATTCGAGGCCACATTGTTGGCCCAATGGGTAATGCAGTAACTGATGCAACTATTACTATTATTCACGAGCCAACAGGTACCGTTACAGAAGTGCCAGTAGGCGCTGACGGTCAGTTTGCCGCCCGTGGTTTACGTGTTGGTGGTCCATACATTATTAAAGTAGGTTCTGATGAATTTGCCGATGATGTTGAGCAAGGTTTGTTTTTAAATGTAGGCGAAACACTGCGTTTTAATCGTGAATTAAAATCTGCTGCTGATATCGAGCGAATTGGGGTAGTCGGCAACGCAAACTACTACCGTTCAGCTGGCAGTAACAGTGAGTTTGGTGCTGACGATATTGCTAATTCACCTGGTATAAACCGTGACTTAAAAGATGTATTACGTCAAAACCCAATGGCGGTTGTGGGGAATGATGGTATCTCTATGAGTGTTGCGGGTATTAACCCTCGTTTTAACACCTTTGTGGTTGATGGTGTCTCTCAAAATGATGATTTCGGCTTAAATTCAAATGGTTACCCAACTCAGCGTTCGCCAATATCTATTGATGCTGTAGAGAGCGTTGCATTAAATACTTCGCCATTTACTGCGCGTAGTGGTGGTTTTTCTGGAGCACAGGTTAATGCGGTAACCAAGTCGGGTACCAATGAGCTATCGGGTACGATGTTTTGGGAAACCACCAATGACAGCATGGCAGGTGATGGTAAAGATCAAATCACTGGTGAAGCTTTAAAGCAGGATTTCGAAGAAACCACATTTGGTGGCACGATTGGCTTTCCTTTGATTAAAGACAAGCTATTCTTCTTCGGCTCTTACGAGAATTTTGATGCACCACAAGCGGCTGAATGGGGACCTGCAGGAGCGGGTTTTCCTAATGATTCAAATGTAACGCTAGACGAATTAAATCGAATCAACAGCATTGCTAGTAGCGTATATGGCCTTGATAATATTGGTAGTTATAACGCCACACCTCAAGAAAAAGATGAGAAGATTCTGGCTAAGTTAGATTGGAACATTAACGATGATCACCGTGCTTCTTTAACCTATCAAAAAACGGTCGGTAATATGACTAACCGTGTTTCTGATACCGAAGGTTACTTAAACTTATCAAGCTATTGGTACGATAAAGAAGAAGATTTCGAATCTTACGCAGCGATTGTATACAGTGACTGGAGCCATGACTTCACGACTGAATTTAAAGTTGCTTATAAAGACACTGTAAGTAGCTCTAACCCAGTAGATAATTTGGGTATTGGACAAGTTGCAGTGAGAACTGACAACGGTACTGTAACCTTTGGAACTGAGCGTTCGCGCCAATCAAATGAGCTTGATAACCAAAACTTGGAAGTGCGTTTTGTGGGTGATTATTACCTAGACGAGCATAAGATTGGTTTTGGTTTCCAGTACAACAGCATTGACGTCTTTAACCTGTTTGCTCAAGACACTATGGGTACATGGGATTTTGATTCTATCGAAGACTTCGAGCGTGGCATTGTTGATCGCTTCCGCTATCAAAATGCTTTATCAGGCAATCCAGATGATGTTGCCGCTCAATTTAACATGGAAACGCTGGCATTATTCCTAGAAGATACCTGGGAAATTAACTATGACTTAGAAATGACCTTTGGTGTGCGCTATGAAAGGATCATGATGTCAGACTCACCAGAGTTAAATAGCAACTTTGTTGATCGTTACGGCTTTGCTAATAACAGCACAATGGATGGTCTAGATATTTGGCTGCCACGGGTAGGATTAAATTACGTACTAACGGATGATGTGACGTTACGCGGTGGTGTCGGTCGTTACAGTGGTGGTTACCCAACGGTTTGGATGTCGAATAGTTTCTCAAATGACGGCAACAGCTTATTAAGTTATACCGGCGGTTGGAACGATGCGTGGGGCACACCTGATTTTGGTAATGTTCCAGGTGAAGCGCAAGATGGCCTTGTGGGTGGAGACGGTAATACTAACTCACTTGACCCGAACTTTGAGTTACCATCAGATTGGCGAGTCAGTGTTGGCTTTGACAGTACTTGGGACTTAGGGGCCTTAGGTCAAGATTGGTTCTTTGGTGGTGAATTCCTCTACATCCAAAAAGAAAATGATGTAACTTGGGTTGATTTATCTCGCCGTAAAGTCAGAACTGATGATACTGGCCGTGTAATTTATGAAACCTGGGATCCATTAGCGAACAACGGACAAGGTGGACACACAGAGCGTTCAGATTTAATGCTCACTAATGCAGATACTGACGGCTCAAGCAAAACGTTAAGCTTTAGCTTGGCGAAGAATTGGGACATGGGTCTGAACATGCGCTTTGGTTATGCATATAACCAAGTGGATGAAGGTAATCAAGGTTCATCTTCAACAGCAGGTTCAAACTATCAATACCCGATTGTTGGCGCAGATCGTAACGGCACCACTATGGGGCCTGGCTATTATGAAACACCACATCGTTTCACTCTTAGCTTAGGTTACGACACTGAGTTATTTGCAGGTTATAACTCTAGCTTCAATATGTTCTATGAAGCACGCCAAGGTAACCCAATGAGCTGGGTATTAGGTTCGTATAATGACCGCGGATTTGGTGACCAAGGTGATTACGCCTACTCTGATGCATATCTACCGTATATTCCAACAGGTGCAGATGATGCCAATGTTGAATATGCTGGTGGCTTAACTTATGAAGAGTTTAAAAAGGCCATTGATGAGCTTGGGTTAGGTAAATACGCAGGCGGACTCATTGATAAAGGCACTCACAATCAACCTTGGGTACATCAATTAGACTTCCGTTTCACCCAAGAATTACCGGGCTTTACTCAAAAACATAAAGGCATGCTGTACTTCGATGTTAAGAACGTATTGAACTTGCTTAATGATGATTGGGGTAAGGTGCAATATCAAAGTTATGGCAACAAGGTGCTTGTTGATCACAGCTATGATGCAGAAACTGGTGTTTACACTTACTCAACTCCGTTTGGTCAAGACGGCATAGATACTTCCAACTTCAATACTTACGATATTAATCAGTCAGCATGGCAGATTAAGGTTGGAGTAAAATACATGTTCTAACAAGAACCTGTTGAAAAATACCGAGCTTAGGCTCGGTATTTTTTTGTGTTTTTGAACCTGATTTGTCCATTTAGTGATGTTGTTTATTCATGGTAAGCTTGCGATAAAATCATTAAGTGGTGATCAATCAGAATGTCGCAACTAGATACAACGCAGTGGAAATTACTTAGCTTTAATGAATTTAGCCTAGATGAGCTATACGAAGTATTAAAGCTTAGAGTTGACGTGTTTGTGGTTGAGCAAAACTGCCCTTATCCAGAACTGGATAATAAAGACAGGTTGCCAGGCGCTAAACACTTATTAGGACTCAATGCGCAAGGCGAACTGATTGCATATACAAGAATCTTACCCGCAGGCGTGAGCTACCCTGAGGCGAGTATTGGCAGAGTTATTATTGCTGAATCTGCACGCGGAAAGGGAATTGCCCATGCATTAATGCAACGGTCAATCGATGTGGTAAAGGATTTGTGGCCACAGGAAAATATTCAAATTGGCGCTCAGCAACATTTAAACCATTTTTACCAGCAGCAAGGGTTTATCAATAATTCAGAGATGTACCTTGAAGACGGCATCCCACATATTGATATGTTACTCACTTTAAAACCTAGTTAAGTTTACTATTCAAGGATATCTATGTCAGATTATAGAATTAATACGACTCGTATAGTTTGTATTGCGCAGTTTGTCGCTAAAGAAGGCAAACGTGAGTTATTAGTTGAAGCGCTAGCATCGTTGATCCCAGACACACGTCGTGAATTGGGATGTATTAGATATGAGCTAAACGTGAGTTTAGAAGACGATCGTAAGGTCGCATTCGTTGAAAAATTTACTGATAAAGCGACGTTTGATGAGCATTGCGCTAAAGATGATATTCAACATTATTTCCACAACGTCATGCCTGAGCTCGTTGAGTCTCATCATGTGGAAGTGTTTAATGAAGTCATTGCTTAAAGTGTGATTTAAATTGGATCAAAAAAGAGTGCAGAGGCACTCTTTTTTATGCGTGACTGATAGAACCAATGATTAGATTACCGTCTTGCTATTGAGACTCTTCACGTAATTTGATGTCAGGACGCAAATTCACTTCGCCTTCAAAATCAATCACTGCTAATTCACTTTGTTGTGAAACAACCGCGAGAGGGCCTTCTGGCATCATTCTTACAAACAGTAATCGGTAGCCAAACCGGTTTAAATCATACAGCGCCATTTTTTGGTCTGCTGTCATCCGTTCCCAATGCTGTTCTTGATCGAGAGGTTCCCCACGACGCTCGCCGATAGCATATGCAACTTGATTCATAATCAATAAGCCTGAATAATTATTGAGTTAACAAAATGAATATAACAACTAATACGATCATTTCAAACATTTTGGATCAGAAAATAGAATAAAAAACAGTCATTACGCTCACTGTTTATACAAAATGTGTTTTGAGAGGTCGAAAGGATACGACATTGATTAGCTATATAGAGCCAGTATTTAGGCCGCCTTCTGAGTGGAAATCACTGATTTTACAAGTGAGCAATGGTTGCAGTTGGAACCGCTGTAGCTTTTGCGATATGTATACTCAAGAGCAAAAAAAGTTTAGAGCTCATAAAGTTGATAAAATTGAACAAGACATATTAGCAGCAGCGGCATCGGGACATTCCATTACTCGAGTATTCTTAGCCGACGGTGATGCAATGACTTTGCCCTTTAAGCGGCTAAAAGAAATTTGCCAACTAATTAACAAGCACTTACCCAGTGTGACTCGTATTAGCAGTTATTGCTTACCTCGTAATTTATCTAATAAGACAGTAGAACAGCTTACAGAGCTTCGTCAAATGGGCTTGTCATTGCTTTATGTTGGTTGTGAAAGTGGTGACAACGAGGTACTTCTTCGTATCGAAAAAGGGGAGGATTTTGACTCATCTTTAGCGGCGCTCAATAAAATAAAGCAAGCGGGTATCAAGTCGTCAGTGATGATTTTAATGGGGCTGGGCGGCAAAAGTTTGTCATTGCAACATGCTAAAGCCTCTGCTGAATTGATGAATGCAGCGCAGCCTGAGTATCTATCTACGTTAGTGGTCACCTTACCGCTTGGTACTGACAGAATGGATGCAGCATTTGACGGTCATTTTGAACTACCCGATCAGATAGGTCTACTTGATGAGATGCAAACACTATTGGCTAATTTGGAATTAGACAAAACGATTTTTAGGTCTGATCACGCTTCGAATTATTTGGTGCTAAAGGGCGTACTTGGTAAAGATAAACCTCAGTTACTAGCCCAAGTAAATCAGGCTATGCAAGGTATGGTGCCATTACGACAGGAATGGCAACGAGGTTTGTAAGGCCGCAACGAAGAGTCACAAGCGTGGCTGCGCTAATTGGCAGTCACATATCGTTGTTGCTAGTGACTCACTTTTTCAGATATCGATTGGAAATGAGCAATCGTTAGTTTGTCTCAGGCGTATCAGCAGCTGCGGTCATCAAGGCATTTTTAAAGTCATTTACCCAGCGTCGATAAACTGTTTTCACATCACCCCAATTAAATACCTTAGTGTTTTGACGCCATTGATCAAATCCGATAGCGCGATCGGCAGCCTTAGCGAGTACCTCACCTGTTTGGCCATCTTTCAGCACAGCCAGTAATACCATTGAACCTGAGTTTTGTGTGTAGGTTTTACCCATAGAATTATAGCTTCTGCGGCTGCTTTCAACAGGTGCGCTAAGGCGAATGTCGCTAACGGCAGTGTCAATCACTAAGGTATTAGGGCCTGCGCGAGTCACTAACTCAAATGGTTGCTCATGATTAAAGACATCCTGCACCGTCTTTAAAAACTGTTGCGCCATTTTATTCAGCGATTCTTGTGGTAAGTCATAGGTGGCATTTAAGCCGTCAGTCTGTGGATCGACTCTAGGAGCACGGTAATCTTTAGGGTGATCATTAGTCACCTTTGTTGGCCTGAAATAGAGTTTGGAGTATTGGGTCCAATCTACGTCAGGTCGAACGTACGAAAGTGCCAATCTAGAGTTATCGACTTTAACAAGCCCATCCTTGGTGATTTCTGCATCTGGCCCTTGCTGAAGTGTGGCTGGCTGAGTTGCACAACCAAACAAGCTAAATACAACGAGTCCTGCCATAGCGATATGTGATGTGTTGATATGACGCATATGTTTAATCCCTTAATTTACATGATGCTAATTAATATGGCAGGAATTAAGGTAGAGTCAATATTGGTTCTAGTGCATGACAAAAAGCATCACTGGCTATTATTGTTAATAACGGTGGTCAGAACACTCTAGTCTTCTTGATTTGTGGGCTAACAATAAAACATTTGCAATGTTCGGTGAAAACAAAGGTGAAGCGATATGGATGTCAGTAAGTTTACAATAAAATTGGACGATTTATCTGGTCATGAGGTGGCGCAGTTATTAAATGAGCATCTGCAAGATATGTATGCGACGTCACCAGTTGAGTCTGTTCACGCATTGGATTTATCTAAACTTCGTCAGTCCAATATTAAATTTTGGACCATATGGGATGAGCAAATGCTCGCAGGCTGCGGAGCGTTAAAGACTTACTCTGCAACAAGTGTGGAAATTAAGTCAATGAGAGTGGCAAACGCTTATCGACGCCAAGGTGTTGCTGCACAACTATTGCAACATATTCTACATGAAGCTAAATGTGCTGGCGCTAAAACTGTTTACCTAGAAACAGGTTCAATGGCATTTTTTGCACCAGCAAGACAACTTTACGCCCAGCATGGTTTTATCGAAACTGGCCCATTTGCTGATTACCAAGCGGATGAAAATAGCATTTTTATGTCGCTCTCTTTATAAAAGTAAACGACAAAAAATCTCGTTGAACTAAGCCTCATCTTCGAAGACGTCCTCGATAGTGAGGCCAAACAGTTTAGCGGCCTTAAACGCCAACGGTAAACTTGGGTCAAATTTTCCCTTCTCAATAGCGTTGACCGTTTGTCGAGATACTCCCAATAAATCCGCCAGTTGAGCTTGAGTTAAATCACGCTCAGCTCGAAGTACTTTTAATCTGTTTTTCATTGGTACTTCCTGTTACCGAGAATAATACCGACCATGTAAGTTAAGCTCATTACAATCACCAAATGGGAGATTTCTGCATGACTGTTTATTACGCCAGTGGTACTCAGTGTAGAGTAACTGATGCCTGAAATTAGCCCAACGCCAAGACTCAACCCCATGGCATTAAGTTGTATTTTTTGTTGTAACTCATCAAGGCTCAGTAAATGATGCTTATTGGCTAGAATCATCCCGATCCCCACTAAAAAGTTAATCACAATTGCTGTTATGGTTATCGCTTCTTGTTGCCAGATAAAGACTGGACCAAACGTTGCAATCGCTAACGTCACAACCCAAGCAGCGGTCCACTTGGCCAGTTTTTTTGTGTAGTTAGCGTTACGCTCTTTCCAACCTGTTGTCGTTGATTGAGGTGTTTTCATCGCTGATTCCTTCAAGTAAACTTGTCTAAATGTCAAACTAACTTGACTTAAATATGTATTCAAATATTGCTCGTGTCAAGTTTTGACGACATTTTGTATTGTCTAACTTGCTTTTAAAGACAAGGGTGTTGCTTGCCAGATGAGGTAACCAATAGGAGAAAGTAGAGTAGGTAAGTCGTTAAGGTTTTGATATTAAGAATGGCACCAGTTTAGTTAGCACTGTTTGAAATAGCCTATTCAGCCAGAGTGCAATTATTCTGGCTGAACGCTAATTAATGGAAACAACTAAAGTTTACTGTTGTAAATGGATTTCTCTAACCGGACAAGGAATCGTGATATCAGCATTTTTTAAGGCATTTATAATGGCCAAGTTGCTTTGGTATTTGTCGTCATAGTAGCTATTAGTTGGCACCCAGTAACGTACGCCGATTTCCATACCAATACTGTTGAAGTCATTAATACCCACTTGAGGCGGGCGAGACTGATTAATATTGTCTTGCGTTTGTAGGGCTTGAGCAATCAGTTGAATGACGTGTTGTGGGTCGGTTTGATAATCAATATTAAATTTAGTGTCGACCAATTTATATTCTTGAGAGTTATGTAAAATTTCACCGACGATATGTTTATTAGGAATACTAATTAGCTCGCCTTCCTCATTGGTCAGTATCGTTAAGCCCAACTGGATTTTTTGCACCACACCAGAAACCCCTTGGATTTCGATAGTGTTACCAATCACAAAAGGGCGAGTCACGATAATGGTAACCCCTGCAGCGTAGTTTGCCAGCATGCCTTGAAGTGCTAAACCTGCACCTAATGATGCCGCACCAATTGCTGCTACCATTGGAGTGACACTAATACCTAGCTTACCAAGTGCAATGATTGCCACCATCACGATAATTGTGATTCTGACTAAGTTCGAAACAAAGTTACCTAGGGTGACATCAATATTGTGTTTTTCGAATTGATTCGTAACGACATTAGAGACTTTATTCGCAACCCATACACCAATTAAAAAGATGATTACGGCACCAACAATCTGGAAGCTATATTGCACAATAAACTCGGTGAGCAAATCGTAAACATTTTGCAGTTGGGCTAGCTCTTGGTCTAATCCTGTTTCGTTCATAATAGTGTTCTTTACTGTGAATGATGGAACATGAATGCATTGAATATAGTGTTGCGAAAAAGCACTAATTTGTCGAGTTTATTAACACTTTTAATCATTTAAAGGTGAGTTAATTGCAATAGTCTTATTTCATACATAACAATGATGCCATTCCGTGAGATACCTCAAGGTTCCAATGCAATTTCATCGGTGTTAAATCACATTGAAGGTATAGTTTAGTGCGCAATTACATTTATCACTTTGCCTCACGGTAAGGTTTGTACTCTACTTCAGGAATAACAAGATGAAAGCCATTTTATTTGTAGCAAGTTTATTGTTTATGACGACAGCACAAGCTGAGGTGTTTGTTGTGAATGATAAAATTGAACCAGTGACTTTAGAAGATCAGTTTGAGCAGCCTTTAGTGGTAAATGAACAAACTCAATGGGTATTATTTAGCCGAGGCATGAAAGGTGGCGAGCTTATTCAAGCATCGCTTGAATCATTGCCAGCTGAAAAACAACCAGAGAACTTAGTTTATATTGCTGATATCAGCGGTATGCCTTCTCTTATTGCTAGATTTGTCGCTATCCCAAAAATGAAAGGCTTACCCTTTTCAATGGGGTTAGATCGTGAAGGTGATGTCACAGCAACTTTCCCATCAGAAAAAGACATGGCGTCAGTCATCAAATTAGATAAATTCAATGTCGTTAGCATTGAGCACTTTGATTCAAGTGAAGCTATTACTGAAGCTATTTCTCAGTAATGACAAACTCGATGGCATCTCACTGATGCCTGACAATATTAAAGGACGCATATGCGTCCTTTTTTATTGGCTGAAAATTGATAAAAGTGTCAGCGTTAATGCTTTTTCAGCATTGAGAAAATTTCTTCTTTTAAATGCAATTTCTTGGATTTGAGAATTTTAAGCTCGGGAGTGGTATCGCTACTGTAGTGCTGTTCGTACTGTTTAATTTGTTCATCTAGCTGATTATGCTCATCGAAAATCTTTGAGAAATGGGCATTGGTGGTTTTTAATTTACTGATTAAATCACGGTACTCTGGAAACATAGAAGGGCTCCTTTTTTTCTATTGTTAATACCAAATTACGCCGACTTTTAAGCCAGTATCGTGACCAAGATCAATTATTATTAAAATGCTTGTTATTACTGAATATAAACTAAAATTGACTATTGAGTTTCAGGTAGTTTATGGTGCGCTAAATTAGAGATTGGTATTGGCATTTGTAAATTTGTCACAACAAGCGTTTTATAAGTATCAAGATTTATGTGATCGAGTTAACCCTAACTGAGTTAATAGTGGGGTAAAGTCGACATAATTAGGATTTTATATTCAATAATGAAAGGGGTTTTCAACATGGCCGACGTATTTCACTTAGGTTTAACCAAGCAAATGCTTGATGGCGCAACAACGGCAATTGTTCCGGGCGATCCAGAGCGTGTTAAGCGAATTGCTGAATTAATGGACAACGCAACGTTTCTAGCCAGTCACCGTGAATATACCAGTTATCTTGCTTATATCGATGGTAAAGCTGTGGTGGTTTGTTCAACTGGTATTGGTGGTCCTTCGACTTCAATTGCGGTTGAAGAGTTAGCACAACTTGGTGTGACCACATTCTTGCGTGTCGGTACCACTGGTGCGATTCAGCCTCAAGTTAATGTTGGTGATGTGATTGTGACTCAGGCATCGGTACGTTTAGATGGCGCGAGCTTACATTTCGCTCCGCTTGAATTCCCAGCAGCTGCAGACTTCAACTGTACAACAGCAATGGTTGCCGCTTGTCGTGATTATGGCTTAGAGCCTCATGTTGGTATTACAGCGTCATCCGATACCTTCTACCCAGGTCAAGAGCGTTACGATACCGTTTCAGGCCGAGTGACTAGTCGTTTTGTTGGCTCAATGAAAGAGTGGCAAGCGATGGGCGTATTAAACTACGAAATGGAATCAGCGACGCTATTTACTATGTGTGCTTCACAAGGTTGGCGCGCAGCCTGCGTTGCTGGCGTGATTGTGAATCGTACTCAACAAGAGATCCCTGACGAAGCGATGATGAAGAAAACCGAAGTCAGTGCAATTACTATCGTAGTTGATGCTGCTCGAAAACTCATGGCGTAATCGTTAAGTTTATAAATTAACTTAACTGTTTGAATATAAAGGTGCTTAGGCACCTTTTTTATTGGTTGTATTTGGTAAATTGCGCAGTGTTTTTAATGTAAACGAACGTGTCCAAGTGTGGAATATGATTGCAATTTAGTCATTTTACTGTATTGTTGACATAATATGTCGTGTTGTTAACCCTTATCTTAATCGGTGTGAACAGTACAGATATTGTCAAAGTGCTTTTAGCATTCCAATGGTTATCAAGACTATAAACTCCCTGCCTAAAATCTGGGTTGGATCAGGGTTTAATAGCTTAAAGGATTCTATGATAACGTGTTTACAGGGGGGTATATGGAGTTTTCAAATCCAACCAGCATTTGGTTAATTGTTGGTCTCATCTTAATGTTCGCGGAAATTATTGTTCCCGGGGGCATCGTTATCTTACTCGGCACAGCCTGTGTCATCGTTGCGGCTGCACTATTTACTGGTGTTGTTGATGGTGCTACACAAAGTTTTACCCTGTGGTTTATCACTTCAATTGTATTACTTCTGAGCTTTCGTCATGTCACTCAACGAATGATTGGAGGGGATGCTCACGTGGATAATACCGACGAAGAAATGGATTTATATAATCAAATTGTCACGGTAAAGGCTGATATTGGTCCAGGTGAACGAGAAGGTCGGGTGACTTATTCAGGCACTGAATGGCCAGCATTAGGCGACGGTAGTGAGATTAAGTCAGGTAGCAAAGTGCGTATTATTTGCCGTGAAAACATCGCGTTAATTGTTGAGCCATATATCGAAACTGAAGTGTCGCCTTAACGAGGCGCTATATGTGTATTTCAAAAGCGCAAAACCGTAAGCCAAATTAATAAAAAATCACGGATAAAGTCATATTAAAGCCATGCTCATTATTGGCTTGAATATTATTTTCAAAAGGAAGGGGAAGTATGTTTGAACTAACCATAGCATTTTTATTCATCGTTTTTATCTTGTATAAACTCATGTTGATTGTACCGATGCGTGAGGTCAATGTGATTGAGCGTTTAGGTAAATTTAGAACCGTATTACAACCGGGATTTCATTTTTTAGTGCCTTTTGTTGACCGAGTTGCTTACCGTCACGATACCCGTGAAGAAGTACTCGATGTCCCACCGCAAAGCTGTATTTCAAAAGATAATACTCAATTAGAAGTTGATGGCTTAGTGTACCTAAAAGTCATGGACGGTAAGTTAGCCAGTTACGGTATTGAAGATTATCGCCGCGCTGCAGTTAACCTTGCACAAACCACCATGCGTTCAGAGATTGGTAAATTAACCCTATCGCAAACGTTCTCAGAACGTGACAGTTTGAATGAATCGATTGTACGTGAGATTGATAAAGCATCCGATCCTTGGGGGATCAAAGTGCTGCGTTATGAGATCAAAAACATCACTCCTTCTATTCATGTGATTCATACGCTTGAAAAGCAAATGGAAGCAGAGCGTCGTAAACGTGCTGAGATCACCCTAGCGAACGCCGAAAAAGCGGCCATGATCAACATGTCAGAAGGTGAACGCCAAGAGGCGATTAACTTGTCAGAAGGTCAAAAACAAAAACGGATCAACGAAGCAATTGGTTCAGGGCAAGAAATTACCATCATTGCTAAAGCAAAATCAGAAGGCATGGATATGATTTGTACTGCACTGGCTAACGAAGGCGGTAATGATGCGATGAACATGATGCTAAAAGAGCAGTTTATTAGCCAAGTGGGTAACATTTTGTCTGAGTCTCAAGTGTCGGTAGTACCTGCTGAAATGGCTAAATTAGAAGGCTTTTTTGAAGGTATGGAGCAAGTGACCCACGCCGTAGCTAAACCATCAACAGCCACAAAAGGAGCACGATAATGTTAAACGGAGTTGATACAGATTTCATCGTGATGATCATTTGGGGCGCAATCTTTTTAATATTTGTATTGAAGTTATTTCAGTCAATTCGATTAGTGCCTACTAAGTCTGCTTACATTGTTGAGCGCTTAGGAAAATATCACAATACACTAGATGCAGGTTTTCATGCCTTAGTGCCTTTTATTGATAAAGTGGCTTATATCCACGATTTGAAAGAAGAAACCATTGATGTTCCTCCACAAGAATGTTTCTCAAGTGATGAGGTTAATGTTGAAGTGGACGGGGTAATCTATATCTCAGTGGTGGACCCCGTTAAAGCGAGTTACGGGATTACTGATTATCGTTATGCAGCAATTCAATTGGCACAAACAACCACACGCTCCGTTATTGGTACGCTGGATTTAGACCGTACTTTCGAAGAGCGCGATATTATATCGGCCAAAGTGGTTGAAGTGCTTGATGAAGCTGGAGCGATTTGGGGTATTCGAGTTCATCGTTATGAAATTAAAAACATCACCCCGCCAGAAACAGTTAAAAATGCCATGGAAATGCAAGTAAATGCTGAGCGTGAGCGTCGTGCTTTATTGGCAAAAAGTGAAGGTGATAAACAAAGTAAGATTAATCGCTCTGAAGGTTTTATGGCTGAAACCATTAACTTGTCAGAAGGTGAGATGCAACGCCGTATTAACGAAGCTGAAGGTAAGGCTGAAGAGATTTTAACCCTTGCTAAAGCGACCGCTGAATCGATTGAGCGTCTTGCTGTCGTTATTTCAAAACCTGGCGGACACAGCGCACTGCGTTTGCAATTAGGTGAGCAATACTTCAAGCAACTTGAAGGGTTAAGTGATGCCGATAACCGAGTGGTATTACCGGCTAACTTGATTAATTTCGAGCAATGGATGACGACCATGGGTCTTGAAGACGAATTTAAGGCTAAAAAATAGTTGTTTGATTCGTTAAGGGAGAGGCTAGCAGCAGTGCTAGCCTTTTTTATTTAGCAAATACCGTGGCGGGTATAATTACTGCTCAAATCGCTGCTTAAATAGCGGCGACATAGCCGAATAAGTGGCTAAAACTGACTAAAAACGTAATTGACTAACTGATTAATGAGTCATTCAAATTTTGCGAAATCAATAAGATAAGGTTATGTTTATGATGAGTGCATTAGGTTAAGTCGTGATAACCGAGATGAATAGAGTGTCAGTGAATAAACGTGTTATGGCATGCCCTTGTAGATAAGAGGTGAGAGTGAAACCAAAAGTATTGCATTGTGTTGACGATCCAAACATGGGCGGCGTTAATTTTGCGCTTCAAAGCTTATGTGGCTCAACATTGCAACACGACTTTGAATTCGACATCAAATATGTGGATTTTTCAAAGCCGGTTTCTTTGAATTCAACAGCGGATATCATTTGCTTACATGGTGCTTCAAATTGGCGAAATCTGTTCAATATTTTCATATTTACATTACGGCACCCCAAGGCAAAATTCGTCTTGCAAGAACATCACTACAGCGCAAGCTTTGTGCGCTCGCAAATTCAGTCTCCTAAACGTTTTTACTGGATGCTTAAACTCAATTATTGGCTAGTGGACAGGGTTATTGCCATTGCGCCTTCACAGCAGTTTTGGATGCTTAACCATGATTTAGTGCCAAAAAATAAGATCAATTTATTAGGCCAAGGACGTGATTTAAGTGGGTTTATTCCTAAACTTAACGACCTAAATAACGCCGCAATCGACGCTGAACGAAGCAATGTTAATAAAACATCCGCTGACATAAAAGTGCCTGTTATAGCCGCTTATGGGCGTTTTCATTATCAAAAGGGCTTTGATTTATTGATAAAGGCGATGTCGCTGATTAATCAACCTTGTTTACTCAAAATAGCGGGTGAAGGCCCCTTGGTCGATGAGCTAGAGCAATTAGCTGGTGGCGTTGCGAATGTTGAGTTTGTGGGGAAAGTTGAACGTGTCCCTGAGTTTTTAAATCAAGTTGATGCTGTGGTTATCCCATCTCGCTGGGAGCCCTTTGGGCTAATATTTATTGAGTCATTGGCAATGAATAAAACAATTATCTCAAGCCAAGTTGATGGCTTAGGCGATCAAGTTAGTCAGCATGCTGCATGCGATGTTAATCAAGGGGAAAACCTTCCTGTTATTCATCCTATTTCTGAGCCTGTTAGTGCTGACTCTATTGCCGATGCAATTAATCAATTTCTGTCTCAAACGGCTTCAATACATCCACCTGTCCCCAATATTGGCTATATCAATCATTGGAAACAGCAACAATGGTTTGAGCTACAGCAAGCATGGAAAAACTTGTTTAAGCAGTTGCTTGAAGATAAGCGTCATTAAATGTTCGCTTTGATGTATTTCTAGAAGGAAAATTAAAGCGTTAAACAAGCGTTCTACCCTCACGTGATAGAACCACATGACCCCAAAGATTTCGAGCGACTTAATCATAACTACTTAATCATAGCTACTTAATCAAAGCGACTTAATCATAGATACTTCATAGATAGTTAGTCATAACGACTTATAACTAGGCGCGTATCCAGCGCATCTCAAGCTGCTTTTGCCCTGTGTGTTCGCAAATACACTTGCCCACATCACTAAAGCCATGGCGAAGATAGAATTGGTGTGTTTTTTCGTTTTCAGCGTAAACGGTTAATGTTAACTGTTCATATTGGTTTTTTACCGTATCTAACAGCTGGGTTCCGATCCCGTTAGATTGTGATTGAGGATCCACAAAAATGGCTGGAATACTGCCCTCGTAATATGAAATAAAACCGAGGATGTGGCCATTGTCTTCATAAACCCAAGACTCGCTATGAGGAAGATATACATCACGCATATTTTGCTGTTGCGATTGCCAAAATTCTTCCGCTACAAAGCTATGTGCTTTGATTGATGCTGTCAGCCAGATAGCGACGGCACTATCTAGATCCTGTTCTCGCATTACTCTTATCATTTGTGTTTCAGCCCTTAATGCTAGTGCTAAGTTTAGTGTCATTGACGTCTTTATAACGTAAGTGTCGTGAGTTGCTGTATCTACAAGTCAGTGATAATTGATACTTTAAGCATGTTAGCCACACTATAAAAGTTGCCTGCGATGAATGATTGAATATTTCCGACAATATCAGCTTGAGATAGAACTCACGCCACCATAAATATCAATGGTAAGCCCACGCTCTTTTTCATAAGTTTTAGGGGTAAAACCTAATTGTTTTTTTAAATACCGAATCAAATGAGGTTGGTCGCTAAAGCCGAAGTTAAGCGCGATTTCAGCCCAATCAAGCTCGGCAGATGAGCGTTGATAAAGATACTCCAACATAGCTTCAAGTTTATTCATCGATTGGCATTGTTTAAGCGTTAGTCCTGTCACACGCTGAAAACTTCTTTCCAATGTACGCTGTGAGCAATGAAGTTGTTCTCCGAGTGAAGATATAATGCTGTCATCAAGGTGATGTAATGCTTTACGGGTAATCTTACTATGTTGATCTTCAGTGCATTGCTCAAACCAGGGCATTAATAACGCATCTAATTGCTGACAACATAAGGCAGCATCCGTTCTCGCCATAGTCATCAGTGCATCTTCATTGAGCTGACGTTCAGTGAGCAATGTCGTCCCTTGGACTTGCTCTACTGTATCAAGTGGCAGTGTCTTACCGAAAAATTCAGGCAAGCTATAAAGCGCACCTATATGAAATTTAACCCCAAGGTGGATAAATGGCTGTGAATGATCGAGTTCGAATGTATTTTGATGAGGGTATAACCAATGGCTACCTTTGCCTGCTTCGCTACCAGAACTGGTATCGTAGCGGTAGGCTTGATTTGCCGGCGAGATAATTAAATGTGTAGCAGGATCAGGGTTAAGCTTTGGATAGTTATGGCTATTCACATCTGGGCGTTTTTCAATTAACCAATAGCATTGCACATATTTAGCAATGCTAGGGGAACTAGGCGAGCGCAACCAATGGATCATAACCAGATTAACCTTGTTAAAATATGACTTATCACTATATGTCACATCGCGGCCAATACAACAAGAAATAAGGCGAGAATCACAGTGCCAATCACAAAGTGATACTCGCTAAACCTGATTAACAATAGCAATCATTATTTTGCTTCAAACGTTATTTGAACAATGCGGTTCTGTGGCATTAGGCCTGCTCGTTCAATGGCCTTTTGTGCTCCGATGTTGCCAGTTTCAGTTGAGCAAATAGGAGTTAAACCTCGATCATTGGCTAAGTTAATCAAGCTTGAAAGCACCTGAGTCGCCAAGCCTTTACCACGATGAGATTGCGCTACTATCATGCCTAAGTCTGCATACTCGGTCTGATATTCATCGAATAAACGACATTCGCCTGTTGCCAACAATTCACCATTTTGCCAATAACCAAATAACTCTTTACGGCTTATTAGATTGCCATAATAACCCGATACCCACTGCTCTGGTGCGCCGATATTGGTGGCGGCAAACTCAACAAATTGCTGCAATTGCTCTGGTTTTGCTAAAGCTAAAGTAAGCGTAGTCACATTATTGTTAACTGGAACAAGCTGCTGATACATCAAGGCGCTCACTGCAAATTGTGTTGAGTTATCCATACAAAGAGACAAATAGTGTGGCTCCGCTGTACTCACATAAGCGCCTTTTACTTGTTTGATGACTTGGCTTTGTTGCTGCGCAATAAAACGAAATAGGGCTTTGGCATCAGTTTCCGCTTCAGGGGCAAGGTAAAACTGCAGTAAATAATTTTCATCATTAATACAGCAAAAGCCGACTAAGTTATCTTGCTCATAAAACCCAAAGTGACTCGCCATAGGCACAAAGCCAAAATGCCACATGCCATCTAGCGGAGCACTTGATAGCGCAAAATACTGTGTTTTAAGTTGGCTGATATTTTCCAGCTTATCGATTGGTTTAATGTCTATCATTACTGTTACCGGGTTAAATTATAAATGACGAACAGAGGCTTATTTTAGTCATGAGCGCTGTTCTGAATGGGATAAATAGTAATCAAGCTAAGAGCGTTAAGATTGAATAAAAACGACAAGCTTGAATAATTTTACTTTCGATGTAATTGAATTGGGTGAGTAACGAAATGAAGCAAACGCCGTGGTTCGCTTATGGACAAAAGCTTATTAGAGTTAAGGCGCTTAAAATGATGCGTTCCATTAGAGAATATATGGCAAGTGGATAAAAAGTAACGTCCACAATAATGAGCTAAAATGTGTTGGCTAACATAGGCGGTGCAGACGCAAAAACAACTGTTTATCGTCCTGACAGCTTTGCTGGAAAGAAGACATTGCTAAATGTACAGGTCATTACTTTTTAAAACAGTGCGTATTTTAGCTTGATCTTTTAGTACGGTTTTATATATCCACTTATAAAAATACTGTCCATTCGTGGCAATAACTGTGCGTAGGGCTAATTTACCTCGTCTTGCTTGGTACTTTTTACCACTCTTATATAGACATCAGGTATTGATATGCCATGTTTTTTATATGCGGTAAATTTTTCAAACTCAATGTTAGTCACTTCATACCCTAGTTTATTTAATTCGATAAGTAACTGCTTGAAAATAGTCGTAGACTTCAACGCTTCCGGAAACTTATCTCTCACTCCGCTTATTGCGGGGTTATGCATATTGCCTGAAGATTTAAATGCAGCCTCTAGCTCGATTGGGTAATGAGTTTGATAAAAGGTTAGCAGCTCTTGATTGGTTAATTCAGATGACTGGCCAATGAGACGGACTGTAAATTCGCGCTCACGATAAGTAATTACTTCGAAAACTTCAGCTATGCTATTGCCTCCGCTTGGCATTAGAAATAGCTCCAGATGCGGAGAGGTGCCATATCGCTGTAGATTTCCCAGCTTCACATCGGTTGCAAAACTATTTGCTGACATAATGAGTAGTAAAATAGATAGAGTGATTTTCATAGTGATGCCTAATGTCCGAAACAGCTGAAATTTAGGAGTACCAGCGAGTCATCTTTCGGACTGCTTGTAATTAAGTTTACTCTGTCCCCCCCACTGATTTAGGTTTCTGGAGATTCTATCAAGATGGTAAAGGACATCATCTTGCCTAACAATGCTGTGTTTGCTGTAACCGAAATTATTTTCCATCCATCATTTTCAATTTCCTGAATTTGAGTATTAAGAAGGATTATATCTATAACCCCAGACATTCAATGTGTTTTTATCAAAGACAATAAGTTTACGCACTTTTAAACTCTTTTTTGCATATAACAGCTTATTGAACGGCTCACGCTTTAACGTCGGCAGCTTAAATTATTGATTAATGCCATCCTATATTTTCTATCTTATTGATGTAAATACTGATTGATTATTAATATCTTAAAACAAAGTGTGGTTACCTGATAAAAGTGACAGCAAAAAGGATTATTACTTTAAATTGAGAATTATCAAATTATTAGAGTTAGTTACACTGTTTGCATCATACAAATTTCGTTTATGAATATATCGTTTGAGTTCATTTTTTTGCAGATCAAAGTCGTGGTGCTAACCCAAACGGAGTTTGGAAATAGAGAAAGCACCATTAAACCTGGTGTGGGCGAAGCCCCAAGACTTTGACCTTAATTCATACGAAGATTGGCGTTATAAACACCCATCTTCTCAAAATCAGAATGCGTTGCAGAATGCATTTTAGCCATAATGAAAATCTTTGTTGACCATATAAGTTGCTGTATTTAAAGTATAATTAAAGTTGGCATTCGCTGTGCATTATACCGTTACATCCTGATAACGAATAGCGAGATGCAATATGAAAACAGCAACTGTAAAAGCAAATAATGTAAATTCATTGAACGTCCAAATCATCAATATTCTTGGTTTCAGTAGTATTGCTATTGGCACTGGCATGGCGCTATTTAGTGCTAATACCTATGCTGCTGAAGCATTTGATGCTTGTCCGACGGAAGCCTTTATCGTGCAAACGCCATCGGGTATTCCAAAGACCTTTGGTGTTGAACTTGGTACAGGTAGTTATACTGTATTGTCACCAGATATGGGGATTAACAAAGCACTCAACGGTGTGGGTTTTAGTTATCTTGATAATTACCTCTACGGTTGGGATTACGAAAATGCCACAGTCGGTAAAGTGGGTAAAGATTACCAAGTAGAGCCATTAACAATCACCAAAGACAGCGCAGCAGCTAATCAAAACTTTTATGTTGGTGACGTCGCCATTAACGAAAACGTTTGGTACGGCTACCGTAAAGGTAAAGGGTTATTTACCGTACCGCTTGATGGTAATGACCATCCTATGAACATTGTGCCGGGCAGTAAAAATAATGCCACTTACAATATTACCGATTTTGCATTCCATCCAACCAATGGCTTTTTATATGCCGTTACCAATGGTAGTTCAGGTAAATTAATCAAAATTGATCCAAGTAGTGGTGCATCAGAAACTATTGGAACCGTTATCACCAAAGACAGTGGTAGCTTTACCTTTGGTGCGCAGTTCTTTGATCCAGATGGCAACTTATACTTGAGTAACAACGGTGATGGTAATGTATTTAAAGTCAACGTTGATGCTGATACTCCACAAGCTGAACTTTTCTCTTATGGTCCTTCTTCTACTTCTAATGACGGTGCGCGTTGTGCGCTTGCCGAAGTGCCAGTAGGAGACAGTGTTGATTTTGGTGATGCGCCAGACACTTACGGCACCTTAATAGGCTCAAATGGTGCTCGCCACGGAATTGTTGGCAATATGAAATTGGGTAGTGTCGTTGATAATGAATCAGACGGTTATCCAGCACCATTATCTGATGATGAAAGTGATGGTATCGATGATGATGACGGTATCAGTATGCCTACAGGGTTTGAAATCGGCGAAAATGCGATGTTGATTGTCACAACCCAAGGTGATGCGGCATTTTTAAATGGTTGGATTGATTGGAACCAAAATGGCGAGTTTGATACTGACGAAAAAGTGATTGCTGCTCGCTCATTAAATGCGGGTACAACCACCTTATCAATTGATGTCCCAAATTGGGCTAAAACCGGTGAGACATGGGCACGATTTCGTTTAAGTTCGGTTGCTGATCTACTGCCTACTGGTGGTGTGAGTGATGGTGAGGTAGAGGATTACCCTATTACAGTCACTGAAACGGGTATCACGATCAGTTATTACCCATCTTCTTCTGAGTACACCACGCTGGCTTATGAGGATTTATATCCGAACCAAGGTGACTTTGATATGAATGATGTGGTGATGCAATTACGTATTAGCCAGTTCAGTAAAAATGACATGGTGCGTCGTGTGGCATTTGATGCGCAGTTAGTGGCAATGGGCGCTGCTTACCATAACGGCTTTGCGGTGCAACTGCCTGATGTGGGACGCGGTAATGTGCAAGAGTCTGCGATTGAGTGGAGCATGCAAGGGGTGAAACAAACCACCTCGCCATTAGAAGAAAATCAAACTAATGCGGTATTACTGTTCAGTCAAGATTTATGGCAGCACGCTACACCAGGTAACGGCTGTTTATACTTCAGAACAGAGCCAGGTTGTGGTACTCAGTATCGTGCGACATGGCAAATGACCGTGCCATTTATTGATTCGGTTCATGTCGATGACATGCCTGAATTTCCTTATGACCCATTTATTTTTGCCACTCCAGGTACAGATCATGGCTTAGCGGCGAAGAATATTACTGACGGGCAAAACCCTGGCCGTAAATTAGAAATCCATTTGAAAAATAAAGCACCAACTGATTTGTTTGATACGCGCTTTTTAGGCATGCATGACGATGCGTCAGCGGCTTCACAAGGCCAGTATTTCCAAGATCAAAACGGCATGAGCTGGGCGATTGAAGTACCTGATTCATGGCAGCATCCTGCAGAAAACCAACGTGTTGATAGTGCTTACATTGAGTTTATTGAATTTGCTGCAGACGAAACTGGTGAGACTAAACCTTACTGGTACCTAAATGCACAAGATTCTTTGATTTTTAAAGACTAAAAGTCACGATGAATCGCATAACTGCAAACCCAATTAACTTAAGTCATAAACGGAATTTTAAGGTGAATATTATGAACACATTAACTCAAACAACTACGGCTAAAAATGCAATGTTAATCACGTCGAATAAAGGTGTAACGGTAGCGGCGACAATGTTACTCACATTACTGACTGCCTGTGGTGGCGGGGGGGGCGGCGATGACAGCTCTCCAGCGCCAGTGGCTGCAACACCAGCGACAACCACCACAACAACGACGCCGACGACACCAACAACACCGACGACGCCAACGACGCCAACGACGCCAGAAACACCAACGGATCCTGAAACGCCTGAGGAGCCAACGATACCCGCAACGTCAATTGATGATCTGATTGTTGATGCTGATTTTGACTTACAAGCGGCTTTTAATTTGGATATTGATGTGGCGCTTGAGTCTACGCAGCGAGGTTATTTTTCGTTATGTGACCAATATGAGCAAAATGGTGCCCAAGTGACGGTTAACTTTGAGTCATGCTTATTACGTGGCGCATTAGATGAAGGTAGCTTAAATGAAGCGCTATTAGTGGCAAACCATCAGCAAAACTTAGTGGCAGTGGTGTGGTTTTACGATGGTTCAGATCCTATTTATCAAATGTGGTCATATGATATGGAGGCAGAGGAGCAAACCTTGATTATTGGTGCCATATAAATTGATGAATATTAATAAAGCCAAAAAAGCCCCTTTATTGCGGGCTTTTTTGGCAATGGGCATTTCGATGTTACGCAGTGTTAGAAGCGTTTACCTAAGGTTAAGTAAAAAGATTGGTGGTGTAAGTCATTAACTCCGAAACCAAATACAGCAGGACCAAAGTCTGTTTCAGTGCCCACAAATACACTCGCGGCGTAGATTAAGTCATTCATATCGCGCTCAGACTTTAACTGCCAAACATTGCCCGCTTCAACTGATAATCCCATATAAACAGGGACATTTTTATTGAGTATTTGCCAATCTGAGCGGCGCTGGTAAATAAGCGCACCGTAAGCTAATTGGCTGCCAACAAGGGCATCATTCGACTCACCAGATAAATTCAAAAAGCCCCCCAGATTTTGTGTATGTAACAGGCTAAATTCCTCAGTATCAACGCCTGCTAAATCGACTTTGGCAATCAAGGTGTGGTGCTGATAACTGCTGGCCTTTTTAAAACTGAATTGATACTCAGTGGCTGAGTCAGTGCTAGAACTTGACGTTAGCATGCTGTTTTCGTCCATGCTTAACTTGTCTTTATGCCAAATGACATTGGCCTCAATCAGCATGCCTTTAGATGGAAAGCTATAACTATCTAAGCTGTCGTAACCCACATGAATGCCGCCTCCATGAGCATCATAATCAAAATTTAGTTGCGGATATTGCGGGCCCTCCATATCGCCCGATTCGCCATATAATCCAAGCTCAATCACCATATTATCTATTGGTGAGTAACCTAAAGCTGCGGATATATGATGGGCATTATGGGTGGTTTTCAGTAACAAGAGCCCTTGCTCATAATAGGTTTGTTGTTGCTGTTGATATTGATAACGGCCTTTTACATAAAACTGTTCAAGATCGTCCAAGGGTAAATACAGCTCGGTTGCCAATAATTTATCTTTGCCTGTGGTCAGCTCAAAGCGAACTTGGGCATCAGTATCTGCAATATGATTAATTTGATAAGCCAAATCCAACGCGACATTTGAGCTATTCTCAAAGTCTTCTTGCCAGCTAAAGCTAATATCGAAAAAGTTAGGACCCCAGCTCTTTTCTTCTGTGTTAACTACCAGCACTTTTTGATCATTTTCTTGCTCAAATTCGAGTGTGACTTTTTCAAAGTCATTGATGGCATAAACCCGATCAACGGCTTCGATTAGTGCATCTGAACTCACTTGATCGCCGTTATCTATATTGAGTTTTTGTTTAATCAGTGCAGTTGAAGTTGATGACTGATTATTAAAACGAATTTGCTCAATAGGCGCTTGTTGAAACGCAAGAATGTCTTGCTTAAAATTCGCTCGCTTATAGAGATATTGGCTAAAACTGTCAGCATCAGAGACTAATGGTTGCAGTTGCTGTTTATGCATTAAGGCTGCTTGTTGTCCAAGTTCAAACCCACTGGCTAAAGCGCTAAAGTCGGTGGTGTCAAAGTTACTGATATCTGGGCGGATCAAAATATCAGCCTTATTCAGTGTCGCAATTTGCGCTACGGCATTGGCGCGTGTCATCAAGGTGCTTAATTGGCCGACGATAGCAATAGCGCTGTTGAGCTGTTCTTGGGCTGACAAATCCGCACCAATATCGATGGCAATAACAATATCTGCCCCCATATTTTTAGCGGTTTCAACGGGTAAATTACTTACAATGCCACCATCAACTAAGGATTTTCCATCAATCACGGTGGGCTGTAATATGCCGGGTACCGTGGCGGAAGCTTGCATTGCTTTAAGTAAATTACCTTGGTTTAGCACCACAGCTTCACCTGTGGAGATATCGGTTGCTATCGCGCTAAAAGGCGTTGCGAGATCATTAAAGCTGGCTTGGTTTTCGATAGCGCCAAATGAATCCAGGTAAAGGTTGCCCATGGTTTGGCCCCTAAGTAGGCCTTTGGGGAGCAGTAATTGGCCATCAAGTAGGCCTAATTCAAATGGCATGTTGTAGCGGTCGACATCTTGTTTATCACGGTAGCGTAATGATTGTCTTGGCACATTATCGTTAAAACCACTTTCCCACGCTAAGCCGAGCATGATGGTTTCGATGTCGTTTGCACTAAAGCCTAATGCGTATAAGCCGCCAACATAAGCGCCAATACTGGTGCCGACAATATAGTCGACTTCAATTTGTTGTTGCTCTAAATACCGTATTACGCCCACATGGGCTGACCCTTTTGCTCCGCCGCCACTGAGTACTAAACCGACGGTGGGTCTAGGTGATGACTCAGGTTGAGCATCTGGGTGAGTGTTTACTGGGTTTAATGAGTTAGCGCCCACCGCCTGACTGATGCAAATACAGCTTGCCGCTAGCCAAGCTAGGCAGGTTTTCGCTAGGTTGACGTTAAACAAGGGCAATAGGAATTGACGCATCAGAAACCTTTAAATTGGAATGATTGAATTAGGGTTGAAAAGATTTGGGTGCTCACAAACCACCGAAAAATGGGGGGAAACAGTGGTCTGTGAGGCTTAGGGGTTGTGATCAATCGGTCAGGATTGATTGCTTGCCTGTTGCGGTGTCTTTTTGGGTGTTGTCATCAGTTGATGGCTTCACTTTCCAGTCTCCGCCTAAGGCTTTGTTGACCAAAATGACATTTGACGCAATGTTCAGCTGCGCTGTGACAAGTGCATCTTGCATGGTGTTATCTTGTCTTTGTGCATCCAACACTTGGATGTAATCAATTAAGCCCGCTTTGTATAAACTATTGGCTTTTGCCACAGCTGTTTGGGTTTGCTGGGCTGCAGTCTCTAATTGTTGATAAAAACGTAAACTATTGCCGTAGCTCATTAATGTGGTTTCAACTTCATTAAATGCCGCATTGACTGCCTGTTCGTAACGCAAACTGGCTTGCTTAAAACGAGTTTGTTGCATATCGACCATTGCGCTGCTGCGCCCGCCATCAAACACTGTCCACTTTGCCCCTAATCCAGCAGCCCATCCAACAGAGTTTGAGCTGAATAAATCATCTGCGCTATCAGCAATCACAGCAGGGCTTGCAGTCAGATAAAACTGCGGATATTGATTGGCGATACTGGCACCGAGTTCAGCATTAATGGCCGCCATTTCTCGCTCTGCTAATGCAATATCAGTGCGTCGTTTAAGGATATCTGATGGCATTCCTGTCGGGATTTGGCCTGTGACCGTTGGCAGTGGTGCAGCGTCAAAACGATTGATGATGTCACTCGGGTGTTGGCCTAATAGCGTTGCAAGGCGATATAAATGCACTTTCTCAGCCGTTTCAAATAGGGTTTGGCTAGCTGAGACTGTAGCGAGTGCTGCACGAGCACTGGCTAAGTCTAGTTCTGAACCAAAGCCGCTATTGACTAAGGTTTGTACCATTTCTAAGGTCTGTTGTTGCTCATGAATATTACGTTGAGCAATGGCTAGACGAGCTTGCGCCCCACGATATTGCAGGTAGTTGTGTACCACATCGGCGGTAATCAGTGTATTAACGCCTTGAGACAAAATTTCTGCTTGTTGAACACGAATATTGGCGGCATCGCTTAATGCATCTAAACGACCAAATAAGTCAATTTCCCAACTGACATTTGCGCCAACCATCAGGGCTTGATGATCTTTGTCAATCATCTGGGCGCCTATAGCAGGGCCCGATAATGAGTCGTTTTCTGATAAGCGGTAATCCACAGCTCCCGCCCCTAAATTAACGGTCGGAATTTTTAGCGATGACACCATTGATTCATAAGACTGCGCTGCGGTTATTCGCTCTGCAGCAATTTGAATACTGATGTTTTGCTGCTGCACTTCTTCAACTAAACGCTCGAGTTGTGGATCGCTGAAATTCTTCCACCACAAATCGGTTTCAATTTGCTGAGTATTGCCTGCATGTAAGTAGACGTGATCTAGCCCGACGGTTTCAGGGGCTTGGTAGTCTGGTGTCATGCTACAACCGCCAAGTAAAAGGGCGATGACTAATGAGATATTACGCATTTTCATGAGTTAACTCCTGTTGTGCTTGGCGTTTAAAAAACAATTTATACAATGCTGGCATAATGAATAATGACAGTACGGTTGCGACCGCAAGGCCACCAATAATGGTTGCAGCCATTTGATCGAATAATAAGTCAGACAATAGCGGTACCATACCTAATGCTGTCGTCAGGGCGCCCATCGAAATCGCCATGGTTCTATTGAGGGTTGAGTGAATAATGGCATCGTCTAATTCAGCGCCATTTTTACGTTCAAGCTCAATTTGATCCATTAGCACAATGCCGTTTTTAATGATCATTCCAGATAAAGCGATTGCCCCGACTAGCGCCATAAATCCAAATGGTTTGTCGAATAAAATTAAGCTCCAACACACGCCAATAAAGGCCAGAGGTAAGGTGATCAAAATGATGGATGGCTGTTTAAAGGCGTTAAATAACAGCACCAAGATAATGACCATGATTAAGAATGACTTAGGTGTTTGAGTCATTATGTCGTCAATGGCTTCACGCTCTTCAGAGTATTCTCCGCCCCATTCCATTTTGTAACCCGGTGGTAATTCGATCGCTTCAATCTCAGGGGCGATTTCATTACGCACATTACCAATTGTGTCGCCTAATACACCGGCTTGTACGGTAATGGTTGGCACACGATCACGGCGCCAAATCATGCTTTGCTCACCGCGCATTTCAAAACCATCAACCACATGGGAAAGAGGCACACTATGCAAGCCGACAATGGATCGAACAGGGATATCGCCAAGATCGTCTAAGCTGGCATTTGATGACTGCAATACAATTGGCACTAAGGTGTCGTGCTCACGTATTTGGCCTAAAGTAATCCCGTCGCTGGCGCGTTTTATCGCTAAGGCGATATCGGCACGATTAATACCAGCAAGACGGGCTTGCTCTTGATTAATAATCGGGTGAATCACTTTGCTTTCTTGACGCCAATCATCACGTACATAACGAGTATGAGGGTGCTGCTCTAAAATCACTTGCGCTTGATCTGACAGCTGTTTTAGCACGAGAGGGTCTTTACCTGAAAAACGTGCTTCGATACTAAATTTATCTGATGTGGCCAGTTTTAAATCCCGAAAACGTGGTTGTGCTTGCGGGAAGGTTTTTGATAACCATACATCGCCATCAGCCACTAATGTTTCAATGTCCTCAAAGCTATGGGTATTAATTAAGATTTGGCCATAACTGCCATCTAATGGTTCTGGCTCTACCGTAACCGAAAAGCGTGGTGCACTGGCGCCGATAGAAGTAGAGATACTTTCTACTTCAGGGCGAGCTAATAGCCATTGCTCAATTTGCGTCATGTCTTGTGAGACATCTTGAATACGGCTGCCGTTAGGTAACCAGTAATCCACAAACACCATGGCTCTGTCTGAGGTCGGAATAAAGTTGACTTTCACCATTGGTGTCGCCAGTAATGTCACGATAAGCGACGGAATAATAATGGCGATAGTGTATTTAGGGTTGGCGACAGTCCATGTAATGGCTGCTTTAAATTTAGTGGCAGCGGCGCTCGGTGCTTTTTCGCTGTCATGTTCTGGCGCTTTAATGAATGCCCAGCACATCAGCGGGGTAATTGTCATTGCCACAACCCAAGACAGCAATAATGAGCTGGCAAGGATTTGCACCACAGATACGGCAAATTCAGCGGCATCAGTCGTTGAGAAAATGACAGGTGTTGCCCCCATAATGGCAATGACGGTCGCAGCAAGCAGTGGTAATGCAGTTTCGCCAATACATGCTTTAGCGGCTTCAAAACGTGCTTTACCTGCTTTGAGCTTACTGACGAACATATCAGTAATCACAATGGCATTATCAACCAACATACCCAGTGCAAGAATAAATGACCCCACTGATACTCGCTGTAAGTCAACTGAAGTCAGGTTCATATAAATCAGAGTGAACAGGATGGTCATTAATAAGCTTGCACCGACAATGGATGCACTGCGCCAACCCATGAATATCATTAGGATCACCACCACAATGGCGATACTTTCAAGTAAGTTGTTAATAAAACCTGTGATCGACTTATGTACTTCATCAGGCTGAAAAGCAATAGTGCTAATATCCACACCTAATGGCAGTTCAGATTGGTACTGACTGATCACGTCTTTGAGGGTGTCGCCTAGCGACACGACATTAATCCCGTTAACTGGGCTGACCGCTAATGTGATGGCTTGTTCACCATTAAAACGGCTTTCTGTTAGTGAAGGTGTTTGGTAGTCATAGTAAATATCGGCGATATCACCTAAACGAATTAACCCACTTGAAATAGGGCCAACACCCGACTTAATGGTGAGGTTTTTGATATCTTCAATGCTGGTAAAGCTGCCCGTTTGCTCAACACGTACTTGTTCAATACCCATATCGAAATTACCAGCATCGATAGGCAGGTTTTGGCTAACCAGTTGATTGTACACTTGGGCGGCCGACAATCCTGACTCAGCAATACGTTCATCACTGATATCAACATTAACGACACGATCTCTAACGCCGTGCAGTTCAATTTTTTTAATGCCATCGACTTCTTTTAGGCGGCGTTGCAACTCTTTTGAGTAATCTTTAAGTTGCTGCAAACTGGCATCGTTACTGTGAATGGCAAAGAGCATTCCGTACACTTCAGAAAACTCGTCTTGGATGATATTGATTTGGGCTTCGAGCGGCAAACTGAGTTTTACGTCATTGACTTTACGGCGCAGTAAATCCCACTCTTGTGGCAGTTTTTCTGATGATACGGTCGAATGTAAATCGACAAAAATCATCGACATACCAGGACGAGATAATGAGCGCAGCGTGTCTAATGAACTCATTTCTTGTAGCTTGGTTTCTATTTTGTCTGTTACTAAGTTTTCAACTTCCGATGCAGAAGCACCTGGATAGAGCGTCACCACAACAGCCGTTTTAACGGTAAATGATGGGTCTTCAAGTTTACCTAAGTCAAAATAAGAGTAGATACCTGCAATGATGCATAGCACGGTAAAGAAGCACACGAACACTCGCTGCTTGATGGCAAATTCAGCTAAATTCATCATGAACCTCTCACAGAAATGATATTCTCAACGACTTTCCCGTCATGAATAAAGGCGCTTCCTGCCACAATGACTGTGTCATTAATCTTGATATCACCCAGAACACAGATATGGTTGCGACCTTGTTTAATGACGTTCACATCAACACGCTCCGCTTTACTATCAACAATCTTGGTCACTTGAGTGATGTTTTGACGACTGACTAACGCACTTGCTGGTAAACAAATGCTGTTGTTGTCGAGGGTTTGATCTGCAATACGTACATTGACCACTTTGCCTGGATAGAGATGATCTTGCTTTTCGTTAAGTGCAATGGTCGCCGAGAAGGTGCGTTTAATACTATCTGGGATACTGGCTATTTCGATCACTGTGCCGTTAAGCGCCTTGCTGCCATTACTTGCAGCACCATTGGTTTCATTAGTGAATACACTGGCAGCTTGGCCTTGAGAAAACGCAGGTAACATCGTTTCTGGAATATCGATAATGGCTTGTAATTTTTCTGGTTGATGCAAGGTTACAAAGGCAAGCCCTGGTGAAACTTGTTCAAAATTATCGTATGAGCGTTGACCTACAATGCCGCTAAATGGCGCGACAAGTTCGGTGTAGTTAAGGGCATCTTTAGCTTGTTTTAGATTTTGCTCGACAACAGTGACGGCAGCCTTGGCTCTTGCTACCCCTGTTTTAGCACGATCTAAGCTGACATCAGACATGGCATTGTCTGTGGTCGCCATCTGGGTGCGGTCTAACTCATTTTTAGCTTGATAGTAACTTGCGTTCGCTTCAGCTAAACGGCCTTCCAGCTCTGCAACTCTGACTTGGTAGTCATGGGGATCAAGACGGGCAATCACTTGTCCTTTTTCGACGTAATCACCTTGTGCAGCGTTTATTTCAATTAGGGTTCCAGCCACTCTAAATGCAAGACGTGCCTTTTCTTGGGCTTCTAATACACCTGAAAAGCGCAAGTCATGGTTTTGGTTATTTTCACCGATAACAATGACAGAAACTGGTTGAGTTGGTTTATTTGCAACAGTAGCGTCTTGACTGCAGCCACTGACCATCGCAGTAATAAGTGCAAGTTGAGTCAGATTAGTGATTTTTTTCATTTTCATGGAACACCTCATAATTAATGAGGGCAGTTTATTCAGATATTCACTTATTAAGTAGCGGTATATGAGTAGTTTCACTTACTCGTAAAATGAGACAATCAAAATATGTTAAGGATTAAATAAATTGATGAGTTATTGAATTTAATAACGGCTGGTATGGTTTATTTGCTTATAATTTCAGGTTTTTATTCTATAGTTTGTTGTTATTCACTTGAGGGTAATATCAATTTATCAAAGCGGTAACATGGATAACATCATATTAATTGTCTCTTTTTGGGGGACTAAGAGTCTGTGTTTTGTCATCTTCTCAATGCAAGCCAGCCTAAGTACAGTGAGTGCATCTGGATTACACAAGATATCTAGAGCCCATTTAATGATTGTATTTGACGAGGTGACTATGATGAAAATTAACACAATATTAGCGGCGACACTTTGCTCTTCTTTGATGGTTGCCAATGCGCAAGCAGCAGATGTGGATTACTTTATTGGTGCAGGTACAGGCTATCAAACAGACACCATTAATGGTGATGTTATTAAAGATACTGATGGATTACCTATTATTCTGCGTGCAGGTGTCGTTATTAACGAACAACATCGTGTTACAGGTACTTTCAGCTACATGGAAGACAAGTTTTCTATTGGTGAGCAAGATTATAAGCACGAGCAATATTCTTGGTTAGTGTCCTATGACTATCTGATCCCAGTCGCCAAAAATACGCAGTTATTCATGGGTGTTACAGCAGGTGGTAATGATAATAAAGTCGCTGGTAAGGCGTCAGCAGATTTCACTTGGGGTGGTCAAGCGGGCGTCACCTACCAATGGAACGAACATTTCTCATCTGACTTGGGTTACCGTTATTTAGAACAAGACTACAGTAAAAATGGCGTTGATATTGATAACAGCCAACAAGTGTACTTAACCTTAGATTACAAGTTCTAAGTCAACGCTGGTAAATCGCTCCAAAAGGCATAGGGTCGTCGCTTATGCCTTTTTTAATTCTGTTTTGGCATCGTTTTTAGCATCCTTGTAATAGCCCGTTTCGGTTTCAATCAGAGACGTGGCCATATCAACAATGGTGTCGGCAAATAACTTAGCTGCTGCAGTCATATGTTTACGACTTGGATAGACTAAGAATGTGTCGATGGGAGTCGATTCAATTTCAGGTAACACACTGACGAGTTTACCTGATGCAATGGCTTCAGCTGCAATACTATAAGGTAGCATTGAGATCCCCGCACCCGCCAAACAAAAGCTGTATAAAGAATTCAGCTCGTTGGTGATGATATTGTATTTGACCTCAATGGTTTGATCGCCCATTTTAAGTTTGGTGTCGACCATACCATTGATTGAACGACTGCCAATAAATGAATGATGCTCTAAATCGGTGACATCATGAATGTCAGCGGCTTTATCTATGTAGAGCGGCGATGCAAATAATTTAAGGTTCAAAGTGCCCAGTTTTTTAGCAATAAACCCACTGTCATCAAGCGTCCCTGTATCCAATACAAAATCTAGCCCGAGTCGCGCCAACTCTTTATAACCCCCATTCACCATAAAAATATCTAACTGAACATTAGGGTATTTAGTGACGAACTCTGCGATGTATTTATCTAGCAATCTGTCAGTGAATGGAATAAGGCCAATTCTCACTCGTCCTTGGACTTCAGCTTGATCGTTTCGCATCACATGAGCTGCATTTCGAAGCTGATTAACCAGAGGCTCTACTTGTTCAAGAAATTGCTCACCGTTGGGGGTTAACGACATTGCACGAGTGGTGCGGATAAAAAGTGGCGCGCCGAGGTGTTTTTCTAAGTCGGCAATACGACGACTGACTAATGCCCGTCGGGTATCAAGTGATTCAGCTGCTTTGGAAAAACTGCCTAATTTGGCTACGGCAATAAATAACTCTAAATCATTGATGTGCATACTGTGGTCTTATATGAGTGACACGCACAATCAGTGTAATAAGTGGGTGATTTACTTGTCAATGCAGAGGCTATTTTTCGCTGGTTAGCTCACACCTGAACTGGGTTAAGCTAAATAGTGTTCGAAGAGACAATGAGGGATTCTCAGTTGTGTTTATGGTTTTTTATGGCTGATAATAGGGCACTTACTTCAGTGATAAACGAGAAAACAGCATGACAATAGAACGCATAGAAACCAGCAAACGTATGAGCCGCATTGTAAAACATAACGGTACTATCTACTTATGTGGTCAAGTTTGCCAAGATGCCACTAAAGATATCACAGAGCAAACCCAAACCATGCTGGATAAAGTCGAGGCGTTATTATTGCAAGCAGGCAGTGATAAAAAACACATATTATCTGCCACCATCTACGTTAAAGATATGTCTTACTTCTCTGAAATGAATGCCGTTTGGGATGCATGGGTGATTGAAGGCTATGCTCCTGCTCGCGCCTGTGTTGCGGCTAAAATGGCACGTGAGGCACTATTGGTTGAAATTTCTGTCGTGGCTGCTGAAATTCAAGCTTAATAAAGTTTTATGTCAATAGGGCAATGAATCGATTTAGATCTCAGATCCATTGTTACCCATCAGCATTCAATTCCCTCAAGTAGCCTCAGGCTACTTGAGTCTTGCTCGAATAACTATTGGCAGGTTTATTCCTTTGGCTATTACTGTGCGACCATAATAAAGATTGAAAAAACTCGCGTTGTCATGAGCGGTATTAAGGCAACCGCTTGATAATTTATAGTCACATGAATGTGACTTTTTGATGGTAAAGTTTGAACACTTTCTAACTCACTTTTGGACAAAAATGAGTTAGAAGTATCTAGTTAAAGTTGACAGCTTGAACTCTTGTTAGCTTGCGTCTGCATGCTAGACATTATGGCAATTACCCAACTATATAAATAAGCTAAAGGCCAAACTACAAAAATAATTATTGCTAGCAATTTGCTGTTAAATTTAAAGCAATGAAACGAAGAACAAGCCCACAATGTAATTGCACATACTACACCTTGAATGAGTAGTATTCTTTCCCACCAATACATCTCATCATTAGTGAGTTCATTATCTGCGAACCGTGGATCGTCCACGTACCCAAGAAATAACATTAAAGCCACGAGAGCAAAACTCCCTACGGTCATTAATAAAACAAACTTTGAATTTTCGACAAGTTTCATATACATGCTAACGCCTCGTTAAGAGGCAAAAAATTGTTGGCTAAAATTAGCGACGAAGGAGCAAAAGCCAACTGTTTTTTGTCCTTTTAAACGACTTGTGTACGCCCAGCATGGGCATGAACTAATGAGGTGAAAGTCCTCTGTAGGAAGATCACCGTTCAAATAACATATTGTTATTAAACGTTAACTACTAGCGAATGGCAAGGGCTTATCCGTGAGGGTTGGTCTGAAGGAAGCCGCTAGCAAATTTGCGAGCTGATGAACAAGAACATCATATGAGGCGTAGGCTAGAGGTGAGTTGGCACAAGACGACGAAACCACGTGATCTAATGGCCACCGTAAATGATGCAGCAGTGCAAAGAAAGTTCATGTTCTTATCTGGGGAGATCTGCTTAACAAGCGATCGGTCATTAACCAGTCAGGCTCTGCTTTATAAGTGCCTTGGCTTTTCAGCGTCATCGACTGAAAAGAGCGAATCAGATGGAAACCGATAGCGCATGACGGGGTAACTCAGCGTGTGATTAAGCAGAAGTCAGCAGACGGCATAGTAGCCCAACGCCCATCGTAATGGATGGGATAGCATACCCCGCGCTAGCGTTGTGGGTACATGGTGAAGGCCTGAACATTTAGAAGAAGGAGGAGTCTTGTCAAACTTGTCGATACCCACTACGTCGCCAGACGATTACTATCGGCAGCGTATTGATATGCAACCGGCCTTCAACCGCGATCTATTTCAACAACTGCTCGAACCTGAAAATCTACACCGAGCTTGGCGTCAAGCTAAAGCCAATAAAGGTGCGGCGGGCATCGATGGCATGACCATCGAAGCCTTCCCGCTCTGGATGCAACAAGGCGGCTGGCAACAGTGTAAATATCAATTAGAGCGAGGTGAATACCAACCCTCAGCGGTCAGGCGCGTAGAGATCGACAAACCCGATGGCGGTAAACGCTAATTGGGGATCCCTAACGTCATTGACCGTGTGATCCAGCAAGCAATCGCTCAAATACTCACGCCGTTGTTTGCCCCCTTTTTCTCGACGAATAGCTTTGGTTTTAGGCCGAATAGAAACGCCAAACAAGCGGTACTGCAAGTTAGGGATATTATCAAACAGAAACGTAAATTTGCCGTTGATGTTGATCTGTCCAAGTTCTTTGACCGAGTTAATCATGATCTCTTGATGACTCAACTTAGGAGCAAGGTGCAGGATAAGCGTCTGTTGGCGCTTATTGGTAAATATCTACGTGCAGGTGTGATGGTCAATGACCAATTTGAAGCAAGCTTTGAAGGTGTACCTCAAGGCGGGCCACTCTCGCCATTACTATCAAACATTATGTTGGATAGTTTGGATAAAGAGCTGGAAAGCCGAGAGCATAAATTCGCCCGCTACGCGGACGACTTTATCATTTTGGTAAAGTCACTTCGCGCGGGTGAACGGGTACTAAAGAGCATTACTCGCTACCTTGCCATGAAACTAAAATTGGTCGTTAATGAACAGAAAAGCCAAGTGGTTAAGGTAGGAAAAAGTAAGTTCCTCGGGTTTACATTTAACCGAGGAAAGATCCAGTGGCATGCTAAAACATTACACATTTTCAAACAAAAGTTGAGACGGCTAACAAACCGAAATTGGGGCGTAAGCATGGGTTATCAATTGTTTAAGATGCGGCAATATATGCAAGGCTGGATTAACTACTTTGGCATCGCTAATGCTTATCAAGGATGTGTCGACTTAGACCATTGGATCCGCCGTCGGGTACGTATGTGCTACTGGCGTCAGTGGCGAAAACCACGGACGAAGGTGCAAAATTTACTAAAGCGTGGCGTCAGGATCCAAGCCGCTGTTGCCTGTGGAATCACAAGCAAAGGCCCATGGAGAAGTTCAAAAACACCAGGGATACAGCAAGCGCTAAGTAATGAGTATCTGAAGAAAGCGGGTTTATGTTCACTAAGAGATGGATGGATCGCAGTTCACTATTGTAATAAATAGGCTAACCAGAAAGCTTGGTTAGGCGTTCTAAATGAACCGCCCTGTGCGGAGCCGCATGCAGGGTGGTGTGGGGGCTGGAGGCTAGATACCTCCGGCTACCCGATTATGTTTTTACTTCCTTGTATGAGTCCGCTGCTTTAAGGCACCATTCCAAAACAGGAGCTAACAACGCATCCAATTTTTGTACTTCATTTGCTACAGATTTACACGCATCAAGCTTAGGTTGTATATCTGTATTCTCGCCTTTAGGAACTCTCATCCAATGTTTATCGCACTCTCCAGCTAATCTTTCTAACTCAGCGTATAAAGCGCTAGGATCCAATGGCATTTCTTCAAAATAGATATTTTTATATACTTCAATTTCATAGATCAACTCTCTAGCTTCGGTTGAAGCTTCTTTATCACGAATAATATCCTGATTGTCCCTTTTTATACTCCACAGGTATTTTTTTCCTGATCTCGAATAAGCATGAATTTTGAAAATAGCATGTTCAATTTTATCTAACAGTAAAGAGTTTTTGTTTCTTTCTCGCTCTCTTTCCTGTCTCTTTCCTTCGAGCATAGAGTTAAACCTAAATGCTACAAATGCACCGCCTAGAATAGTTATAAACCTAAAAATATGATCAAAATAAAATGGTAAAATTTTCTTCTCTATCGCCAAGGATGAAAAATACCAAATCAACAATAATCCAATCCCTACGAAGACCCCTGTTACAAAAGGATCGTACCTATATTCTTTCATATTGCCTCATAGACCATGGCACCAAAATATACGAGAAAACATAGGTGGTGCTTATAATTATACTGAAATGCCAAGGGGTGTTTGCAACACCCCTTGGACTTTTTTAGAAGTATTGAGCGATGTGAGCAATTACCAATACAAGGCCGCTAAGCGCTGTAATAATCTTTGCTACATCAAACTTTACTTCAATGCTGAGTTTGGTTTTCATGGTTTAATTCCACTATACCGACTCAACCGGTTGAGTCATGAAAGACTCGTTTTTATATCCCGCCTTGCGAGCGGCCTGAGGCGCTATTACTAGTATAAGCGACCTCAAATCGGACGATTTCTGCTGGCACAACCAGCCCAAATTTCGAGCTCCTGCTCTAGATAAGGTGTCGCCCTTTAGCCGCCTACCAAGCGACATACGGAGCTGGTGACTCCGAAACTTTTAAAACATAACAGCTTATTATACGGCTCGCCTGATAAAGTCGGCCGTTTAAGTTATTGATTTATATCATCGTACATTTTCTATCTCTTTGATGTAAAGCAATAAAATGCTCTCAACATCATAAAACAAAACGGGCTTGCGCGATAATATCGTTAAAAAAACGATCTCTTAAGTTTATTTTTAATATTATCAATTAATTATAGTTTTCTAATTAAGTAAATATTACGACTTTAGACTTACTTAATGAGTTCTTTGATTTAAATTAAGCCAAATCTCATTATACCTGTATATAAAAACAGTTCATTAGATTGTGCAATCTAGGCTGTAAGGATGGCAACTGTAAAAAAGCAATTTCATTTAAATGTTTATGGAAAACGAAGATAAGCATTGTTAAATAGAGCTTTGGTTATAACTAACTTTGGGGCATAAACGTGTTATAACCACTAACTTTTCACTTCATTTATACTGGGTTGGTTAAAGAAGATCACTACTTCAATCTAATCCATTGCCTGCCGCTGGGATGTACAGGACAAACGAAATGTCGCGATCACATGGATGTGAAAGAGCGACCTTATGTGCAGATACATCCAAGACTCGCCGTAAACACATCCATGTGGGCTCTGCGAAAACATCCATGTTTTCGAAGGTCTTGAACGCATCTACACTGGGATTATTGTCTCTTCGATTTGACTGCATTTGTGACAATTTAAAGAGCTAAAGACTTAATTTGAATTGAGGACGTTGAAGAAAATAGCGTGATGCTCACACGGATGTGAGCATAGATTTCGCGGTGCATGGATGCACCATCGGAAGCGTTAGCATTTTCGAATAAGTCTGAAGTTAGCAACAAATGAAGTTTAAAGTTGGATCAATCCCCATCGAAAATTATGCGCTTTCCAGCATTTTTCGTTAGGGGCGCTGTGGGTTTGTTAAGGGGGACAAGCGCTTTCCCCCTTGGCTCTGGTGTGGGCGAAGCGCCACGACGTTGATTTTTTCAAAAATAATAAAACAAACTTTGGGGGCAGAAACACGTTAGAACCACAAACGAAGTTTAAAACTGAATGATTCTCCGTTGGAAATTTTGCTGTTTAAATTTCGCCGGGGCTGCTGGGACTATGGTTTATAAAGAATCAAGAAGGGTGAGCAGTTTCACCCTCCTTGCTCTGGTGTGTGCGAAGCGCCACGACGTTAATCCAAACGGAGTCTGGAAATAGAGAGCACATCACGACGTTAATCCAAACTTTAAAATAAACGCACAATTACCTATTTATCTTCTTCTTAATTTGACGATCAATGAACCTCAAGTGAGGTATTCATCGTTTGTTATCCGTGCTTATACGATTAAGCCTCTTTGCACCCTAGGATCAGATGCCATTGAACTGATATACTGCCCGCCTGATTTTTGGGAGGACCAATGGACGTATCATCTTTATTAGACGGCTTAAATGAAATGCAGCGTGAAGCAGTGGGCGCACCGCTTTCTAGCATGCTTGTTTTGGCTGGAGCAGGCAGTGGTAAAACACGGGTATTAACCCACCGTATTGCTTGGTTGATGCAGGTTGAACAACAAAGTCCATACTCCATTTTAGCGGTAACCTTTACCAATAAAGCGGCGGCAGAAATGCGTGAGCGTGTTGAAAAGGTCGTCGGCACGAATATGGGACGCATGTGGATTGGTACCTTCCATGGATTAGCGCATCGTTTACTGCGAACCCATTATCAAGATGCTAATTTGCCGCAAAGCTTCCAGATCATCGATTCTGATGACCAATTACGTTTACTTAAACGTATTCTTAAAAGCCTCAATTTAGATGAAAAGCAATATCCGCCACGTCAATGCCAAGGTTATATCAATGGTAAAAAAGACCAAGGATTACGCCCAAAGCATATTGATGCCGGCGGTTTTCCTATTGAGCAAAATCTACTTAATATCTACAAAATTTATCAAGAGTCATGCGATCGCGCTGGGTTAGTCGACTTTGCTGAAATCCTATTACGTGCTCATGAATTGTGGCTCAATAAACCCCATGTTTTGGCGCACTATCAAGAACGCTTTAAACATATTTTGGTAGACGAATTTCAAGACACCAACGCCATTCAATATGCGTGGATCAGAGTGTTAGCGGGTAACTCTGCCAATGTAATGATTGTCGGTGATGACGATCAGTCCATTTATGGCTGGCGTGGCGCTCAAGTTGAAAACTTGCATCGCTTTTTAAATGACTTCCCTGGTTCAAATACCGTTAGGCTTGAGCAAAATTATCGCTCAACAGCTAACATTTTGAATGCTTCGAATGAATTAATTGCTAATAACCCTGAGCGTTTAGGTAAAAAACTGTGGACCGAAGATAAGGCGGGTGAGCCTATTTCAGTCTATTGCGCCTTTAACGAAATGGATGAAGCCCGTTTTATTGTTGGCAAAATGGCTGAGTGGCATGCCAAAGGTGGCAACTTAGCGGATTGTGCGATTTTATATCGCTCTAATGCGCAGTCTCGTGTGCTTGAAGAAGCGTTACTGCATAAAGGCTTAGCGTACCGTATATACGGAGGCTTACGTTTCTTCGAACGCCAAGAAATTAAAGATGCCATGGGTTATATGCGTCTTATCAATAATAAAGATGACGATGCCGCTTTTGAAAGGGTTGTGAACACGCCAACTCGTGGTATTGGTAACCGTACCTTAGAGATTATTCGCTCTACAGCGCGTCAGCAAGAAATGACCATGTGGCAAGCCAGTGTTCGCTTGATAGAAGAAAAAGTATTAACAGGGCGAGCGGCGAACGCAGTTAATGGCTTTATGGATTTAGTGATTGGTATGCGCACAGACACCTTAGATATGAGTCTGTATAGCATGACGGATACCGTGATTCAGCGATCTGGACTGCGTGCAATGTACGAAGCCGAAAAAGGCGAAAAAGCCCAATCACGGGTAGAAAACTTAAACGAGCTAGTTACCGCAGCTCGCAGCTTTGAAATGCCTGAAGAACTGGAAGATATGGGCGAGCTAAATGCCTTTTTATCTCATGCTGCATTGGAGGCAGGCGAAGGCCAAGCTGACAAGTTTACTGATGCTGTGCAGTTAATGACATTGCACTCAGCTAAAGGGCTAGAGTTTCCTGTGGTGTTTATGGCAGGGGTTGAAGAAGGTATTTTCCCAAGCAAAATGGCACTGGATGAAGGTGACCGTTTAGATGAAGAGCGCCGCTTATGTTATGTGGGCATGACCCGAGCGATGCAAAAACTGTATATCAGCTACGCTGAGTCTCGTCGTATTTATGGTCGTGAAGATTATGCCAGTCCTTCACGCTTTATTGGTGAAATTCCATCTGAATACGTTGAAGAAATACGCATGAAAGCCTCAGTCTCTGCGCCAGCAATGAGCAGTCGGTTTAACGTACCACGTCAATCCATTGCCAATGACAGTGGCTTTAAAGTCGGCCAAAAAGTGAAGCATTTTAAGTTTGGTCAAGGCATTGTCACTGACTTTGAAGGCACAGCTGATAAAGCCCGAGTTCAAGTGAACTTTACCGACTTTGGCAGTAAGTGGTTGTTAGTATCACTAGCAAAGCTAGAGTCTTGCTAGGCGGTATATGTCGTTCCAAAACCGCTTTTTCAGTTGTTGAAGGGCTGTTTAGTTTTTCTGAACCCAATGATCTGATATGGGATAGATAGGATAATTGGTATTGGAACGAGATTTTGAACAAATGGTGACCATTGTCGCTATATCCACGATAAACAAGTGTTTTAACACGCCCTTAGCATGTTAGATTATTCATTTGGCAAACACACATAAATAACGCCAACCCAGAATGGCGAATAAGAAGTGAATATACTTCAAAAAGTGGGAGTGAGTTAGCCATGGCAGTATCCTCATGGACGCTTAAAGAAAAGATTTCAGTTTATAAACGGTTAACACGTTTAGACAGGCCAATTGGGACATTATTACTCATGTGGCCATGTTTGATGGCGCTGGTGTTAGCTGCTGGTGGCATGCCTGATGTAAAGGTACTGGTTATCTTTGTATTTGGTGTATTTATCATGCGTGCCTGTGGGTGTGTCATTAATGACTTTGCCGACAGAAAATTAGACGCCCATGTCGAGCGAACGAAAAATAGGCCACTTGCTTCAGGTGAAGTCAGTAGCAAAGAAGCGTTGATGTTATTTATCGTCATGGCGCTGATTGCGTTTAGCTTGGTGTTATTTTTAAATCCACTCGTGGTTAAGCTTTCAGTGGTGGGGATTATTCTCACCATTATGTACCCGTTTATGAAACGGGTGACGAATATGCCGCAAATGTTTTTGGGGATAGTGTGGAGCTGGTCAATCCCGATGGCCTATGCCGCCCAGCTTGGTTATGTGCCTGTTGAGGCATGGTGGTTATTTGCGGCTAATTGGTGCTGGACTGTGGCTTACGACACTATGTATGCCATGGTTGATAGGGATGATGATTTAAAAGTTGGCATTAAGTCTACTGCCATTTTATTTGGCAGTTACGATCGCCAATGGATAGCGTTGTTTCAACTTGCCGCACTGACGTGTTTTATATGTGCTGGTTGGTCAGCTGAGCGAGGACTGTTTTACGGCGTTGGTATTAGCAGCTTTATTGTATTCAGTGCTTATCAGCAATGGCTGATTTATAGCCGCGAACGGGCGCTGTGTTTTAAGGCATTTTTAAATAACAATTGGGCTGGTTTTGCGTTATTCATTGCACTTGCCGCTGATTATATTTTACCATACTAATATTGCTGCAAAATTAAGCTAAAACAACTGATTAACTCTGTTATGTTTTAGCTTATTGCAGTGAAACAACATTATTAATTACACATCACTAAAAACAACATCAACAAGGATAGCTGATGCATATTGTTTATTTGCTGGCCGTAGCGGTAATGGGATTATTAACCCTATCTGCGCCAGTCAGGGCTGAGCAGGCCTTTACCATTCCTAATACCTCATCCATTATTTTAGAAGATTCCGATAGAAGCTATAAAATATGGATTAAATTACCTAACAGTTATCAAGAACAAGATCCGATTCAGTATTACCCTGTAGTCTATATGACTGATGCCATGTATAGCTTTCAGGTGGTATCTGGGGTAACACGATTACCGATGAACATGCGGGAAATGGATCAAGCCATATTAGTCGGCATTGACTGGCAAGAAGGCATGAGCCCAGCAGCGAGTCGGATAAGGGACTACACACCAAGTTCAGATAAAAGCTGGAAGCGTAAAACCGGTGAAGCCCAGAGACACCTGAATTTTATTGCTAACAAGCTCATGCCTCATATCAATAAACACTATCGCACCAACCCTAGTCAAAATACCTTAATTGGTCATTCCTTAGGTGGCTTATTTGGCGCCTATGCTTTGCTAAAGCAGCCAAAGTTATTTAACCATTATCTATTGAGTAGTCCGTCATTATGGTTTGATGACAAGCAGCTGATGAAGCAATTTCGTTCAGCTGACTTTATGCTAAAAGACGTTAATGCCAAGGTTTATATCGCAATTGGTGAATATGAAACGGCAGCGCTAACTGAGTATGGTCATGACATGGTGGCAGATGCGAAAGCGTTTCAGGCGATTTTGTCCCAAAAGAACAGATTATCAGCTGCACAAACGCTCAATGTTCGATTACAGGTGATAGAAGCGGCAACCCATAATATGGCGTTTCCAACAGCGGCAATTCAAGGGCTAAGCTGGTTTTTATCTGCTGAAAAATAATCAGCTCAGTGGATTAGTTTACGAAGTGATGTGACGAGTGAATTGAGAGTCATATCGTGATGGATAACAAACTTAGCCAATAAGGATATTGCTATGAGACCTGTCGTAAAATACCGACTGATTTTTTTAGCTATTGCGGTAGTGCTATTTACTCTTGGTGTACAGCTTACGCCCGAAACACTGACAAACAGTAGTGACGAGCTAACATTAACTCTGATTGCTATTGGTTACTTTGTCATTATTCCGTTGACATATTGGTACTGCATTATTAAAAAAGGCGGCCAAAAGTGGTGGAAGCTGATTATTATTTTAAGCACTAGCAGCTTGGTCGCAAGGCTCAGCTTTCCGGCAGATATTGCCGACTATTTTGAGTTTGTTGCTTGGTTAAGATATCCCATTGTTGGGGGGTTATTGATCATTGAAGCTTACCTCGTGTTTACGATTATTCGTGGCTTATTAAAGGTTAGAAAGGTAAAAGGCGACCCGAGAGTCAGTGCGGTAGAAATGTATGCAGATAAGGATGAGAAAGCGCTGTCTATTGCCTTTATCGTGGCGGGTGAACCCACAAACTGGTATTACGCTATTCCATGGTTTTCTCGTCATCATCCCACAGCTCTCAGCCACATTAAGTTAATGAGTGCTAAGCCTTGGCATTTGTTATTCATGCTTACTGGTTGTTTAACTAGTTGTATTGCCAGCTATATGATGTTGGTTCACTGGAGTGAATTAGCCGCGATTATCGTGTCTTCAATCATCAGTTTAACCTTGGTGATGTTGGTGGCGAATTATCGTATCGCGCGCCATTACTCAATGTATTTAATCCGCGATAGACTAGTGATTAATAATGCCATTTGGGGCTTTATGGCGATTGATGTTAATGAGATTGAAGCGGTAGAGGTGAATCAAATAGCCAAGAAGGTTGTTGATGATGAGCTGGCCATTGGGCGAGGCGAGCAGACTAATCTCACCATACGTTTTAACACGCCACAATGGTATTTTGGCGGGTTAGGGCAATTAGTTGAAAAGCTCACCGTATTGCACATTCAAGTTGCTGAGCCAGAAAAGGTGTTCGAGACATTGGTGAATGTTGAACATAATCAAGCGGCGTAATCTTTCGAATTGTTACCAAGCGCATAGGTGAAGATTGTGCATAAAAAAATGCGCCAACGTAGGCGCATTATTGTTATTCATTTGAGCTGATTAGTCGGCATTGATAATGCACTTAATTTGGCCTACTTGGATTAGTTACTCACTAATTTGGCTAAGTCAGCAGGTCGATAATAAACCGATTTTAATACCTTGCCTTGGCGAACGACTTTACCCGCCATTTCTACATCTTTTGCACATTTAGCAATGATAAACTCGCCTTTGGTGCTGCCAACAATTTCAACGCCTTGCTTGGCATAATGGGCTACTGTTTCAGCTAATTCTTGCTCATTACGGCACACTTTACTCATGTTGCTTGAGTGGACTTCATCCCAACATTCAATAAAGTTAATTTCGCGATTGTTAGCCACACATAACAGTAAATCAATTAAGTAACTAATTTCTATGCGGTCAGTGATTTTGCTAGCGCCTAAATGCACTAAACGCCCCATAAGCACATAAACCGAGTCAACGATGGCGTCAGCTTGTTCAACACGGCAGTCAGCTTCAGCAAGCTCTGTTAACTCTTCAATGATGAGTGAGGTATGTAGGGTATCCGCTTTATCATCTAGGCTAGTCGCATCTTCGATGGGTAAATCAAAGGTGCTGCGAAATTCTCTGATATCACGGTATAAATGGTCAAAAATGGATTGGTCTAAAACAGATAACTTCATGAGTCAGTAAGCCTAGTTAATAAAATAGGCGATTATGGTAATGAATTGCACTTCGTACTACAAGAAAAACGGCGACACAGGGTCACCGTTAAGATAATAAAAATAACCGCCCATAAAACAGGGATCGGGCGGAGGTTAATAGAACCTTTTGTGATGATGAAACTAAAACTGATTTGTTATCTATTGGCATATTTGGCAATTAAGCCATCTAAGTAAGGTTGAATACCTTCGTCAGTCCAATCGATATAGCCTCGAACAAACCCAACAAGATTCCCTTTGCCGTCAAGAAAGAAACTTGCAGGGAGTAAATCTGCAGGCATGATGTAATCAATGTCTTTGTCGGGATCGATCCAAGTGGCATATTCTCCAAAACCGTGTTTTTCAAAAAACGGTTGGATATTGGCTGGGTCTTCGTCAATCGAAATAGGGACTAAAGCAAAGTCATTATCTTTATTGCGCGCTTTAATCGCCTGCATGGCTGGGATTTCCTTGATACAAGGCGCACACCATGTTGCCCATAGGTTTACCATGACCAATTTACCTTGATGCTGTTTCAAATTGACCGTTTTTAATTGTTGGTCTTTGAAATCAATATCTTTAATTTTTCTGGCATTGTGCAGTTCGACAAATCGGGACATCACCATAGGTTTAGCGATAGGTTCACCGGTTTCATAGACTTTGGCTTCATTAGGACTAGCGACAGCATTAAGGTGCAGACTGCCAGTCAGTAATAGCATGGTAAATGGAAGTAATTTATTCATAATAATTCTCATAAGATTGTGGCGCTGAGTCGGCTTGTTGTTTTTTGATCCAAGCAATGCCACCAAAAGCGGCAAGTAAGATTAATCCAAGTGGAATGACCCATAATGCCAACGTGCCTGAGTGGAAACTTGGGGTGTAGCGGATCCGTTCGCCAAAGCGAGCGACCATAAAATCAATGATTTGTTGTTTAGATTGGCCTTCATCGAGTTTTTGAAAAATATGCCCTTTAAGTTCATTAGCAATTTGAGTTTGTGAATCAAACAAACTGCGATTGTCGGAAATTGGACAACGTAATTCTTGTGCAATTTCAAACCCCAATGCACGCTTTTCACTGGCGCTATACTCGTTTGGCATAGTGATATCTTCAGCACTTGCTGGTTTTACACTGATGGCAATCAATACGCTGATAATCAGACTAATCAAGATGTGAGATAAATGACTCAATGAGCCTAATCGAGACGAATTAACTGTTGGAAATATCATGATGTCGGCTCCTGTAATGCCTGTGATTGAGACAAGGCTTGAAGCTGTTTTAGAGGTCGAGCTGTTTGTGATTGATGGCGGTATAAGGGACTTTTACAACCAAAGACCACCACTAGCCCTGCAATCATCATCATTAATGCACCAAGCCATAAGCCATTTATCAGTGGTTTATAGCTGATACGGATCAGGTATTCGGTGTCATTTAGCGGTGTACCCATTGAAACATATAAGTCTTTTAACGGGCTCGAATGCACACCTGCTGCTGACATTTGCATACCGTTGGTTTTAAAGGTGCGACGTTGCGGATAGACATACGCAATAGGGTTTTCATTGCTATCCATTACGAGGATATTGGCTTGCAGTGCATCATAGCTTTGCGTTGTCACATGCTGAGTTTGCTCAAAGACAAATGTATAACCGGCGAGTTCTCTACCTTGGTTAGGTCCCATACTGAGCACTTCTTCTTGCTCAAGATTTGAAACGACGGTACCTGCAAGTATGGCCATCGCAACGCCAAGGTGTGCAAGGCACATGGCATAAAATCGGCGGCTATGATGTTTATCTGCACCTTGTTGGTGCTGAGTAATGGCAACCATGATTGTCAGCACTAACCAAGTAACAGAGGCTAATCCGAGGAAAAACCATACATTGGCCTGCTCGAGTGCGACATTGAATATCGCTGCAGTCATTGTTGAGATGAGCAATAATATTGCAGGTACAGTGAGGTTTGAGCGTTTATCGACTTGCCAACGTAGCAAGGGAGCAAGCCCCATTAATAGGCTTAGTATCACCACAATAGGCACAAAAATACTGTTGAAGTAAGGAGCACCTACTGAAATCGTTACGCCAGTGAGCACGCGATAAATTATAGGGTAGTAGCTCCCTAATAAGACAGACAATGCGGCGACAACAAGTAATAGGTTACCCATTAGCAGAAGGCTATTACGGGATATCAGAGCAAATTTATCACGGGTCTGAATGTATTGCGCTCGGGTGGCAAATAAACCTAAAGCACTACCAGCAAATACAATTAGCAGGAATAAAATCGACATTCCTCTAGTCGGATCGGCGGCAAAGGCATGAACTGATTGCACTACGCCAGAACGGACAATAAAGGTACCTAATAAACTGAGCGAAAACGCTAAAATAGCTAAGAATAAGGTAAACTTTTTACATTGTCCGAGTCGTTCACTCATGGTCACTGAGTGAACCAGAGCCGTAGCCACAAGCCATGGGATAAATGAGGCATTTTCAACCGGATCCCAAAACCACCAACCACCCCAACCAAGCTCGTTATAAGCCCACCATGAGCCAAATGCATTCCCGCCAGTTAAAAATACCCAAGCCATTAATGCCCAAGGTCTTAGATAACGTGCATGTTGCTGAGTAAATTCCTTGCCAATTAGCGCGGCGACTGATGCTGCAAAGCATACTGTTAAACCGACATAGCCAAGAAATAATAACGGAGGATGAATAATCAGCCCGATATTTTGCAAGATAGGGTTTAAATCTCGCCCTTCAATAGGAAAATTCGGCAGTAATCTAACAAAAGGATTAGAAGTGAAAATGATAAATAAGCTAAAACCAAAAATCACTAATGCTAGTACCGATACGGTACGAATAAAAAACGCATGATGATTATTAGCATGAGTATTGGCAATAATCGCAGTCCACAGGGCGATGGCCGATACCCAAAACAACATTGATCCTTCATGACTCCCCCAAATCGCAGCTATTTTATAAAATGTGGCAAGTTGCGTATTGGAATGATCGGCGACATAAGCAACAGAGAAATCATTAGTAATAAAGCTGATGCCTAAACAAATAATGGCACCAATAAATGCACTAATCATCATATTACTGAGTAGACGATAATAGCTAATTAAATAATCATTATTATTCGATAAACCAAGCATAGGTATAATAGCTAATAATAATGATAGCACAGTCGCTATTATTAATAGTAAATGTCCAATTTCAGGAATCATATTATTACCTATTATATATGTGTGTTTTAATAACTTCTAAATAAATGAAATGGAATTTATATATTCAATGATATTAAAAGTTAATCCGTATTAATGTTATTTGTTAGTCTAGTTTTATAATTATTATGTTGTGCCTAAATAACCTTGAGTAGAGGTTAACTATCTTAGTATTAACTTTCTGTGAGATGGATCTTACTATTTTCCCAGTGAATAGTTTTTATTTTATAAAAGTAATATTTATTATTTTTCACAGATAAAAAAATCGCCTTTTTATATAAAAAATAAAATAAAATAAACTATATCTATTTGATTTTGTTGTTTATTTTTGCTTTTATTTTTTGTTATCTGTAAGGCGTTTTTTGGTGTGATCTAGCTCAATTTTTGATGGCTTATTAGCTTTAAAATAACTCTTGCTCAAATTAATTATATCGTTCGCTGAACTGCCAGGTTCGACGACAAAATATAAAATAATGATGATTAGGAGTGGGACAATGAAACAGGCTAAATACAAGATGACAGCACTAAGCGTGCTAGTTTGTCTTGGCATTGTTGGCAATGCAACTGCAGCTGGTAAATATGATAGTGTGCCAGCCATGGGTAAAACAGCTCAAAAAGTACTTGCAGCCCCAAATGGTGATGAAGAAGCAAAAGGCGTTAAAACGCTGCAAGATTATATTGTTCAAGAAAAAGAACTTTTTGATTACTTATTTCAAAACCATCCATTATTTAAATACCATGAAGAAGGTAACTTAGTGGGTGATTACCACATTAGTGACCGTGGTGAAGAATATTTAGATACTGGTAATAGCCCGAAATACAGCAAACGTGTTGGTCGTCCAAGTGCGGTGCAATATCGCCTGGGGGCAAAATCTATTTTAGATTATCCGAACAAGTTTGTTGGACCTGAAAAATGTGGTGAGTGTCATGCTGTGCAATATGAAGCATGGAGTCGTTCTCGTCACTCTAAAACAATTCGTTTCCCTGGAGAGCATCCAGAAGTCGATAACGATTTGAACAAAACCATGTACAACACTAAAGATACTTCTATCTTACCTGACGGTATTACCCCTGATGCCATTTATGCAACCGTTGGTACGCCTCGTACAAAATACGGTTTCATTGATGCGTGGATGGTGCGTGGTACTTACCATATCCGTGATGGTTTACTAAAAGATGGCACCGGTAAAATGATTGCTGGTGGTAACCAATTCTCACGTGGTTGGGCGGAGTGGCTTACCCCTGAAATGGCGGCAAAAATTAATGCTGCCATTCCAGAGTTCCCTGCAACAAACGAAGGTAAAGCATTTGGATTAAGTGGTTCTCACCAAGTGGGCATGAGCTCGTACGGTGCGAAATACGAAAAAGAAATGTTGTTCCAACCAGCGAGTTCTTACTGTGAAGTTTGTCATAGCTTCAAGTTCGACTTCCAAAGCAAAGATGAGTACTTAGCGGCATTAGGCGACCCTGAAAAACTTCGTGAGCATACGATTTCTAAAGGTATTGCTTGTGAAGAGTGTCACGGCGCTGGTGGTCACTTAGACGGCGGTAATGGCGGTGGTATGCCATCTAACTGTGAACGTTGTCACCAACGTTTCAACTATGTTGATGAGTTAGCTGATACTGAACAAGGTCAAGAGAAACTTGAGTATGCCTTCGGTGTGAAAATGAAGTCTGCATGTCCATCATGTGGTACTGAAGGATCGCAAATGTTTGCTTCTATGCATTATGAAAAAGGCATGCGTTGTGCCACGTGTCATGATCCGCATGAAGTGACAAGCAACGATTGGAAGTCTGGTTATACCAAACCGAAAATGAAGAAAGAGTGTTCAGACTGTCACGCTGCGCAAGCAGAAATTGCTGACAATACGAAAACTCATAGCGAGCAAAGCTGTACAAGTTGTCACATGCCTAACATGGGCAGCTGTGAAAACTTCACCGCAATGCAGTTCCCTGATCAAGCTGGTTTCGATGCCGTACGTAAGTCTCACATGTGGAAAATCGAAATTGACCCAACTCAGAAAACGCTAAATCCACCAGAAGGCAAGTCTCGTGAAGCGACGACTAAAGGTTGGACTGTTGCGAAGAACGCAGATGGTAATAACTACTTAGACTTAATGTGGTCTTGTGCTCGTACTGCGACCTCTGATGATAACGTTGTAAATGGCAAAGGTTGTCATAGTCAGTTCCAATCTGAACTTGACCCAAGCCTACACTACGAAGATCAACAAGAGATCTACGGCGAAGTCATGAAGTTCCAAACACCAATTAAAGAAACTTACGCTCAAGTTGTTGGTGCACTTGAAGCTATCGACCAATTACTAGAAGTGACTAAGTTATCTGTTGAAGATAAATCACAAGTACTTCTGTTGGCTGATAAAGCTCAAGATGCAGTGACCTTACTTGAAAAAGACGGTTCTTGGGGTGTTCATGGTGCGCGTTATACCCAAAAACGTATCGACGCAGCATTAACTTACGTGACCCAAGCTCAAGCCATTATTAATGGTAAAAAAATGTAAAACCCAGATGGCAACGAGCAATCGCTCGTTGCCATTTTTAATAGCTCGGCATCAGCCGATGCCGAGATATTTAGAGAGAAAGACCATGAAAAAATTACTTAGCAACCTCCTGATTTCTATCTCGTTGTTTATTGCCGTGCAAGCACAAGTCTTTGCAGGAGCTGGGGGAGATTTAATCCCTGTAAAAATGAGCAATATTCAGCTTAATCCGATTTCAATGCGTGAAGCTGAGTCATTAGTGGGCAATGAAGATGTTTATTTTTTTGATGTAAACACATTGGAATTATGGGCTGAAGGATTTATTCCAGGCGCTGTGTATTTCAATGTGAAGAACTGGAAAGAGTTACTTCCAAAAAATAAGGATGCCGTGATGGTTTTCTACTGTGCAAATACCTTATGCACTTCGAGTGCGATGGCTGCTCGCGAAACAGTAAAGCTCGGGTACACAGGAGTTAGACATATGGCCGAAGGAATTTACGGCTGGCGCTTGTCTGGCAGAGTCATAGAAAAACCATAACGATTTTATTACCGATTAACAGCCTGAGGCTTGTTGTCCGCAGGTTAACTTTTTAAAGAGAGAACATCGAATGAAGCTATTAACTAAAAGCACTTTAGCAGTTGCAACTTGTATGTCTTTGGTTTTTTCAGCAGGAAGTTTTGCTACTGAAAACGTTGAAAATGATATTGAAAAACATTCCTACAGTATGGGTGCTTCGATTGGTAATTACCTATCCAGTCAAATTTATAACCAAACAGAGTTGGGTGCTCAAGTTGATGTGCAAAAAGTCATTGATGGTGTGATTGATGCGCTAAAAAATGAGCAAAAAATGTCGGATGAAGAAGTACTCACTTACTTAAATGAGCGCAGTGAATTACTGAACTTATTAAGCTCGCAAAAAATGAAACAAATTGCCCTTGAAAGCAAGCAAGCCAGTGAAGCTTACTTAGCTGAAAACAAAAACAAAGATGGCGTCACCATTACCGAATCTGGTCTGCAATACGAAGTGATCAAAATGGGTGAAGGCGTAAAACCTAAAGCGGAAGATGTTGTCACTGTGAAGTACAAAGGCACGATGGTTGACGGCACAGTATTTGATGAAACCACAGACCCTGTTCGTTTTGCATTATTAACCGCTATTCCAGGCTGGGAAGAAGGCTTACGTCTTATGCCAGAAGGGTCAACATTCCGCTTTGTTATTCCATCAGAGTTGGCTTATGGCAAGGATGGCGCTGGCGATATTCCAGGTGATACCGCATTAATTTTTGAAGTCGAGTTAGTGAAGTCTGAAAAGCCAAGTGAAAACGCTAAAGGCATGGGCCTAAGTGGTATGGGTATGAACGGCGCAATGGGCTCACACGGCTCTCACTAAGCGACAACACTTAATCGTTTTTTTAAAGAAAGAAGAGACACTTATGAATATTCTGGCCTTAGGTATCGCAGTATGTCTGAGTATATTTATCGGACTCTTCTGGATTCATCACTGTGCATATAACCGTAATTTGAGCAGCACAGTGGTGAAAGCAACCAATACAAATGCCGAAATGGGCAGCACCATATCTGTTGAACCTGATGACTTCGCAGATGTCGGTGCTTACCAATACCCTTTGTGGATGTCGGCAATTGTATTGATCTTTTCGTTATCTATATATGCCAGTGGAGGACATTTCCAAGGTTGGGATAAAGGGCGAGTGGATGACTCGGTAGATTATTTGATCGCAGCCAAAATCACAAAAGGGCGAGAACAAGTACAGCAGCAACCGACTAATGAAATGGCATTAATGGCGTTAGCGCAATCTTATGCAGAAGGTGGCATGTATGCCGACTCTGTCGATACGTTAAGTCAGCTTATTGAGCTAGTCGGCGAAGATGCCGGGTTATTAGGCATGCAAGCCACATCAATGTATTACCGCGATGGTCGTCAGTTTTTACCTGAGGCACGCAAGGTTATTGATACTGCGTTGAATTTACAACGTGACGAGCTTAATACCCGAATGATATTGGCAACTGATGCTTACCTTAATGGTCAGTATGCAGTCGCCATTGAACATTGGCGCATCCTACAAACCAACCAAACCCAATCTTTTAATAGACAGTCTATTAATAACGCAATAATGAAAGCCGAATTTAAATTGGATGAAGTGAGTCGCTAATTTCGTCATTTGAATTTGCAGCGAACCAATAAAAACCAGTCAGCTAAGGCTGAACTAGGGAGGATGTTGTGAGTGAAAATATAGAAAGACGGAGGTTTCTAAAAGGCATGGGAGCTGCCTCTTTAATTCTAGGCCCTATGGGGTGTAGTTCTGTTAAAGATGACAACGAAGATGCCAATAAACCTCATTACGTCATGGTGTTTGATCAAAATAAATGTGTCGGTTGTGGTGAGTGTAAAGAGGCATGTAATGTCGCTAATAACTTACCTGATGGCAAATCAAAATTGTTGATGGAACATCAATCGGGTGGTGTGGAAGGGCAAGCCTGTCCACATTGTGGCAAAGAAGCATGTAACTGTGAGCGTAAATTTGTTCGTGTGTCTTGCCAACAATGTAAGAACGCGCCTTGTGTTGCCGTTTGTCCTACTGGTGCTGCACATAAAGATCCTAAAACTGGGATCGTCACCATGGACGCCAGTAAATGTGCTGGCTGTAAATACTGTATTGGCGCTTGTCCTTACAATGCACGTTTTATCAATGAAGAAACTGATGTCGCCGATAACTGTGATTTTTGTTTAAACAGTAAGCTGGCAAAAGGTGAGTTACCTGCATGTGTGCAACAGTGTAAATATGATGCGTTGATCTTTGGCGATGCTAACGATCCAACCTCATACGTTAATAAGTTATTAGCGGTAAAAGACTCTGTACGTATGAAACCGCAGTTTGGTACCGAACCAAGCCTTCGTTACATTCCAGTCGTAAAGTTGGGGGTATAAGATGGACGGTTCAATGGAATTTACCATGGGCTTATCTGAAGGGGTGGCATGGCCTTGGCCAATTGCGGTTTACCTTTTCTTAGCCGGTATTTCGGGTGGTTCGTTAGTAGTGGCATTGGCTATTCGCTTCTTTAAGGGGCAAACAGCTACGACACCATTATACAAAGCTGCCAGTTTAATCTCATTCGTGACGATTGCACTTGGGATGTTATGTCTGGTTTTAGACTTAACTAACCCATTATTCTTCTGGCGTATTTTGGTGTTCTATAACTTCACTTCAGTGATGTCTATCGGGGTAATTGCACTGTGTGTATACATCCCGCTAACTGCAGTGTTGTGTTTATATGCCTTTGAAGATGAAATCAAAACCATACCAGCGCTCAACTTCTTGTTGCCTATTATTACTATGCTTAAACCCGTTCGTAAGCCTTGCGAAGTGACGGCGTTAATTTTAGCAGCAGCAGTGTGTGCTTATACCGGTTTCTTGATTTCAGCGTTAATCCGTTTCCCGCTCATTAATACTGCAGTATTACCTGCGTTATTCATTGCGTCGGGTGTTTCAGCGGGTGCTGCAGCGTCAAAAATGTTGTCAGTATTCTTGTTTAAAGAAGACATGCATAGCAGTGAACTTAAAATCCTTCATGGAGCTGAATGGCCAATCATGATTGCGGAAATTTTGTTTATTTGCATGATTGCGATGTCACTTGCGACAGGAAATGCAGGGGCGCAGTCAGCTTTTGCTGCATTTACCTCTGGTGTGTGGGCAAACTTGTTCTGGATTGGTGTCGTAGGTGTTGGGTTCTTAGGCCCTATTCTACTTAACTTTGCCACCGGTAAAACCTTTAGTCATTCAGCTAAAGCGTTCTATCTATCAGGCGTATGTGCCATTAGCGGCATGATGTGTTTACGTCTGTTTATCCTATATGCAGGTCAAACATACGCAATTTAGTGTTGCCAGAGTCACCCTTAAGTCTTATGTCTTCCCTTAGTCATTTTTAAGGGTGATTCTTTTTACCAGGTAATAGCCTGTATTGAATTGGAAAACTGAAATGAAAAAAATACTATCGCTACTGTTACTCGTTCCTTTCTTATTTGCCTGCCAACCTGACAATGTTACAACAGAGGCTGATAGTCATGCACATGCAATACATGAACACGATCGTTGCCATATGTGCGGCATGATGATCACCAAATATCCAGGCCCCAAAGGCCAGCTAAAACTGAAAAATGTGGAAAAAAATCCTTCTTTTTGCTCAACCCGTGACATGTTTAGTTTCTTACTTCAGCCAGAAAATGCCCGTCAGGTGACACAAATTTGGGTACACGATATGGCGGCAACATCTTGGGATGATCCTAAAGATGAACACTTCATTGACGGTAAAACTGCTACCTATGTTTATGGTACAAGTCGTCAAGCTGTGATGGGACCTGCTGTTGCCTCATTTAGCACAGTTAACGCCGCCGAGCAGTTTGCCAATGAATATGGCGGCGCGGTATTAGGCTTTGATGATATTACTATCGAATTACTCGGCGAAGGCATGAGCCATCATTAATTGACTTAGGATATTGGCCGATTTTATTGCGCTGTTATAGCGTCTATTTACAGTATGGTGAGTGATGATTCATTGCCAAGGTAAATCGAGGCGAAAGTGAGGAAAACCATGGTTAAATTTTTGCTTAATGGGTTGTGGTTAATCGGTGTTATTAACGCCCCTTGTGCTTTCGCAAACTCGACAGACACCGACGTGCAAAATTCGCTTAATGTCATTTTGCTGCAGCAGGTCATTGATGAAGCTAACGCCCATGACACTGTGTTGCTGCAGGACCAACCTTACATTGGCAATGCCGTTATTAACAAACCTCTGACACTCATAGGACACCCTTGTTCAATTATTGATGCCCAGGGCAAGGGCAGCGCCATTACGATTGCAAGCAGTGATGTTCGTGTTGAGCAGTTAACAATACTAAATTGGGGCTCAGATCAGTACGAGCTTAATGCTGGCATCTTAGTGAATGATGGTATGAGTAATATTGTGATTTCTGGGAATAATTTAACCGGTGATGGCTTTGGTATTCGGGCTGATAATACCTCGCATATTGAGATTTATAACAATTACATCATAGGGAATAAGCAATTTTTTGTACTCGACAGAGGCGATGGCATTTATCTAAAAAGGGTTGATGACGCGGTGATTGAGGGGAATACCATCAAAGATGTGAGGGATGGGATATACCTTGAGTCAGGTAAGAATAGCTTCATCGATGACAATCATTTCTCATCTCAGCAGTACGGTATTCACTACATGTATACCGAAGGTGATGAAGCCAAAAATAATGTCGCTGTGGATGTTGATGGCGGTTATGCATTAATGAACTCAAAGCGGATTAATCTCCATCATAATCGCGTAGACAATGCGGCGACTTTTGGGGTGTTGCTAAACATGACCAATGACTCAGACATCCATGCAAATCAGGTAGATAATATCGTTAATCCTCAGCCCAAAATGCCGACGGGTGATGAGGGTAAAAGTATGTTCATCTATGGTGCCCGCGATAACCGTATTTATGAAAACCACTTTGGCCACAGTGAAATTGGTATTTATATGGCCATGGGAGGCGAGGGGAACAAAATTTATCGTAATCAATTTATCAACAACCAAGCACAGGTAAAGTACGTAGGCGACACCTTAGTAGAGTGGAGTCACCAGCAGCAGGGAAACTACTGGAGTGGATTTATCGGTTGGGATAACTCGGGTGATGGGGTGAGTGAACAAGCGTATCAGCCTAGTGATCATTTAGATCGCTTGTATTGGCTTTATCCAGAAGCGCACTTTCTATTAAAAAGCCCTGTTGCATCTTTATTACGTTGGACTCAACAGCAGTTTAGTCTTTTACCTGAGGCTGGAGTGATCGATAGCTTTCCAATGACAAGCGCATCACGGCCTTCCTTAATTGAAAATAATCGCCCACAGTCTGCGCAGCAGTTGTTAAGTAAATAGGGTTATCATGGAAAATACAGCCAGTATTCATGTTCAGAATCTCGTTAAAAAATACGATGATTTTACCGCTGTTAGCGATATCAGCTTAACCGTTTCAGCAGGCGAAACCTTAGCGCTGCTTGGCCATAATGGCGCTGGTAAGTCGAGTTTGATAAAAATGCTGTTAGGCATTGTAAAGCCGACTTCAGGTCAAATCTCCATGATGGGGAATATGGTGACCCATGAAAAAGATCGTCGCCAGGTTAATTTAGGCTACTTGCCTGAAAATATCAGTTTGTATGAAAAGCTGACGGGTAAAGAAGTACTTAACTATTTTGCCGCACTAAAACGGATTGATAAAGCCAAGGTATCGACAGTACTGACGGAGTTTGGGCTTGAGTATGCGCAAGATAATCCGGTTAAGAGTTATTCAAAAGGCATGAAGCAACGACTTGGTTTTGCACAAGCCATTTTGTCATCGCCTGACATTTTACTGCTTGATGAACCGACCGTTGGACTTGATCCTCAAGCTTCATTATTTATGTATCAAAAAATCGCAGAGCTGAAACAGCAAGGCTGCGCAATTATCGTATGCACTCATGAATTGGCTGTGGTTGAGGACAATATTGATCGTGCATTCATTATGGCTGATGGACAACACCTCGCTAGCGGTAGTTTGAGCCAATTAAGGCAGTCGACTGATTTGAAAGTGAATATAAGCGGAACTGAAGTGAGCCGTATTATCGCAGAAGATCCCTTTTTAAATGCCTTATCCATTCAAGATAAGTTAATTATCTCACAGCAAGATAAACCCAAGATTATGAAGTATCTGACTACGCATTGCGGGGTGTATAACTTTTTAATTGAAGAACCTGATTTAAGTGATATCTATCATCACTGCATGAATAACCGTCAGCAGTACGCTGCTTGAGGACAATAAATGTTGACGCCAATTTTAACTATCGCCACAAAAGAAATTAAAGATAACTGCCGAAACCGTTGGGTGGCTTTTATTGGCATTATTTTAACCAGTTTGGCCTTATTGATTACTTTTTCAGGCTCAGTGGTGACAGGTGAGCTTGTTATCCCAGAACTGCCGCTTTTGATGGCTAGTTTAAGCTCAGTTGCAGTATTTATCTTGCCACTTACAGCGATCTTGCTTAGCTACGACAGCTTTATTGGTGAAGAAGAGTCGGGCACCTTATTACTGCTTTTATCTTATCCGTTAAGCCGTAGCCAAATATTGGTGGGTAAGTTTATTGGACACTTAGCGGTAATTTCTTTCACTATTTTTATTGGTTTTGGTGCAACAGCATTGCTGGTCGGAATATTAACTGATGTGGCGTTATTTTCGCTAATATCGACTTTTTTACACTTAATGGTCAGCAGTATTTTATTAAGTATGTGTTTTATTTTAGTCGGTTACGCAGTGAGTTTGCAGGTAATTGAAAAGGCTAAGGCAATTGCGATTTTATTGTTTATTTGGGTTGCTGTTGTATTAGTTTATGACCTCATTTTACTGACCATGATGGTGGCTGAATCAACGAGTATTTCTAATGGTGTATTACAGCTACTTATTCTATTAAACCCCAGCGATGTGTTCCGAGCATTGATGTTGGTGGTTGCACCTCACTCAAGCCACGTAGAGGGTCTATCTTCATTAGTGCAATGGCCAGTATTAAGCTTGTACCTTACCTTAGTGGGTTGGAATGCAATGATGATGATGCTGTCATTAGGCTTGTTTTATCGTAAACGTTTTTAGGGCTAATTATTGCTAAAGAGGTTTATCAGTCAGACTGCTTACAAACTATTTCATATTTTGTATCTTTAGATGTATTAGGTTTAAGTTACTGTATTATTTAGTTAAATATTTTACTGGATTGAGTATGTGGTCACATAAAATTTACAGTGTCTAGGATATTATATCATTGGAATAAATTAGATAATTAGCTCAAGTACAGGTGCTTCCAGTGCTAAAAATTACATCATATTTAACACTTGATACTTCAGCAAAGCAGCTGGTTAATCATCTTAATGATGAAAAAACCAGTCTTACGTTTTCTGAAAATGCTGTGCTGATAAAATTGCTCGATCATAGTGAAGAGATCTGGACTAAAGAGCAGCTATTAGCTGAAGGCTGGCCCGATCGTGTGGTTGCGCCTACTTCATTAACCCAATGCATTAGTACCCTGCGTCGTAAGTTAGAGCCTTACTCAGAAATTCATTTAAAAGCAGTCGCTCGCCGTGGCTATCAACTTCATATTAATGAACGTAGCCATGTCAAAATGGTGTCATTAACGGATCGCGATACCCTGCGTGCAGCGTTTTTAGATGTTGGTGTTATGGTAAAAATAGCCGGCGCTATGGTTGTGATTGGGCTAATTACATTAGCTTGGTATCAATGTGAATATCATAAAGTTTTGAAAAAAACCTCTGAGTGGAGCAGTGACAAACAAGTTGAACTGAATATCGGTGGTGTGACGGAAAGTGCAACTTTGCTCTATAAAGATAATACCGACCAAGTGCATAAGTCCAAATGGCAAAAACATCTCGCGCCAGAAAGTAATATTGTTGAAGGCTTAAAAGGCTTTAGTGCTTTTGCGTTAACAAATGGAGCTCATTACTCTTTTGCATCGTGTCCTGGTTATACACTTGATGATTGTAATGGTGAAGGCATCATTAATATCAATACGTTAACTCCAGAGCCTGCTGGTTTGAATATGAGTGAATTTGTGCCACTCAGTCAGAAAATGGAAGATAGAATTCGATACAACCGTGTACTTATTCCACAAGACAGTGTCGGTAACATTGTTGAGCACCATTATCATGCTGATGTGTACTTTCCTGTGGCTGGTGAAAAGTTAATTCGGGGTGATTTTAGTCTGTCTTTGGTTTATGAAGATGACACCAGTGGCCAAATTTATACCACGACCTGTATTACTGATGAAGACTGTGTAACTACGCCAATTAAGTGGAAAACACGAGGGACGTTTAATCAATATCAACAAAAGATTGGCGACTATGATGTTGATGTTTTTTATACCAATATCGAACATAAAGAGTTTATCAAACCTGATTTCGTTACCCCATCTGCAATGCGTTTTTATCGAGAAATTAGACGTGATGATATCCAAGTCACGAATATGACGCTTTTCAGGGTACACAAGACCAAAGATACTGCGGTGTGGATTTTACCGTTTATGGATGGTTTAGTCGCTTGGTCTAAGTACGATAAGGTGCAATTCTAGCCCTTAAGCTGATGCTGTAAACGAGCGCAAATAACAAAAAAGCCGACTGAGATAGTCGGCTTTTTGTTGGACAACAAGGATTCAATTCTGAGAAGGTTGAATAGCTTGCTATGAATTCGCCTTTATTACTTAATAAAGGCGAATGCATCTCCGTAGAGATGGGCTTCATCGACACCCATTTCACGAAATACTTCACGGGCTGCACCGACCATATCAAAGCGGCCAGCAATGTAGATGTCATAGCCAACTAAGCTGACATAGTCTTGCTTAATTTGTGCTAATAAATTGGCTTGCTTACCATTCCAGTTAGCAGGGGCTTCTTCAACCACTGGGATAAACTCTAACCAGTTATGCTCTTCATGCCATTGACGCGCGATAGCTTGGTAGTACATGGCTTCTTCTGTGCGGCAACCCCAATAAAACTGAGTCGCGACGGTTTGGCCTGTCGCAATTTGTTGCTCGATGATGCTTTTGATGTACGAAAACCCTGTACCGCCAGCAACCATAATACGTGGACGGTTACTTTCTTGACGTAAAAATGCATTTCCTGCTGGAGCTTCAATATCTATGTAGTCATTGGTTTTAAGGCGCTCAACGACTTGCATTGGGTAGCTTTCTGAGACAGCAGCACCAATATGTAGCTCAATTAGTTCAGCACCTGGCGCTGAAGCAATTGAGAATGGACGTTTGTCTTTTTCGCCCATGACAATAGATAAGTATTGACCTGCTTTAAAATCAAACGCCGCTTCAGGTTGTAAGGTGACCTGAAACACGGCGTCGTTAAATGGGGTGACGCTAACAACTTTACAGCGAATGGTGTTCATCTAACATCCTTTTAGCCCTTTCTATGAAGGGTTATTTTCTTTTATATATGTAGGGTCTAGGTTGCGCTAGTGTGATATAGATCACCATTATAGCGTTGGTGCATCATCAATACCTAATTCTTCCCAAATATCATCAATCTTTTCTTTCACTTTGGGATCCATCACTATCGGAGTGCCCCATTCTCTGTCGGTTTCGCCTGGCCATTTATTGGTGGCATCCAGTCCCATTTTTGAGCCTAAACCCGCTACAGGAGAAGCGAAATCTAAATAATCAATCGGCGTATTGTCGACCATGACGGTATCGCGAGTTGGGTCCATGCGGGTGGTAATAGCCCAGATGACATCCTGCCAATCACGACAATTCACGTCTTCATCAACAATAATAATGAACTTGGTATACATGAACTGACGTAAGAAAGACCAAGCTCCCATCATGACGCGTTTGGCATGACCTGCATATTGCTTACGAATTGAAATGACTGCCATACGGTACGAGCAGCCCTCTGGCGGCAGGTAGAAGTCAATAATTTCAGGATATTGCTTGCGTAAAATAGGCACAAAGACTTCGTTTAATGCCACGCCTAACATTGCCGGCTCATCAGGTGGACGGCCAGTGTAAGTGCTGTGATATATGGCGTCTTTCCGCTGTGTCATGTGAGTGACGGTGAAAACTGGGAACTTGTCTGTCTCGTTATAGTAACCAGTATGGTCACCATAGGGACCTTCTTCTGCCATTTCTTCAGGGTCGATATAACCTTCTAAAATGATCTCGCTGGTGGCTGGAACTTCTAAGTCACAACTAATCGCTTTACAGACCTCAGTGCGTTCACCACGCAGTAAGCCTGCAAAGGCATATTCACTCATTGAGTCAGGTACAGGTGTCACCGCACCTAGGATGGTGACAGGATCTGAGCCTAAAGCAACGACCACAGGGTAGCGCTCACCAGGGTGCTTTTCTTTGAAATCTTTAAAGTCTAATGCGCCGCCACGATGATCGAGCCAGCGCATAATTAATTTGTTTTTACCCAGTAACTGCTGACGGTAAATACCTAAGTTTTGGCGTTTTTGGCGCGGGCCTTTAGTGATGGTTAAACCCCAAGTCACCAAAGGTGCCACATCACCAGGCCAACAATGTTGAACTGGTAAGTTTGTTAGATCCACATCATCGCCAGTGATGACGATTTCTTGGCATGGTGGATTACGGACCGTTTTAGGCGGCATATTGAGTGCTTGCTTGAATTTTGGGATTTTCGCGATCGCATCTTTAAAACCACTAGGTGGCTCTGGCTCTTTTAAGAATGCTAATAACTCACCGACTTCACGTAGGGCGAGAGGATCCTCTTTACCGAGTGCCATGGCAACCCGTTTTGGAGTGCCAAATAAGTTCACTAAAACAGGCATAGATTTGTCTGTTGGATTTTCAAAAAGCAATGCAGGACCGCCAGAACGAAGTACACGATCGGCAATTTCCGTCATTTCTAGATTAGGATCAACAGGATAACTAATACGCTTTAATTCACCATTGGCTTCGAGGTGATCGATGAAGCTACGTAAATCCTTAAAACTCATGGCTAATTCACTCTTTTTATAATCGCTCTTTGGGGCGCACTATAGCATTTATATAATATTGGGTTAAGCCAAGATTATTGGTTCAGTGGCTTTTTAGGGTAAACTGATATTAATTGGCTTTGTGATCTTTCAGCCTAGGAGCGATCAAATGGCAATATTCAGTCAACCTCACCGATTGTCGATGTTATTCGTATCAATAAGCCTGACTCTGGCTATTCTGCCTTCACATGTTATGGCTGAATCTTTTCGTACTTCTTCAATGAGCGCTGTTGCTACAGAAAATGGTGCTAAACATCGCCATTCGGCTGGCAGTCATCGTTATGATCGTTATTCAGGTTCGTCAGTACGCTGGGGAGTAGGTTACAACAATTATTGGGGACCCAGTATTGGCGTAGGATGGAGCAGTGGTTGGAATAACCGCTGGTATAACCGTTGGGGCTATAATGGTTGGGGAGGAAGATGGGGCAATGGTTGGCGTTATCCTTATCGATACGATTATTACGACCGTTATTACCGTGATCGTTATATGAACAACCAATCCCGTAATAACTATGTTGAACCAGTCACAGCAGTTGAAGCGCCAAAACGAACAACCACTAGCATTGAGTATGCAAAAGGGATTAGCAAGTTGCCAGACAATGCACGAGTGATACAACGTGATGGTCATACCTACTATGAATGGGATGGTCATGAGTATTATTTTGACTGGTCGACTGAGCGTTATTTTGAACTTGAAAAAGGTAAGCAATAATTAACCATTGTTTTTTAGAGCCTGTCGCTCATTCGTTGGCAGTAGCGCTGTATACTATGCCTAGAAAGGTAAAAGCCCTAATGAATCCATTTCATTAGGGCTTTTGTTTGCATTGTCTTTCGACATTTTATCGTTACATATTATTGTTATTAGACCCTGTAACGTACTTCAAAATAGCCATTGCTGTCTACGGGGAGTTAAACAGCAATCATTATCTTGAAACTTTTACCTGACTTGCAGGCTGTGGCTGCCTATTCTCAACCATACTCTTGTAACGCTAAGCGTTAGGCTATGCCACGGTATAAAATTGACAAGAGAGGTGGGGGAGAGAGATTTTCGCTGGGGGACGAAAATAACGCATCCTTTCTTGTCGGAACTGCCTTCAAACGATGAGTTGTTAGCGCTCAATGTTTGAAAATAAAATTGGAAAGAAAAATCACTGCGATTGTTTAGCTTCCGATGGGGACGAATGCTAAAGTCATTTTTCTTTCCGAAACGTTGAATTTAATGTCCTTTTACTGACACTAATTCCTGATTCAGTTGAAATAGCCTTTTCTGCAAATTTGCTATTTCAGTTGCAATTTCAGTGGCTAAATCTTGTTGTTTACTCACTGATTTTAGAGGTTGTTTTCTTTTCTTCACCCATTGGTAAATGGTTTTTGCTGACACATTATATTGCTTGGCAACATCTGAAATTAATCGATTATTGTCTTTTACTTCCTTGATTACTTGTTGCTGTAATTCATCTGGATATATTCGATTTAGTGTCGTCATCATTGTTCCTACTACTCAATTTTGTTAACCACGAACCTTCATAAAAATTAAGAGGTTTTTAGATTAATGATTGTTATCAATATCCCAGCTGCTCAATCCAAGGTGATGGAAGAAGTGCCACTGATATTGACAGTTTTCAATGAACATTCTTAGATAATTCATACTTAACTCCCTATATTACATCTCTAATCGAGTCATAAATTGGTCAAAAATGCATCTACCTCTAAGGTGGTATATATCTATATGGAATAGTCGTGCCAATTTTGAAATAAATATTTTATCGTTAATTAACAGTTGGTTAGTTTTTTAGTGTGTTAACTCTAAAAAAATTCGTTGTGTTACATTGGTGCAAATTATCCATTTTGGTGCAAGGTGGTGATTTATTGGTAAATTTAATTTACCAGACTTTTTGGGCGTCATTTCTAGTGACATTAACGGTAAACCATGATCACTTAATCAGTATGAATGAGGAGTATTACAGTGAGTCGTTTATGATTTAGAAGGATTAAAAAAATCCATGCCGTTTGGCATGGATTTAGTGAGATACGAAGGTCGGATATTGACTACATTAAGAAGATCGTCGCTAAACCTAAAAAGGCAAATAGGCCGATGACGTCGGTTACTGTGGTAAGCACCATACCTCCTGCTAAAGCAGGATCGATGTTCAACTTTTTCAGTAAGAGTGGAATACTGGCGCCTGCAAGACCTGCAACAGTCATATTGATTAGCATGGCGCCACCAATCAAACCACCTAAGGCCATATCGTCTTTCCACAGCCAAACGGCAAAAAATACCAACACTGACCACATGATGCCGTTAAGGAAACCAATGGCTAACTCTTTGCCTATTAACCAGCGAGAGTTACTTTGACCAATATGCCCAAGAGCAATACCACGAATGACCAAAGCCAATGTCTGGTTACCTGCAACGCCGCCCATGCTCGGAACAATGGTCATTAAAATGGCAATAGTGGCAAACTGCTCAAGGGTGCCTTCAAACATGTTACTGACAGAGGCAGCAAGTAAAGCGGCAAATAAATTGATTGTTAACCACAAAGAACGTCGGAAGGTACTTTTCATGACGGGACCGAATGTGTCCTCGTCATCATCCATCCCCGCCATCCCCATCATGGAGTGCTCGGCATCTTCACGGATAACATCGACGACGTCATCAATGGTAATACGGCCTAATAACTTCTGCTGTTCATCAACGACAGGGGCTGAAATCCAGTCATGACGTTCGAATAACTGTGCCACTTCATTATCTGGCATATCAACAGGGATACTTTCAAGCTCCGGATCCATGATGCTGCGGATCGTTTCGCTAGGGTTACAGGTTAATAGATCGGCTAAACGGACCCCGCCAAGTACATGGTCGTTTTTGTCGACCACATAGAGTGTATCTGTCGTATCGGGTAAATTGCCTCGTTGGCGTAAGTAACGCAGTACCACATCAATATTCACGTCGGGACGTAAAGTCACGGTATCGGTATTCATGATACTGCCGGCAGTATCTTCAGGGTAGGATAACGCTTGTTCAACTCGGTGACGGTCTTGGCTACTCATCGATTGCAGCACTTTCTTATACACTGCATCTGGCAAGCTACGTAAAATATAAGCCAGGTCATCGGTGTCCATTCCTGAAGTGGCTTGCGCAACTTTTTCAGGTGTCATGCCACTGATAAGCGAATCTTTTAACTCTTCACCGAGTTCTTCAAGAATTTCACCGGCTTGTTCTTGGTCGATAAGTTGCCACAACACTTGGCGTGTTTTAGGGGGAGATGACTCAAGAATGAGGGCGACATCAGAAGCGGCCATATCATGCAGCATATTGCGCACATGCACAAACATACCACTACCAAGTGCTTGGGTGAGCTGATTTAGGCGCTGTTCTGTAAGTTCGCTATCTATCACTTCGATACTCATTCGCCACTCCTCAAAAATTCGATTGCTAATATTAACTTAACAGTGTGTAAAGGGAGAAGCAGTTTCTAATATGGCGTTGATTGCCGTATAAAAAATAAGCAGGTTATGGTGTGGGTCATGACATTATTATAGTTAACTATCACTGTTTGTTGTTGATAATTTGCTGTTGATTGGTTTAATGCGCTTTGAGCAGCGCAAAAGCTTAGTTTAAGCGTATTCCCGAGTAGGATATGAGGTTAATAAAGCATGGTTGTTAGCGGTCTGGAGTCGTAAATTTCAATGTTTTGCTAGTAAGTGATAACTAGCAACGAGTAGGCCTGAAAGCGTTAAATCATATAAAAGGGTTAGCTTTCTTCGTCAAATTTGTCGTTAATCAGTTGGCAAACCGCATCTAGTGCTTGCTGTGCATCAGGGCCTTCAGCCTGAACAGTAATCACTTTTCCTATACCACTTTCTAGCATTAATAAACCTAACACACTCGCTGCACTGGCTTGTTTGTCACCTTGAATCAAGGTAATGCTGGCTTTAAATTCCGTAGCCAATATAGCTAATTTTGTTGCCGCTCGAGCATGAAGCCCAAGTTTATTACTGATGGTGATTTCTCTGGAGATATTCATCGTCACAGGTTGAGCTCTCGGTGGCGAGCGCTAACTTGGTGTTTACTGTTACTGAAGCGCTGTGTGAGTTGATCTGCAATATAAACTGAGCGATGCTGTCCACCTGTGCAGCCAATCGCGATGGTAAGGTAACTGCGATTATTGCGCTCAAGGTGCGGCATCCAAGTATCAAATAAATTCTCAATCTGCCAGATGAACTTATTGACTAGGGGTTGTCTGCCTAAGAATTCTTGTACTGGTTGATCAAGACCCGTTAATGGTCTTAACTCAGGCTCCCAATGTGGGTTTGGCAAAAAGCGGACATCAAACATAAAGTCGGCTTCAGTAGGCATACCGTGCTTGAATCCAAATGATTCAAAGTGAATGACTAATTCTTTATCAACACTGCCCATAAGAATTTGTCGGACTTGATCGCTCAAATCGTAAATATTCAGCTGAGATGTGTCGATGTAGTGATCAACCATTTTGGCAATTGGTTCGAGCAATCGACCTTCAAGTTGAATCGCTTCTTGTAATGAGATTTGATTTTTTGACAGCGGGTGTAATCGACGTGTTTCACTGTATCGTTTTAGCAGTACTTGATCATTGGCATTTAAAAATAAACTAATGATCGTGGTATCGTCGGACAACAAAGCGATTTGCTGCTCTAATACTTTGCCTTGCTCTTCGATATTACGCACATCAACACTGATGGCGACAAGTTCGTTATTTCCTTTTAGCTGCTCTAGTAGGCTGCCAATCAGTGGGAGAGGCAGGTTATCAACACAGTAATAACCTAAATCCTCTAACACTCTTAAAGCAACTGATTTACCTGAGCCCGATCGTCCTGATACGATGACAAGTTTCATGCAGTAATAACCTGATACAGTTCTGTAGCGTCATGACTCTTTCGAAGTCTTTTAAGGATGAGTTTATCGCTTAATTTCTCAGCCATACTTGATAACGTGCTTAAGTGTTGCTGACATTGCTCAGAAGGAACCAATAAGGCAAATAAAATGTCTACTGGCTTCTTATCAATAGCATCAAAGTCGATAGCTTCTTCACATTTGATCAAAATAGCGATCGGCGATTCAATGTCGTCTAAACGCCCATGTGGAATCGCAATGCCATTGCCGATACCTGTGCTACCCATTTTTTCACGTGCTATTAAACTTTCGAAAATAGCTTGTGAAGATAGAGTAGGGTACTGGTCAGCCATTAAATTGCTGATAAGTTCCAGTACCTTTTTCTTACTGCCCGGAGTGGCACAGGTAGTGCACGCCGGCTGCAGGATGGTGCGAAGTTCCATCGTTAGTGTTTAATTAACTTCTCTTTGTGTTTAATTACCTGACGGTCTAATTTGTCTATCAGGGCGTCAATTGCGACATACATATCTGCGTTTTGAGATACGGCAAAAACTTCACCTCCTTTGAGGTGCAATTTAGCTTCGGCAATCTGTTGTAACTTTTGTACATTGAGCACAACGTGAACATTATTGATCTGTTCGAAGTGACGTTCAAGCTTTGAAAACTTAGTTTGCACATACTCACGTAAAGATTGAGTAATTTCGATATGGTGTCCAGTCAGGTTAATTTGCATAGATCATCCTCCAATAACAAAGGCTTATAAGCTTTTGCGTTGGTTTGAGGGAGGGATGAGCATTGCTTCACGATATTTGGCGATCGTACGCCGAGCAACATTGATCCCTTGTTCAGCCAGTAGCGTCGCCATTTTACTATCGCTAAGTGGCTTTTTCTGGTTTTCTGCAGCGACCAGCTTTTTGATAAAGGCTCTGATTGCTGTAGATGAACACTCTCCGCCATCATCGGTACTTACGTGGCTAGAGAAGAAGTATTTTAGTTCAAAAAGGCCGCGAGGGGTGTGCATATATTTTTGAGTTGTAACCCGTGAGATGGTCGATTCATGCATCTCTACCGCTTCGGCAATATCATTTAATACCATAGGCTTCATGGCTTCTTCGCCGAACTCAAAGAAACCTTGCTGGAATTGAACAATACAATTTGCCACTTTTAACAGGGTTTCATTGCGGCTTTCAATACTTTTAATAAACCATTTGGCTTCTTGTAAGTGACCGCGAATGAATTGGCTGTCAGCTTGATTGGCTGAGCCTTTTGCCATGGCGGCATATTGCTGATTTACGCCTATTTTAGGCATATTATCTGGGTTTAATTCTACGACCCAACGGCCATTCTTTTTAAACACTGTGACATCTGGGATGACGTACTCATCTTTGATTGGAGTAATTTGTAACCCTGGGCGAGGGTTCAGTGTTTGGATAAATTGAATCGCTTCGCGTAAATCATCTTCTTTAAGCTTGGTTTTACGCATTAGTAATCTGAAATCACGACCTGCTATTAAATCTAGGTGTTCAGATATCAGTAATTTTACATTTTCTATGCAAGGGATTTCGCTTGGGTATTGTCCCAATTGAATCATCAAACATTCGCTTAAATTTCTTGCAGCGACGCCCACTGGATCAAAATGTTGTACACGCTTTAATACGGCTTCAACCTCATCAAGTTCAATATCCTCAAGACCGAGTGCATCGAGAATATCTTCTGTTGATTGGGTTAAGTAACCTCTATCATCAATTGCGTCGATGATGGCTGTCGCAATGGCGAGGTCATTTTCAGAAAATGGGGTTAAGTTTTTTTGCCATTCTAAATGTTCGTATAAACCTTCAGTCGTTTCACCTTGAAATGGCATATCGTCATCACGGCTTACAGCGCCAGAACCTGAGTTAGGAGAGGCGGTGTAGACTTCATCCCAAGTGGTATCCATTGGTAAGTCTTCAGGCATGGACTCTTTCGTAAGTGACTCTGTTGTATCGACTGATGAGGTGTCTTTTTCTACGCTGACTTGGCTGTTATCGCTAAAATCGGTGTCAGTTTGCTGAGCATTGTCTTTGACTGGTTCTTTTGTTTTGGCAAACTCATCCTCAAGCTCAAGAAGAGGATTTGAGTCAAGTGCTTGCTGAATTTCTTGCTGTAGCTCCAAAGAGGAAAGTTGCAATAAGCGAATGGCTTGTTGCAACTGCGGGGTCATTGTCAGGTGTTGACCCATTTTAAGTTGGAGTGAGGCTTTCATTTACCGCTTATCCCTAATTGAATTTCATCATCGCGACTACAATGTTATGGGTCTAGCACCTTTGTAAGTGTTAGCTAGACTTTAACCGAACTTGGGTTCTACTTTGCCAAAAATTAGCGTTAAGTTTTGAGTCTAGTGTATAACGCTAAAAAGTGGGACTGGTTGGCCGCGAAAATGCCATGCTTGTACACTAAAGAATGCTAACTATAGCTTGAATTGCTCACCTAAGTATACTGACCTGACTTGCTGATTGTCTAAGATCTCAGCAGGCGTACCTTCAGCAATTAAATCTCCGTGGCTGACAATATACGCACGTTCACATACATCAAGTGTTTCACGGACATTATGGTCGGTAATCAATACTCCAAGACCACGATTTTTTAGTTGTTGAATAATTTTCTTAATATCTATCACAGAGATAGGATCAACACCCGCAAATGGTTCATCTAATAAAATAAACTTAGGATTGGCGGCTAAAGCGCGTGCTATTTCTACACGTCGACGTTCACCACCTGATAGAGCCATACCTTGGCTGTCACGAATATGGGTAATATTGAACTCTTCTAATAAGTGCTCTAATTCTTCGATTCGTTGCTCACTCGATAAGGTTTTGCGGGTTTGCAGCACTGCCATGATGTTATCGTGCACAGTGAGTTTTCTAAAAATGCTGGCTTCTTGAGGTAAGTAACCAATACCTTTACGAGCACGTAAATGCATTGGGTCTGCAGTCAAGTCGTCAGAATCAATCAAAATACGACCTTTATCGCTTTTGACTAAGCCTACAACCATATAAAAGGTTGTGGTTTTACCTGCACCATTTGGTCCTAAAAGACCAACAATCTGACCCGTTTTAACGGTTAGGCTAACGTTTTTGACAACTTGGCGGCTTTTATAGCTTTTTGCTAAGTTCTCAGCTGTTAAGGTAATTTGTGTCATTATTGCTTTTGCTCTGCCGCAGGGGTCGTTATGTCTGCATTGGTTGAGTTTTGAATATCAGATTCTTGAGGGGTGACTGATTCAAGGAGGGCATCAGTGTTAGTTTCAACAGCATTTGCCTCAGGAGTCACTGTTTGATTCTCAGTTACATTGCTAGGTACATTGTCAGTCGTATCAGCATCTGGGTTATCAAGCGAATCATTATTTTCTAACGGCGCTTCGTCTGAGTTATCAAGTTCTTCGTTTTCTTTATTCAAGTCAGGGTAATTTTCTGGCTGAAAAATTGTGATAACTCTGTCTTTTCCTTCACCTGTGCTTTCAGCGATCAGTTGCTGTTTATCAATATTATAGCTAATGAGATTACCTGTAACCTGACTGCCTGCCTGGTCAAGTTTTGCATTGCCTTTTAAGGTTAAAATACTGGTCGAAAGCTCATATTTTATTTCGTTTGCACTTGCGGTACCGATACGGCCATCATCGAGTTCTTGTGAGAAGGTGGCTGGATTACCTGTCGCAATCATGGTTTTTTTGCCACCCGACTCTTCACTGAATGCACGTAATTGATCGGCATTAATATTAATGGTGCCTTGCGTCACATTCACTGGGCCGAAGAAAATCACTTGGTTATTTTTAATATCTGCTTTTTGGCTGACGGCAGCAACTTTAAGCTCTTGTTGTAAATCACCTTCTTTAGCATGAACGCCGGTGACTGTCACTAAGCTCAATCCCATTAGGCTCATACCAAGAATACTTTTTCTAATAAAGTCTGTTTTCATAAGCTTATTGAGTGAAAATGTCAGTGTTTTACTTTGCTTCATATGTTCCTTCTACCTGACTTAAAAGCTCTAACTCTTCGGCATTTAAATCAGCATAAAGGCCTAAGCCTTGTATTTTAAAATCTTGTCCTGAGACATTAATCTGTCGATCAGACGTCATGATCATGGTATTTAAATCTAACGCAAGCATACTTGTGGTTAGCGATTGTACTGGTTCATTGATGTTTATTGCATCAATAATAACATTTTTTTCTAGCACCACTTTACCAGTTTCTTTATTAAGCTTGCCTAATTCAGCGGTTAATTGCCACTCAGCTTCGCCGTTTTCTGGATAGATAAGGTATACAGGCTCAGTGAATAGGGTTTCATTGGTTTGCTGAAAGTGTTCCATGTGTTTTGCTGACACCCGGCTTTGTACTAATCCTTGCTCGTTAAATTCTGTGCTTCGTAAGTCATTAGCGATGAATTCTGGACGCGCGGGATCGGGAAGCTTATTGGCTTCCATTTGACTACGCTTCACTTGCACTTGCCAGTATAAAACTAATGCTGCACCAAAGAAGCCGAGAATAGCGAGGGTGGTACGGCTCATATACTCATTCCGTGGGCTGTTTCGAACTTGTCTTGGCTAACAAGCAGTAAATCAGTTAACTCACGTAAAGCGCCGTTACCGCCATTAATGCGAGTGATCATTTGGCAATGTTGTTTTACGTATGGGTGACCATCTGCTACGCAAACAGCTAAGCCCACTTCTTTCATAACGGGTAAATCAACCATGTCATCACCGATATAGGCAACTTCATCTGGCGTTACATTATAAATACTGAGTAACTCTTTAAATGGTGTGAGCTTATCGTCTACCCCTTGATAGATATGGCTAACACCTAGCGCCGTCATTCGATTTTCGACAATGGCAGACTTTCGGCCTGTGATAACGGCAACACTGATACCGCTAGTTAAAATCGATCGAATACCGTAACCATCACGGGTATGGAAAGCTTTCAACTCTTCCCCTGCGTTACTTAAATATATACGCCCGTCAGAAAAGACCCCATCAACATCACAGATCAGGAGTTTGATTTTTTTAGCGCGTTGCCAAATATCGTCTGATACAGGGCCATATAATCCTTGATGAACTTGACTATTCGACATATTAAATGACTCCTGCTTTTACCATATCAAGCATATTAAGTGCGCCAATTGGGCGTTGATTTTCATCAACAACAATTAAGCCGTTGATACTTTTTTCATCCATCACTTGTAAGGCTTGTGCTGCTAAAATATCAGCTCTGATGGTAATGCAATTAGGGGTCATCACTTGTGAGATTGGCGTGGTGCGTAAATTGACTTCGGCATCAATCACTCGGCGTAAATCACCATCGGTGAAGATACCGACTAACTGTTGGTTATCATCAATAACGGCAGTCATGCCTAGTCCTTTATTGGATATTTCGTATAGTGACTCTGTGATGCAAACCTGGCTATTAACTTGCGGAACATCGCTTCCTTGATGCATGACGTCTGATACTTTAAGTAAGAGTTTACGTCCTAATGATCCACCTGGGTGTGATAATGCAAAATCATCACGAGTAAAGCCTCTGGCTTGCAATAATGCGACGGCTAGGGCATCTCCCATTACCAAGGTTGCGGTAGTGCTTGAAGTAGGCGCTAATCCTAATGGACAAGCTTCTTCTGGTACTTCAATGCAAAGATGCAGTTTAGATAATCGCGCCATGTTAGATTCAGGCTTACCCGTGATCGCAATCACTGGAACACCCATGCGCTGAATAACGGGTAGCAAGGTTAAAATTTCACTCGACTCACCAGAGTTAGAAATTGCTAAGATAATATCATTTTTAGCCAGTGCACCTAGGTCACCATGGCTTGCTTCACCTGGGTGAACAAAAAATGCAGGCGTTCCTGTGCTGGCCAAGGTGGCTGAAATCTTATTGCCAATGTGGCCTGATTTACCCATGCCCATGACAATCACTTTACCTTTGCACTGCAAAATTAGTTCACAAGCTTGGCCAAAGGCATCTGAATCAACGTACTGATATAGGTTATCTAACGCTGTTTTTTCAATATCAATGACTTGACGACCCCATTGACGCAACTGTGTTTGATTTATCATATGTTTCTCGTTTTTTTCCAATGCTAATGAGTCTTTAACAATGGTGAGTGACCCATCTTTATGCCCCGTTATTGAGATTGAAATAAGACAATCTGGTACGCAATAAAGACGACTAATAATATGGCGCCATGCCAGCGAGTTAATTGTTTCTTCGCTCCACTTGATAATACGAGCACAGCAAGGGCTGCACTGGTACCAAGTGTCATGTAAAAATCACGGCCAGCAGCATTGGCATCTATTTCCCCAGGGGCAATCAATCCTGGTATAGCAAGTACCGCTAGGATATTAAACAGATTCGAACCCACAATGTTACCAATTGCGAGATCATCTTCTTTTTTTAATACGCCAGCTACGCATGCTGCTAATTCAGGCAAGCTTGTTCCCACTGCAATAATGGTTAAACCAATGACTAAATCTGATAACCCAAATGTCTTTGCAATGCCTACAGCGCCGGTTACCATCCAGTCAGCAGAAAGCGGTAGCAAAACCATGCCAACAATAATCCAGATAATAGCATGTAATGTAGGTACATTTTTAGGGATCTCTGCATCAGATTCGTCAGATAGTGGATCTATTTGCTTATTTCTCAGTGCTTGCCAGATGAAATAACCCATTAACGAGAAGAAAGCGACCAAAAGCACTGTGCCTTCAAATCGGGTTAGCATACCGTCATGAATGAGGTATCCGGCTAACACAGTTGCCGCTAACATTAACGGAATTTCACGTTTAAGGGTTTGTGAGCTAACTGATATAGCACCTAATAGTGCTGTAATACCAAGAATTAAGGTGATGTTAGCAACATTTGAACCTAGGACATTTCCAACGGCAGTATTGCTCATCCCTTCCATCGACGCTGTTGCAGCCACAAACATTTCAGGAGCAGAACTTCCCATGGCCACAATGGTTAATCCAATCAGCATTGGAGGTAGGCCAAGGTTTCTAGCGAAAGCGGCTGCGCCATATACGAAGCGATCTGCGCTCCAAACTAATACGCCTAATCCAGCGATTAGCATTAAAATATTAAAAAGCATGTGGTTCCAAAACGTGTGTTAATAGCGATATTTGTGCAGGATTTTAACAAAAATATGAGCTGATGCGATAATTGTTGTGGATTGTAACTCATGGTGATTGATTTGTTGTAGGTTCTTACACAATTTCGTACAATTCAGCTCTACACCACATGCGCCAGGAAGGCTATTATTTCTTCAATATCCGATTCCAAATTATTAGATTCAGCAATGCCATTGGTCGAAGTTCGCCACATGGGGTTCAATCGTGGATCACGTGTTATTTTTGATGATATTTGCTTGAGCATTCCCAAAGGGAAGGTGACAGCGATTATGGGCCCGAGTGGCATCGGAAAAACAACCTTACTCAAATTGATTGGCGGCCAATTAACGCCTAACAGTGGTGAGGTACTTTTTAGTGGTGAAAATGTTCATCAATTAACACGTCCGCAATTATTCGAATTACGTAAACGAATGAGCATGCTTTTTCAAAGTGGTGCGTTATTTACCGATATGAATGTATTCGATAACGTCGCATTTGCCCTGCGAGAGCATTCAGGCTTACCTGAAGAGCTTATTCGTAAAATTGTGTTAATGAAGCTACAAGCGGTTGGGCTTCGAGGCGCAGCACAGATGCACCCTAATGAACTGTCTGGTGGAATGCAGAGAAGGGCAGCATTGGCGCGGGCAATTGCACTAGAACCTGAAATGATTTTGTATGATGAACCATTTGCAGGCCAAGATCCTATTTCCATGGGCATGCTGGTGAAATTGATAAGCGAATTATCGGATACCTTAAATTTAACTTCAGTGGTGGTCTCTCATGATGTGGACGCCGTGCTGAGTATTGCCGATTATGTTTACGTCATCGCGGAGAAAAAAGTTATTGCTTCAGGAACTCCTGAAGAATTACGTGCTTCTGATAATCGTCAAATTGAGCAATTTATCAAAGGTAATCCTGACGGCCCTGTGCCATTTCATTTTCCTGCCGAAGATTACCAACAGGAGATGCTCAATGGGAGTGATTAACCGCATTGAAAACATCGGTCGCTACGCATTAGATTTTATCGCTGGTTTAGGGCGAGCTGGGCTTATGCTGTGGGGGGCAATTGCCCATTTACCTAGATTGCAAAAAGGGCTTCCTTTACTGCTCAAGCAAATTTATGTGCTTGGTGTGCGCTCAATGGTGATTATCGTCGTATCAGGTCTATTCATTGGTATGGTGTTAGCGCTTCAAGGTTATACCGTACTTGCTGATTTTGGTACTGTTGAAAGCCTAGGGCCTATGGTTGCCTTGAGTTTATTGCGTGAACTTGGCCCAGTGGTCACAGCTCTTTTATTTGCTGGTCGAGCGGGTTCAGCATTGACAGCTGAAATCGGATTAATGAAATCTACTGAGCAATTGTCTAGTCTTGAAATGATGGCCGTTGATCCGTTGAAGCAAGTTATCGCACCTCGTTTTTGGGCTGGAGTGATTTCAGTGCCATTATTAACCATGATGTTTTGCCTTGTTGGAATATTGGGTGGTCATTTGGTGGGGGTAGAATGGAAAGGCATTGATAGCGGGTCTTTTTGGTCAATTCTTCAAGCGTCGGTTGAGTGGCGTCAGGATATTGTTAATTGCTTGATTAAAAGTACCTTCTTCGGTGTGGTTGTGACATGGATTTCTTTATATCGCGGGTATGAAGTCACGCCAAACCCTGAAGGGATAAGCAAAGCCACTACCTCGACCGTGGTGCAAGCAAGTTTGGTCGTACTCGCATTAGATTTCTTGCTGACTGCAATCATGTTTGGTCAGTAGTCATATTTTTAACGTTCATAAATTAAGTGGTTGAAGCGTATGTTGACAAGGAAAGTAGAATTATTCGTAGGCGTATTTTTGCTCGCTGGGCTGCTGGCATTTTGTATTTTGGTATTCAATGTTGCCAACGTAGAACTAAAACCCAATCAAGCTACCTATACTCTAAAGGCAGAGTTCAACAATATTGGCGGGTTAAAAGTACGCTCGCCAGTTAAAGTAGGCGGAGTTGTCGTTGGCCGCGTGACAAATATATCCTTAGACACTAAAAAACTTGTGCCCGTGGTAACGTTAACGATGGACAAGCAATATGATCAATTCCCTGAAACCAGTAGCTTATCGATTTTAACCTCGGGTTTACTTGGGGAACAATTTTTAGGCTTAACCCCAGGTTTTATGGATGATGATATAGAGATGCTAGCGGATGGCGATAGAGTCCATGACACTCGTTCAGCATTAATATTAGAAGATTTAATTGGGCAACTTTTGTATAGCGTTTCTTCGAAGGATTAATAGGAGAGTATCATGAGCCAATGTTTCATACGTTTATGGCGTGTTTGTGTCTTATTCGCGGTCATCATTTTGCCAGTACAGGCTAGCGAAGTGATCGACACCCATGACCCTTTTAAATTAGTCCAGCAAGTATCCAGTAAAACCTTTGAACGTTTTGATGCTGATAAGGCACTCATTGATGCTGATTTGAGTCATTTGAAAGTCATTGTGCGCGAAGAGTTAATGCCTTATGTGGATTATAAGTATGCAGCTTATAAAGTCATGGGGCAGTATTTACGCGACACCACACCAGAGCAACGAGAGCGTTTTGTTGATGCATTTGAAGGGTATTTGGTTGCGACTTATGCGCAAGCGTTCACCGAATATACTGGACAAAAAGTGCAATTTTCTCCAGCTAGTGAATTCGAAAATGAAAAGTTTGTTGATGTAAATGTGCAAATTATTGAAGACGGTCGTCCGCCAATTAAGGTGATGTTTAAGGCTAGACGCCTAAAAGATGACAGTTGGAAAGCATTCGATTTAGTCGCTGAAGGGGTCAGTTTGCTGGCATCTAAACAGTCAGAAATCACCAACCTTATTCGCCAAAAAGGGGTTGATTCAGTGATTGAGATGCTTAAAGAGAAGACCCAGCAAGAAATCAATTACAAACAGGATAAGGAAAATGCTGCGTGATTGAGTTTTTACAGCAAGGTGACATTTGTGAAATTAAAGGGCAACTAAGGCAAATAGAGGTCATCGATTTATGGCCAAAACGACAAGAGTTGTTTACTGATTCGACTCAGGTGTTAGACTTGTCAGCTTTAGAGTATGCCGACAGCGCAGGCGTCGCTTTTTTACTTGAGCTGGTTAGTTTAGGTAAAAGCAGTAAAAACACCACTCAGCCAAGGAGATTGGCACATCCGAGTAAACATCTAAAAAGACTCATTGAGTTATATGATTTAGAATCCTTTTTTCTAGAAAACTAGCATTGAATTTAAGGTAACCAATTTCATGGATTGCAAAGTAATCGAGCAGATTTTAACAGAAGCACTAACGATTGATGAAGTGCATGTCACTTCAGATGGAAGTCATTATAAAGTTGTTGCCGTTGGCGAATGTTTTGATGGCATGAGCAAAGTAAAGCAGCAGCAAACGATTTATGCACCATTAAATGACCATATTGCTAGTGGTGAATTACATGCGCTGACCATCAAAACATTTACGCCGACACAGTGGAAGCGTGAAAAATTATTTAATATGTAATTAGAGAGTCAGTGTGGATAAATTAACAATTAAAGCCAGTAAGCCACTTTCTGGAGATGTCACTATTTCTGGTGCTAAAAATGCGGCATTGCCGATTCTATTTGCTGGCGTGCTTGCTGAAACTGACTTTATCGTCTCTAACGTACCAAGTTTACGCGATGTAAATACCACGTTTAAATTACTACGATGCTTGGGCGCAGAAGTCACAGATTTAGGTAACAGTAAATACTGCATCTCAGCTGCAAAGCTTAATGAGTTTTGTGCACCTTACGATTTAGTCAAAACCATGCGCGCTTCGATCCTAATTTTAGGGCCGTTGCTGGCACGTTTTGGTACTGCAGATGTGTCACTGCCTGGCGGCTGTGCTATTGGTGCTCGTCCAGTGAACCTTCATTTACAAGGCTTAGAGCAAATGGGCGCTAAGATTGAAGTAAAAGAAGGCTACATTAAAGCTCGTGTCGATGGTCGCTTAAAAGGTGCGCATATCTTTATGGATATGGTGAGCGTTGGAGCAACTGAAAATTTATTGATGGCTGCAGCATTAGCTGATGGTGAAACCATTATTGAAAATGCTGCACGAGAGCCTGAAATTAATGATTTAGCGCATTGTTTGATAGCGATGGGAGCTAAAATTTCGGGTGTCGGTACTGCGACATTAAAAATTGAAGGTGTTGAGCGTCTTTCAGGGTGCGAGCACCGTGTCATGCCTGATCGAATTGAGACAGGTTCATTCCTTGTTGCTGCTGCAGTGACTCGTGGTAGCGTGCGTTGTGTCAGTGCCGATCCCTCTTCGCTTGAAGCTGTACTTGCTAAGTTAGAAGATGCGGGGGCAGAAATCACTACAGGTGAAGATTGGATTGAGCTGGATATGAAAGGCAAACGTCCAAAGGCTGTGAATATAAAAACGGCTCCTTATCCTGCATTCCCAACCGATATGCAAGCTCAGTTTTGTGTGTTAAATGCTTTAGCTGAAGGAACGAGTCATGTGACTGAAACGATTTTTGAAAACCGTTTTATGCATGTACCTGAACTGAGCCGTATGGGCGCAGAAATGGAACTTGAAGGTAATACTTGTATCATTAAAGGTATTGAGCGCATGAATGGAGCTCAAGTGATGGCGACTGATTTACGTGCATCTGCCAGCTTAGTGATTGCGGGTTTAATGGCTGATGGGATTACTACAGTTGATCGTATTTACCACCTTGATCGTGGTTATGAACATATTGAAGAAAAGTTCAAAGGGCTAGGCGGCGAAGTCGTACGTGTGTCTGAATAGACTGACGTGATTAGGCTTTTAATAAGCTAAAGACTATACCAATAAAAAACCGCTCATTGAGCGGTTTTTTATTTAATTGAATTAAGTGTCTTTTTATTAGCTATTTTCTGGTAACTTTTCGCCAATAATCACAGGCAGTTCAATCGGCTTGCCTTCACGGATAATGGTAATGTTAACCTTATTGCCTGGTGGTGTTTCCGCAATTCTATCCATGAGCATTTCAACACCAGGAACGCTTTCTTCTGCGTATTGAATAATGACGTCGCGTGGTTTTAAAGTCGCTTTAGCTGCAGGGCCATTAGGATCAACCCCTGTTACTAGTACACCTTTAAGATCGGGTAGGTTTAAAATTTGCGCCATCACTTGGCTGAGGGGCTCGCCAGAGATCCCTAAAGCACCGCGGATCACACGGCCATTTTTAATCAGTTTACCCATAATGCTATGGGCAAGCTTGATAGGAATAGCAAAGTTAATTCCGTGTCCACCGCCTTCAGCGCCAATCTGAAATGCGGCAGTATTAATACCAATTAATTCCCCACCTGTGTCAATTAATGCCCCACCTGAGTTACCGGCATTAATCGCAGCATCTGTTTGTAAAAAGTCTAAATAACCTGAACTGAGTCCATTTCGACCTGTGGCACTAATAATACCTTGAGTAATGGTTTGCCCTAGGTTGTAAGGATTACCAATGGCAAGCACAACATCACCCACTTGGGCTGGGTTATTAAGATTAATCGGAACGATTGGTAGGTTATCCCCTTCGATTTTAAGCACGGCGATATCAGTGATTTGATCTGAGCCCACGACTTCTGAAGTAAATTTTCGCCCATCTTGTAAGGCAATGACGATCTCATCAGCTTTTTTAATAACATGGTAGTTGGTTAAAATATAACCTTCTTTGCTCATGATAACGCCTGAGCCGAGACCTTGAAGTGAACTGGAATTCAGTGGGCTATTTTGATCTAAACTGAGGCTATAAATATTGACAACGGCAGGGGCTGCTCGGCGAACCGCGCTCGCAAAAGACAATTCGTTATTTTGATGAGTAACAGACAAGCCATTGTTAAAGCTGTTGTTATCAGTAAAACGAGTCACTACTAAAAACACAGCAGCCATGACGAGGCCAAAAACCACGGCTTTTGTTAAGTATAAGATGTTGTCTTTAAGATTCATTGGCCAACTAAATTAGTTAAATTAATCAAGGATATTACCACGCTTAAAAAAATTAAGCATCGTGACTAGGCCACGATGCTTAATTAGCACTATAAATCTCAGTTTTTAGTGCAGCGTTAATGAAGGTATACACATGTCAAACGACACCATTGCTAGGTTAATATCATAGCGGTTATTACCTTAATGCCTTGTTATTAAAGTTTGATATACCTTTATAAAACTCGCTGTCATTCAGGCTATCTTAATACAAGGTACATTAGCTTATTATCACGTAATATTTTTAGTGCCACTGCGCCTTGTTGGTTTTTCAGCTCTTCTTTAAGTGAGTTTAAGTTTTTCACCTTGCTGCGGTTTAAGCCCACTATCAGATCGCCTTTTTCTAGGCCGTTACGAGCGGCCGGCGACCCCTGTGCAATATCGGTTATTTCAATACCTTTACTGCTATTAGTAAGTTCAGCCCCTTCAAGCATAGGATGTAAAGCATCAGCAGCTGAGCCGGTACTGCTTGTTGATTCTCCTAATATTACGTTAACGGTTTCTTTATCCCCGTCTCGAATGATGCCGATGTTAACTTTAGCACCAGCGCCCATAGTGGCCACTTTTGCTCGAAGTTCTTGGAAGTTTTTGATTTTCTTCCCGTTTACGCTGACAATAATATCGCCAGCTTCAATGCCTGCATCATCGGCTGCACTATCTGGCATCACTTCACTAATAAAGCCACCATGTTGGGTTTCAAGGCCAAATGCTTTAGCGAGTTCATTATCTAAATCTCGGCCTGTTACACCTAGCACCCCACGCTTGACTTCACCATGCTCGATAATTTGATTAATGAGGTTATTAACCATATTGGCAGGAATAGCGAAACCAATACCGACGTTACCGCCACCTGGAGCGACAATGGCCGTGTTAATACCAATCAGTTCACCGTTCAGGTTGACGAGTGCACCACCAGAGTTACCACTATTAATGGCAGCATCGGTTTGGATAAAGTTTTCAAGCATTTCGATGCCAAGCCCGCTGCGACCCAATGCACTGACAATACCGGATGTGACAGTTTGACCTAAGCCAAACGGATTACCAATTGCAATAGCAAAGTCGCCAACACGAATGTCATCTGAATTGGTTTGTTTAATCGCTGTCAGGTTTTTGGCTTTAATTTGTAATAAGGCGATATCGGACTCGGGATCTGAGCCTATTAATTTAGCATCAATTTCGCGGCCATCATGTAAACCGATTTTAATTTCATCGGCGCCATTAATTACATGGTTATTAGTCACAATGTAACCTTCTTTTGCATCAATAATGACACCAGAACCTAGACCTCTAAATGGTCGTTCACGTACTTGTTCTTGAGGTGCGTTGGGGCCAAAGAAATATTTAAACACATCAGGAATTTGCTGTTTTGAAGTTTGAGTACCACTAACCGCAACTGAAACCACAGCAGGGGTTGCTTGTTCTAACATTGGCGCTAGGCTTGGCAATGTTTGACCATCAACTGCATGAGGCATCGCTGCCTGTGATATAGCTGGCATTAACGATAAAGAGGCAGTTAATAACGCTGCAGAAAGTAAAGTTAATTTTGGCTTCATTGATTGTAACTCCTTGAAAATGAAATCTGTGTCATACACGAAAATGGCTTTTCGCTTATGCGTAATAAATGATTCCCGTTAACACGTATTGAATATATAACCTCGGAGTGGTGCAAAATCCAATAAGTTCAGGCTTTATTAACAAAGGTTAATTTTTTGTTGTTCTAAGCGTTACCTCAATTGACGCTGCATGCTATGATTGCTGAGAATTTTCAGCAGTATAGAGAGTCGTATTCGTGTCTCAGTTAAGCCCATGGCAGCATTATCAACAAGATTTAACCCGTGAAGGTTTTTCTCATGACTTAGCACAAGAGCAAGCTGTTAAGTCATTACAAAGAGTGTATGAAGAGCTTATAGCTGCTGATACTCAAACCTCTGGCATGACTAAATTATTGAGCGCTATTGGTATTAAAAAATCTGCACCTTCAGTGCAGGGGTTATACCTTTGGGGCGGTGTTGGCCGTGGTAAAACCTATCTTATGGATACCTTCTTTGATGCTTTACCGACAGATAAAAAACTGCGTGCTCATTTTCATCGGTTTATGCATCAGTTACATCATGATTTAGGTGAACTGGAAGGGGTGCAAGACCCGTTAATCAGCATTGCGAAGAAAATGGCTCAACAATATAAGATTATTTGTTTTGATGAGTTTTTTGTTTCTGACATTACTGATGCGATGTTATTGGGAACCTTGTTTCAATACTTGTTTAAAGAAGGCGTTGCTTTAGTGGCAACATCTAACATTATTCCTGATGATTTATACAAAAACGGCCTTCAACGTGCGCGCTTTTTACCTGCTATTGCATTAATTAATCAGCATTGTGAAATTTTAAACGTGGATTCAGGTATCGATTACCGTTTACGTACACTCGAGCAAGCTGAGATATACCATTTCCCATTAGATGAACAAGCTGATACAAACTTACTGACTTATTTTGGTCAGCTTGCCCCAGAATCTGAGGTGCTGACAGACGCTATCGAGATAGAAGGGCGTTTAATTGATATTCGTCAGCAATCTCAAGGCGTGCTATTAGCTAATTTTAGAGACTTGTGTGATGGACCAAGATCGCAACGTGATTATATGGAAGTGGCCAGACTCTATCACACGGTTTTATTAAGTGGTTTAGAGCAGATGGGCTCGTCCACAACAGGTGATGATATTGCCAGACGTTTTCTGGCGATGGTGGATGAGTTTTATGAGCGTAATGTTAAGCTGATTATCTCAGCAGAAGTGGCGCTGGAAGCTATTTATACAGACGGTTTATTGGCTTTTGAGTTCAGGCGTTGTCGTTCGCGTTTAATTGAAATGCAATCTCATGATTACCTGACTTTAGAGCATCTACCTTAATAGTGGCTCGTTTATATATTAAGCCGTCTATTGATATGTAATTTCGCTTAAAAAATCGCATATATAATGTACATCAATCAAGAAATCACCCATCGCGGTGATTTTTTTATAAAAGTTAAAAAATTAGGTGATTTTTAACTCAGGTTTGTCTATAATCCGCCACCTGCCCTCGTTACTCCACCGAATTTGGGTGGACGATTTAAACCAATTTCAGCTCGAAGGGGCTTTGAAATGGTCATTGTGTTGATTGCATGAGCAGTCAATATTGAGACAGAATTTTAAACATTGGGTTTTTGTAAAATGAAGACTACATTTACTGCTACACCAGAAACAGTCACTCGTGACTGGTTCGTCGTTGATGCTGAAGGTAAAACTTTAGGTCGTATCGCTACTGAAATTGCTACTCGTTTACGCGGTAAGCATAAGCCAGAGTATACTCCTCATGTTGATACTGGCGACTACATCATCGTTATTAACGCTGAAAAAGTTGCTGTGACTGGTAACAAAGCTAAAGGCAAAGTTTACTACTCACATTCAGGTTTCATCGGTGGTATTAAGCAGATTACTTTTGAAAAGCTGCAAGATCATAAGCCTGAAATGATTATCGAGAAAGCAGTTAAGGGTATGTTACCAAAAGGTCCATTGGGCCGTGCTATGTTCCGTAAGCTTAAAGTTTACGCTGGCACTGAACATAACCATGCTGCACAACAACCTCAAGTTCTTGATATCTAATACGGGAGTAAGCTAATGTCTGCAACTCAGTACTACGGCACTGGCCGTCGTAAAACATCAACTGCTCGCGTATTCGCTAAAGCAGGTAGTGGTCAAATCGTTGTTAACCAACGTCCACTAGATGTATATTTTGGTCGTGAAACTGCTCGTATGGTTGTTCGTCAACCTCTAGAGCTTGTTGAAATGACTGACAAACTTGACATCTATGTAACTGTTAAGGGCGGTGGTATCACTGGCCAAGCAGGTGCAATTCGTCACGGTATTACTCGTGCATTGCTTCAGTTAGACGAAGCTTTACGTCCTTCTTTACGCGGCGCTGGTTTCGTTACCCGTGATGCTCGTAAAGTTGAGCGTAAGAAAGTTGGTCTACGTAAAGCACGTCGTAAGCCACAATTCTCAAAACGTTAATTCGTTTTTGGAATTCAAAAAGCCCAGCTATATGCTGGGTTTTTTATTGCCTATTTTTTACTATTTAGCCTGACGATGCGAAATGATAAGTGTGTTACTGATTTTGTGTTTTAGTGGTCTTGATGTTATTGGCGCAACAAAAATGATGGAGTGAATAATGGATTATCAAATGCTAATGTTAGTAATTGGCACGGTTTTAGTTATAGAGGGCGTAGGGCCACTATTATTTCCTGAGCAGTGGAAAAAATATTTAGCCGAGATTTCACTGCAAAATAAGAATGTTCTCAGGAGGTTAGGTGGATCTTTAGTCTCTGCTGGCGTCGTACTATTAATAATTTTCGCATAAAATACTTGCAATATACCCCCAAAAATCTGTTAAAATTCGCCTTTATACCGCAACCTTGCAGCAGACGATGGGCAAAAACGTAGTAGTACTCGGCACTCAATGGGGTGACGAAGGAAAAGGTAAGATTGTCGACCTTCTAACAGAACAGGCAAAATATGTAGTTCGTTACCAAGGCGGCCACAATGCTGGTCATACTCTTGTTATCGACGGCGATAAAACAGTACTTCATTTGATTCCATCAGGGATCTTACGCGACAATGTGAAATGCATTATCGGTAATGGTGTAGTGCTCGCTCCCGATGCTTTGATGAAAGAGATCAACATGCTTAAAGAGCGTGGTGTTCCTGTCGAAGAGCGTCTTCTTATTTCAGAAGCATGTCCACTAATTCTACCTTTCCATTGTGCTCTTGATGTAGCTCGTGAAAAAGCGCGCGGCAATCAAGCTATCGGTACAACGGGTCGTGGTATTGGTCCAGCTTATGAAGATAAAATTTCTCGTCGTGGTCTTCGCGTCGGTGATTTGTTCAATGCTGAACTTTTCGCTGAGAAGCTAAAAGAAGTGATGAAATATCACAACTTTATGCTGACAGAATACTATGATTGTGAAGCAGTTGATTATCAAAAAACGCTTGAAGATGCATTAGCGATTGCTGATTATCTTAAGAGCATGTGTACTGACGTTACTGAATTACTTGATACTGCCCGTAAAGCGGGTGAGCCAATCTTGTTTGAAGGTGCTCAAGGGACATTACTTGATATCGACCATGGTACATACCCATATGTGACTTCATCAAATACTACAGCAGGTGGCGTAGCTACTGGTTCTGGTTTTGGTCCTCGTCACTTAGATTATGTTTTAGGTATCATGAAAGCTTACACCACTCGCGTAGGTGCTGGTCCATTCCCAACTGAACTTGAGAATGAGATTGGTGACTACTTAGGCCATAAAGGCCAAGAGTTTGGTGCTACCACTGGTCGTAAACGTCGTCCAGGTTGGTTGGATGCAGTGGCAATGCGCCGTGCAGTTCAAATCAACAGTGTAAGCGGCTTCTGCCTAACAAAGCTTGATGTTCTAGATGGCCTAGAAGAAGTTAAGATTTGTGTTGGTTACAAGTACCCTGATGGTACTGTAGAAACTGTTACTCCACTAGCAGCCGAAGGTTACGAGCAGGTGACACCTGTTTTTGAAACTATGCCTGGCTGGAGTGAAACAACTTTCGGTGCGACGTCAATTGAGCAACTGCCACAAGCAGCACTTAATTACATCAAGCGCATTGAAGAGTTGCTAGAAGCACCTGTTGATGTTATTTCAACGGGTCCTGATAGAAATGAAACAATCGTATTAGTTAATCCATTTAACTAACACATTGAAGGCCGCTAACTTAGCGGCCTTTTTATTGTGTTGTTAACCTGATTAGCCTAACTGAAATTTATAATCGAAATATCGCTGTCATCCTCCAGTTATCTTCGTTACTTTTCCAATCTAATATTGATTTTCTTTATCATTTTTATCCGCTAATAACCTTAGTTTGTGCAGTTAATACTCAAGAATTGAGCTATAATGCCGATGCATAGAGTAACTATAGTGTCATTGAGAATTGTTATGCTGCGATTAAGTTTGGTCATCTTCTGTTTTATTCCTTATCTTGCTGTTGCTGAACTTGCTTCAGTGGATATCTATAGTGATGAACAGTTATTGACATTAATTCGTACTGATCGATATTTAGAGCAAGTGCAAACCGATGATTGTCAGTTAGTGCAAGATATTGAAGCAAGAGCTGAAATTTTAAAGCAGCCCATGTATCAGTTTTTATGGGGCGAAATGCTTAACCATGGTGTGTGCGTACCTAAGCATGCCTCTCGTGGTATGAAACAATTACAAATTGCTGCAGAGCAAGGTAGCGCAGAGGCGATGCTAAAACTGGCCGAATATTACTATCACGGCAAAATGGTAGTTAAAGATAAGAATCGTGCTGTGCAGTATGTGATGCCTGCAGCTGCCAATGGTGATGTTCCAGCACGACTTATGTTAGTTCGCTTATTTAGCGAAGGTTATGGTAGCCCTGTAGACTATAAGTTAGGTTACCATTGGTTATATAACAGCGTATTTAATGATGAAGCAACGCAAAAACAAGCGACTTCATTATTGCAGAATTTAGCCGCTAAGATGCCCGCCAGTATAGTAGAGCGAGCTCAGCAGCCACAGCTGCATTAAACGCGAATACTCCAAAGGTGGAGTAAATTATTTGGAAATTGAATGATCAACGATCCTCATTTTGAGAGAGAGCAAGACAAGTACGAAAACCCAATCCCTAGCCGTGAATACATCTTAGAGTATTTACGCGCACAGAAATCCCCAGTGACCCGTGAACACATTGCTAAAGCACTTAACATGGTCGATGAAGATCATCTTGAAGCGTTAAGAAGACGTTTACGTGCAATGGAGCGAGACGGACAACTGGTTTATACCCGTGGGCATAGCTACGGATTACCAGAAAGAATGGATTTAATTTCGGGCACCATTATTGGTCACCGTGATGGCTTTGGATTTTTTAAATCTGATGAAGGTGGTGACGATTTATTTATCAATAATCGTGACATGCAAATGTATTTCCACGGTGACAAAGTACTGGCACAAAAAGCAGGTTCAGACAGACGTGGTCGTCGTGAAGCACGCATCGTCAGATTAGTACAAGAACGGACTGCGCCCTTAGTTGGTCGCTATCACGTTGATGCTGGAATGGCTTTCGTTATTGCAGATGATAGACGTATCACCCAAGAAATCTTAATTGCGAAAGAAGATGCCAACGGCGCTCGTGCGGGTGACGTTGTTGTGGTTGAGCTCACTCGTCGACCTGGCCGCTTTGTAAAAGCTGCTGCGAAAGTGACGGAAGTTTTGGGTAAGACCATGGCGCCGGGTATGGAAATTGAAATTGCACTGCGCAATTACGATTTACCGCATAAATGGTCGTCAGTTATTGAGAAAAAACTCAAACGTATTCCTGATGAAGTCCCAGAGTCTGATAAAAAAGGCCGTGTTGATTTACGCCATTTACCGTTAGTGACTATTGATGGTGAAGATGCTCGAGATTTTGATGATGCAGTGTATGCAGAAACAAAACCAAGTGGTGGCTGGCGTTTATGGGTAGCGATTGCCGATGTGAGCCACTATGTGCGCACTGATTCAGCATTAGATGAAGAAGCGAGATCGCGTGGTAACTCTGTGTATTTCCCATCGCAAGTTATTCCAATGTTGCCTGAGAAAATTTCGAACGGCTTATGTTCGCTAAACCCGCATGTCGACCGCTTATGTATGGTTGCGGAAATGACGATTTCTGCTGCTGGTAAACTATCGGGTTACAAGTTTTATCCTGCGGTCATGCATTCTCATGCTCGATTCACTTATACCCAAGTTGCAGCCGTGCTTGACGGTGGTGAGATTGCGCCTGAGCACGAAAGCTTGTTCCCACATCTTCAATGTTTACAATCGCTGTATTTAACATTGAATGAACGTCGAGCTGAGCGTGGTGCGATAGCATTCGAAACTGTTGAGACACAGTTTATATTTAATGAGCAACGTAAAATCGAAGCTATTGTGCCGAGAAGTCGAAACCAAGCGCACAAGATTATTGAAGAATGCATGATCCTTGCTAACGTAGCCTCAGCTAAATTTGTTAAAAAGCATAAAGGTGAAGTGTTATATCGAGTTCATGAAGCGCCATCAGAGACTAAATTAGCCAATTTCAAAGAGTTTTTAGCCGAACGTGGCCTGTCGATGAATGGTGGTGATGAGCCTACACCATCAGATTATCAAGATGTGATGCTGAAAATTGCTGATAGGCCAGATGCAGAGTTAATTCAAATTATGTTGCTGCGCTCTATGAGACAAGCAGTATATAGCCCTGATGACGATGGTCACTTTGGTCTAGCATTAACCGCATATTCGCATTTTACATCGCCTATTCGTAGATATCCTGATTTAGTCTTGCACCGCGTGATACGCTATTTATTAGCTGCCCAAGAGGGCAATGTTAAGGACAAATGGACCCCTGAAGGTGGCTATCATTACGATCTTGATGAGCTAGATAAGTTAGGTGAAGAGTGTTCAATCACTGAACGCCGTGCTGATGAAGCGACACGTGATGTCAGCGATTGGCTTAAGTGCGAATACATGCAAGATCATGTTGGTGATGACTTTGAGGCTGTTATTGCCTCTGTCACGAGTTTTGGCTTATTTGTCCGATTAAAGGATCTTTATATTGATGGCTTAGTTCATATTTCAAGTTTAGTGAGTGATTACTATCAGTTTGATCCTATGCGTCAGCGTTTGATTGGTGAAAACACCAAGAATGTATATCAAGTCGGTGATGAAGTGAGTGTTAAAGTTGCTGCGGTTAATCTAGATGACCGACAAATTGATTTGATTATGCTTGGCGATCATGGAAAGAGTCGTAAAAAAGCTAACCGCAAGCCATTAACTGCTCGTGAGCGTGCAAACCTTGAAGGGGCTAAAGTCGGAGCGGGTAAATCGAGTCGTGACAGCGAAGCTACGACCGAAAAAGGCAAAAAGAAGCGTGGTTCTAGTAGCAAAAAAACACGTTCTAATACTGCGGCAAAACGAAAAAGTACGAGTAAACCAGCTAAAGGCACTTCCGCCACCGCTGCAAAGAAACCATCAAAAGCAAAGCGTAAGAGAAAATAAGTAAATGAAAAAACAAGATATCATTTTTGGCATCCATGCAGTTGAAGCTTTGCTACGTAACGCACCTGAGCGCATTATTGAGCTATGGGCTTTACAAGGCCGTGAAGATGAACGTGTATTGCCGTTAATTAATTCGGCGACACAGTTTGGTGTGTCGGTGCAACGTTCAAGTCGCAAAGTACTTGATGACAAATCTGCCAGTAGTCAACATCAAGGAATTGTTGCACGGGTTAAGCCTGCAAAAATCTTAACTGAAAATGATTTAGACGTATTACTTGAAAAAACTGATCAAGCCTTCTTATTAATATTAGATGGCGTAACGGATCCACATAATTTAGGTGCTTGTCTTCGTAACGCGGATGCCGCAGGCGTACAGGGCATTATTGTGCCGAAAGATAATTCAGTTGGGTTAACTGCAACCGTGAGTAAGGTTGCTTGTGGTGCTGCTGAAACCATCCCGTTATTTCAAGTGACTAACCTTGCTCGTACCATGCGTCATATTCAGCAAAAAGGAGTTTGGATTATTGGTGCGGCAGGTGAAGCGGATTGCGAACTGTATCAAGCAGACTTAAAAGGGTCATTAGCTATTGCAATGGGCGCAGAAGATAAAGGACTACGTCGTTTAACTCGTGAAAGTTGTGATTCGATAGTCTCGATTCCAATGGCTGGAAGTGTTTCAAGCTTGAATGTATCAGTAGCAACCGGTATTTGTTTATTTGAAGCAGTGCGTCAACGCAAAGCATAAAATGAACTGAAAATGCGACACGACGAAAACGGGCTTAATGCCCGTTTTTTTATGCGATAAAAATCGTAAATGGATTTACTGGAAAGTATAGAGAAGATTGAACGTGGTAATCGTATCGGTTTTGACACTGTCTTCTGGAACCACTGCAGTGTATCTGACGTTCACACCAATTTTGAATGCCCAATCCTGCAAGAAAGTATTTTTGTAGCTCAAGTCTAGCGTCAGGGTATTGTTATCTTCACCGACTTCAGAGGTTAAGTCTGCATTTAAGCTGGTGTACTCTTGCAGCTTCACTGAATACTTGGCTGCGGTACGTAAAATAATATCTTGGTTAGCATCAGGGTTTAAGTCTGAATCTGTGGCTTTAGGTAAATCATAACGAAAACCTGGACCCACCTCTAAACTGAGCTTTGTTTGATAGTTGGAGATAATATCAAAACCGTAACCAGATGAAATGGTCATTAGTTTGGTATAACTACCAAAATCGTCCCAGGTGAATTCACCTCGTCCAAAAATATAACCACTGTCTAATTTATAACTTGATTGGGCATAAACGTCGTACTTTTCAGCTGTCGTCGACTCATCATCAGCTGCGTAATAAACTTTGAAAGTAAACTCTTGCCTAGCTTTTTCTGTGTCGTAATTTAAGTAAGTACGGCCATTAAAATTCTGCGATTTATTGTTACCGGTATTTAATTGCATTCCAGCTTCAATTTCAGCATTAAAGTCGCTTGGTGGCTCTTTGTAATCTGGCGGTACTAATGCCCAGACTGGCGTTGAGGCGAGCAGGGTGGAAGTTAACATGACGACTTTTTTCATTACGCTTTTCTATGAATTATGATTGTGAACGCCTGAAATACGGATGAAGCGACATAATACCTGTAATCGAGTTAGCTGCAAAGCGCTCAGACATGCCAATTTCCCTTAAGGTTTTATAATATGGGGCAGAGCTTAGTTATCAATCTGATTGCAAAGTAAAAAAACGAGGTGTTTACAAGGAAGGGAAGATAACTATTGAGCATTGATAACAGCAGGGTTTCCCCTAAACGAAGTGAAACACAAATCTAGCTTGAACCACTAGAAATATTACTTGAGTTTGCTGTTGTGTTTCTGTACTATGTCGCGCTCAAATCAGTCATTTAATTTCGTTCCTTGCCTCCAACTTGGTCTGACTGAGCCACACGTGAGGCTAATTAACCGTAAGGAGCAATAAATGCGTCATTATGAAATCGTATTTATGGTTCACCCAGATCAAAGTGAACAAGTCCCAGGTATGATCGAGCGTTACAGCAGTGTAATCACTGATGCTAACGGTACTATCAGCCGTCTAGAAGATTGGGGTCGTCGTCAATTGGCTTACCCAATTCAAGACCTACATAAAGCTCACTATGTTCTTATGAACGTAGAAGCAACTGCAGAGTCTATCGAAGAGTTAGAAACAGCTTTCCGTTTCAATGACGCTGTTCTGCGTAACATGGTAATGCGCACTAAAACTGCTGTTACTGAAGCTTCTCCAATGGCTAAAGCAAAAGATGAGCGTGATTCACGTCGTGCTCCTACTGCTGCACCAGCTGCTGAAAAAGAAGTAGAAGCAAGCGCTGAAGAATCTGCTGAATAATTAGTCTGTGATTAATCACTTAGTATTGGCCGGAACGATAACTCGTTCTAAGCGTTTTGAAAGTCCAAGCGGGATACCTCATAAGGTCATCACGTTAGAGCACAAAACACAGCGGTATGAAGACCAAATGTTACGTAACGTTTATTGTCTCATCCAAGTCATATTAAGTGGCCAACGCTTTAATAGCGTTACAGAAGAATTAAAAGCAGGCGTGCAGGTCCAAGTTGAAGGGTTTATCTCTATGCAGCAAGGACGAAATGGCCAAAATAAATTGGTTATGCATGCCGAAAATGTCGAATTGAAAACTTAGGAGACTGTCAACATGGCACGTTATTTCCGTCGTCGCAAGTTCTGTCGTTTCACCTCTGAAGGTGTTGCAGAAATTGATTACAAAGATATCGTTACTTTAAAAAACTACGTAACAGAAAGCGGTAAGATTGTTCCTAGCCGTATCACTGGTACTAGTGCTAAATATCAACGCCAACTAGCTCGCGCGATTAAGCGTGCTCGTTATCTTTCTCTACTGCCATACACTGATTTACATCAGTAATCGCAGTATTAAATCAGAGGAATTAGATAATGAACGTTATTCTGCTTGATAAAATCGCTAACCTTGGAAACCTAGGTGACCAAGTTTCAGTTAAAGCTGGTTACGCACGTAACTTCCTTTTGCCACAAGGCAAAGCTGTGATCGCAAACGACGAAAACGTTAAAGTTTTCGAAGCACGTCGCGCTGAATTAGAAGCTAAATTAGCTGCTGAATTAGGTGTTTGTGCTGCGCGCGCTGAAAAGCTTGCTGCATTAGAAGCTGTTGTTATCGCTTCTAAAGCTGGTGACGAAGGTAAACTATTCGGTTCAGTTGGTACTCGTGACATCGCTGATGCAGTAACTGCTGCTGGTGTTGAGCTTGCTAAAGCTGAAGTACGTCTACCTTTAGGTGCTTTACGCACTTTAGGTGACTTCGAAGTTGAAGTTCAACTTCACACTGAAGTTAAAGCTGTTGTTAAAGTTTCTGTTGTTTCAGAAGACTAATAACAATTTGCTTTAAAGAAAACACCGCCAATTGGCGGTGTTTTTTTATGTCAAAAAAGGCATAAAAAGCACGAGGGGGAGTTCCTCGTGCAGTTTAATAAGAAAGTGTATTTTTAAAGGTTAGAACTTCACACTTGCACTGAACTCAACATAACGTGGTGTTTGATAACCAGTAATTGTGCCAAAATCAGTATCTATTGTACCTGGACTATTTAGCTCATAGGTTTCCACTTGACGAGTTGTTGCCGACGAGTCGAATACGTTATAAATATTCGCTTTTAGCAAAACGTCTAACTCAGACACTTGAATCATATATGACGCCGATAAGTCTAAACGGTAAACCCAGTCGGTACGACCATCGCTTCCTCTAGGATTAAAATCATACGAAGTACCATCAGAGTTTAACGTGTAGTAAGTATCACCATATGTTGGTTGTCCGTTTGGATGCCCAACACCAAACTTATTCAATGGACGCCCAGACTCAACAGTAAAGTTTGCGCCCACGGTAAAGTCGTCGGTAATGGCATATGCACCATATATTTTAAACATATGACGACGGTCATTAGGCAAGTAACCATCAGCCCCATCCATTAGCTCAGGAAAGTCGAAGTCTTGTGTTAAACCCGCATCATCCTGCGCATTATCTGATTTAACTAAGCCTTCAGTATTGCCATAACTTTGTGACCAAGTATAAGTCGCACTCATACTCCAATCGTCAGTCCACGCACGATTTAAGGTCAAGTCGACAGCGTTGTAAGTTCTTTCTGCCTCAGGATAGCCTAGCTCGGAACCAGGTATTGTGACCGTTTTGTCTAGGGTGTGCTCAGCATCACAATCAGAATCAACTGCAACAGTCATATCTTCGCCAGGGTTGCCTAATACATATCCGCCCCCACCTGGGTGTGAACAACCGTATTTAGCTTCTGTCCAATGACTGATAGTCATATCATCGATAGCACCATTTAGCTTACGTTGCGTCCCTTTTATGCCCCATGACCAGTCTTCGTTTAGCATGGCTTGATAGCCAATAATAATTTCATCTTGATACATAGGGTCTAGATCTTGATCAACAATACCCGCTGTATCAGGAACGGTGCCGTCAGCTAAGTATTCGTCATCACCGATTTGTGCTCCTAAATTCGGAGTAGGGACTTGAATACCATTTATTTCTTGGTCAGTGGTGCCTTCTAGCACGTAATATTTACGAACATCATATTCGTTACCCGCTAAACGAACGTTAGTATTACTAGCTACAGGTAAGAAGTAGCGACCGACGTTAGCAAATAATTTTGATTCACCATCACCGTTGATATCCCAAGAAGCGCCTAAGCGTGGCGCAAACATGTCATCAATTTTCACAAAACTCTCACCTTCAGAGTTTTTATTGTTGAATGAATCCCAGCGAAGACCGAGTGAGAGGGTAATATCATCGGTAACTGTCCAAGTATCTTCAATATATAGTGCTGATGAATTTACTTCGAAGTCACCACCGACAGTTCGCTCCCTTGAACGAGCATATTCGGTTACGCCATCAGGTACTATGCCGCCGTTTGGAAGTTCTGTTCCTGGTGCCGTGTCGTAATAGAACCAATACACTCCATCTGGTCCTGAGTAGTATTGATTACTGCTTGAGGTATTGATTTCTTGATCGTAACCGAAGTTAATGACGTGATTGTCCGAAACAAACCATTCAAAATCTGCACGGAACTCTTCACGCTTGTCACTGCCTTCTTCTTGGAAATAGTCGGCGGCAGAAGCACAGCCACGTGATACTTTAGGGGCAGATGCCCTGCGGTCATAAATAAGGTTACAGTCTTCGGCGATGTTGCTTGAAGATGTTAGGTTATATTCATTGACACCATAAAGTAATCTCGCACTAAACGAGTCGGTTAATTGCCCTGTATAAGCAAATACATAGTTATCACCACCAGATTTGTCGATGCTAACAGACGTCTGATCGCCGACTTTTTTGTTTTCGTAGTCATATAAATGGTTACTTGATTCATCGTCAGACTCATCCGAGAAACCTGTAAATTCAAGCGTGTGGTTTTCGGCAATATTCCAATCAAGTTTTAGCCCCCAGAATGGGTTATCTGATTTAACTGAAGAAAAGGTTGTTCCTCTGTCAGCTACATATTCTTCTTTCTCTGAACGAGGTTGGTACATCGCATAGAAAAACAGCTTATCTTGAATAATTGGACCCGATGCATATACATTACCTTCAACATTGTCATAGTAGTCTTCAGCATTATAGTTGTAGATGTCACCGTTCATGTCGTAACTGTTCGGAGAGTCAGATCTAAGTGCGTCAGGGCGGTATCGAATATTGCCGCCAAACTCCCAGTTATTTGAACCGCGCTTTGTTACTGCGTTAACAACACCACCGGTTGAGCGACCGAACTCTGCTCCATAACCACCTGTCTTGACTTCAAATTGCTCGTAAAAATCAAACGGTACATTTGAGAAGCCGAGTCCATTACGGAAGTTTGTGACATTTAAACCATTAATAAAAAATGCGTTTTCAGCTACAGATGCGCCACCGAAAGAGGCAAAGTTACCAAATCGGCCGTCACCCCGCGTTGTACCTGGTGCAAGAAGCGCGACACTGGTAATGTCTTTAGGTAATGGTAGGCGTTCAATTTCAACTTGTCCGATAACCATAGTCGCTTCGGACGACGTTGTATCTATTGATGCGATACGGCTTGAGCCTGTTACTTTTAGGCGCTCCATTCCTTCAGGATCAAGGGAAGCTTCAACATTGGAGTTACTACCGATTGCTACATTGACATTCTCAATCACTTCATCTGCATACCCATCAGCAGAAATTGTGATCGTGTATGCACCAATTGGGAGACGTGGGATCCGATATTTACCATTTGAATCAGACTGGATGGTTCTTGTTAAGCCTGTATCTTGGTTTTTAATTATGATACTAGCGCCAGATACCGCTTGACTGGTTTCTGATGTAACAGAACCTTGAATAGAACCATCGGTATTACTTGCTGCTAGAACTGGCGTACTGATTGTAAATAAGGTGGAAATAGACATTGCGATAAGCGAGCGCTTAAATGTCTTGTTTTTCATTGTCATCCTGACTTTTCCTTATAATGATTAAATTACTTTTAATCCTTGGTTAAAAAGCCACCGAATAGGTGGTCTTTTATTTTTTATATTAAATGTTACAAGAAGTAAACAAATTGTTATAAGGATGTTCTGGAGTTGGCTTGTATAAATAAATTAATGGTTTATCTTCAAAAACGTTTTTTTGTAGCGCCAGCTTGGGTTTGAGGCATAAAAAATGGCGCAGTAAATGCACCATTTTTTAATTTGTTGATTTTATTAATTTCTTACGAGTTCTAGTTCATTTATTAAGTTTTGCGCATTATCCACTTTATCCATCATCCAGAGGATGTAGCGGAAATCAACATGCACAGCACGGGTAATGGTTGGATTGAAGAACCAATCTTTGGTGATTGCTTCGTAGGTTGAATCAAAGTTAAGACCAACCAGTTCGCCTTTACCGTTAAATACTGGTGAGCCTGAATTACCGCCAGTAGTATCAACACTTGATAAGAAGTTAACAGGCACTGAGTTAAATTCTTCCGGCTTATCTAAACAAGAGAACAAGCTGCATATCCAAGAGCGAGGGTCTTGATAAACTGAAGCCACAGTGTGTTTACCGTAATCATTTGTTGCAATGGCATCCAATAATTTTTTCGGTGCATTAAATGGCTCTTCACCCGTATGCTTACCTACAATCCCTTCAAGGCGTGTGAATGGTTGTTTGTAAAGTGCATCACGAGATTGATAACCATCGACCATACCGTAGGTGATACGCAATGTTCTGTTCGCATCTGGGTATACTGGCCAGTCATTTGCCTTGTAATAAGCAATCACAGCTTTCATATACTCAGGACGAGCGGTAGACAGTTTTCCTTTTAATGTCTTTTCGGCTTTTTCCTGCGCCATATTGGTGTCATGAAGGGCGACGGCTAAGCGGATAAATGGGTCGGCACTGGTTTCAAATGCTTCGGCATCCTTTTCCATCCACGCTAAGCGCTTTTCTTTATCGGTGAGACCAGTTAAAGCGTAATAACCATCAAGTTTATCTGATAACTCCTGTGCATCAGAGATTTGGTTTAATGCATTATCCAAAATTTCGACGCGTTGGTTTTGCCCCATATATGCATTTAAATCTTGGAGCCAAAGTGTTTTATCAACCGACACATCAAAGCTGCGCTCAAGACGCTTTAAGTTCGCAGCAAACATTTTCATGTCACGTTCTTGGAAACCTTGTTCACGTTCGGCATCAGGAAGCTGCTTTTCTTTAGCGAGTCGGTATAACTTCTTAGCGGCAGACAATAACGCACTAGATTGTGCATTATTAAAATAATAATCAGTTTGAACTTGCGTTTGCTGCTCGGCTAATAAAGATTCTAATTCAGTGATGAGATTTTGATTAGCTTGAGTATCCTTTTTTAGCCAAGCTAAAAAGTCATCTTCACGAGTTTGTTTAATACCAACAATATCGGTTGCTTTAAAGCCATCAAGTAAACCGTTAAGCTTTTTCATTCGGTTTGCCATTGATGCTAAATTGCCCGCATATTTGATGGCGATAGCGTTATCTGTCGCAGCCATGCTGTTAATGGTATCAATCTGTAACTGATAACGTTTTGCATAGGTTGGGTACATCCAATCACTAGCAAATTCAAGCTCACTTGTTAGGCGATAACGACTTGTTGCACCAGGGTAACCTGCTGCAAACACACCATCACCTGCTTTTACGCCGTCAGCATTAATCTTAAGGTAGCTTTTTGGCTCAAAAGGAACATTGTCTTCTGAATATACGGCTGGTTTTCCATCTTTACCGACGTAAGCACGCAAAAAGGTAAAATCGCCAGAATGGCGTGGGTATTCGTAGTTATCAATATCGCCACCAAATGCCCCAACACTTTCTGGTGGTGCATACACAAGGCGCACATCGCGGATGATAAGTTGTTTAATCAAATAGTATTCTAAACCATTGTGGAAACTACTTACCGAACAGCGATAGTTTTCATCGGTTTCACACTCTTTAATTAATGCTTTACGGTTTGACTGAATATCTTGATAGCGAGTTAATGGATCTGCACTTAAATTGGCATTTACGCTTTTAGTTACATCCGTAACGGCTTCGGTAATGTATAATCGCTCGTTGGGGCCAGCTGAAGGTTCTTCTGCTTTAGTGTTAGCAAGAAAACCTTCTTCAAGGTAGTTGTGCTCAGTTTTACTGTTATATTGTATTGCTCTATAAGCACAATGATGATTGGTAACAACTAGCCCTTGGGGAGAGACGAAACTGGCGGTACAATAGCCTAGACCGACGACAGCATTCATTGGATATTGTGTTAAGTCTGCAAGCTGTTTTGCAGGAATTTCGATGCCGCGTTGTGCTAATTTATCTGCAATAGAAGGCATTTGATAGGGTTGCCATTGGCCTTCATCGGCTTGAGCTAACCCAGAAGACAGCACAAGGGCTGCAACGAGTGCAATACGCATGTTCTTTCCTTATATTATTATTGTTTATCCGCATTAGCGGTTGATGTCTCATGTATTGATATATGCGACATGTTTGCATGACCTCGGTGTTATACCATATTTTACAAACAGGTTGGGAATTGGGAGTTTTAATGTCACAAAAAGGTGTTTTTAAGGCAAAAGAAAGGTTAAAAGACGCTCAAGTCGATGCGCTTAAATTGCCGCCGCATTCCATTGAAGCTGAGCAATCAGTTTTAGGTGGCTTAATGCTGGATGCCGATGCTTGGGATCGTGTTGCTGAAGCGATTGTGGCTGAAGATTTTTACTCCCGCTCTCACCGCATGATTTATGCGGCAATGAGCCGTTTGGTTGAAACCGGCCAACCGATCGATTTAATTACTGTATCTGAGCGATTAGAAGTTGAAGATCAACTTGAAGATGCTGGTGGTTTTGCTTACTTAGGTGAAATTGCCAAAAACACGCCAAGTGCAGGTAATATTTTATCTTACGCTGATATCGTTCGTGAACGTGCTGTTGTCAGGGACATGATTGGCGTTGCACACGAAATTGCTGATGCAGGCTATAACCCCGAAGGCCGCAATTCAAGTGACTTATTGGATTTAGCAGAAACCAAAGTATTTAAAATTGCTGAGTCTCGCGCTAATGCTAATGAAGGCCCTGAAGGAATTAAATCAATCCTTGAGAAAACCGTTGATAAAATTGAGCAGTTATATAACAACCCTCAAAACGGTGTGACAGGAGTTTCGAGTGGCTTTAGTGACCTAGATAAAATGACAGCGGGTTTCCAATCTGGCGATTTGGTGATTGTCGCTGCGCGTCCATCGATGGGTAAAACGACCTTTGCGATGAACTTGTGTGAACAAGCGGCGATGAACGAAGATAAACCTGTACTGATTTTCAGCTTAGAAATGCCGTCAGAACAAATCATGATGCGTATGTTGGCGTCATTAGGTCGAGTCGACCAAACGAAAATCCGTACCGGACAATTGGATGATGAAGATTGGGCACGTGTATCATCGACCATGGGCATAATGCTTGAGCAAGGTAAAATGTATATTGATGATGGCTCTGGTCTCACTCCTACAGAGGTTCGCAGTCGTGCACGCCGAATAGCTCGCGAGTATGGTGGTTTATCTATGATCATGATCGATTACTTGCAGTTAATGCAGGTGCCGTCATTAAAAGATAACCGTACCTTAGAGATTGCCGAAATTTCCCGGTCGCTGAAATCGTTAGCCAAAGAATTAGAGATCCCTGTGATTGCATTATCGCAGCTTAACCGCTCGTTGGAGCAACGTGCCGATAAGCGACCTGTTAACTCAGATTTACGTGAATCAGGATCGATTGAGCAAGATGCGGATTTGATCATGTTTATTTATCGTGATGAAGTGTATAACGATGATTCTGAACAAAAAGGTGTCGCAGAAATTATTATCGGTAAACAGCGTAACGGCCCAATTGGTCGTGTGCCTTTGACCTTCCAAGGCCAGTTTTCACGCTTTGATAATTATTCTGGCACTCAGATATTTGATGAAGATTAAAGCTGCCTAAGTCAGCTTAATGACCGCCAAATAACCTGTAATATTCAAGCCTCTGTTATAATTAACAGAGGCTAATTTTTTGAATGCTGTTAGGTAATGAGTAACATATAACTACAGCAAAATAAGGCTAAGTATTTGAAACCTTTTCCACGCGCAGAAATCAGTCGTCAAGCGCTACAGAATAACCTCACTCGGCTGCGAGAAATTGCGCCGAATAGTAAGGTCATGGCTGTTGTTAAAGCCAATGGTTATGGACATGGTTTATTAAATGTCGCCCAATGTGTTGATAATGCTGATGGGTTTGGCTTAGCAAGGCTGGAAGAGGCGCTACAACTTCGCGCTGGCGGCGTGAGTGCGAAATTATTACTGTTAGAGGGGTGTTTTCGCCAATCAGATCTTCCTTTGCTGGTAGAGCATCAAATTGATACGGTTGTGCATCACGAGTCTCAGTTAGAAATGTTAGAACAGTCGTCCTTATCTAAGCCGATTACTGTGTGGATGAAAGTGGACACAGGTATGCACCGTTTAGGCTTTGATTTAGAGCAATTTAACGAGATATATCAACGTCTGCTTACTTGTCCTAATGTGGCTAAGCCAATTCACTTAATGACACATTTTGCCTGCGCTGATGAACCCGATAATGCATTAACACAACGTCAAATTGATGCGTTTGAGCAGCTGATTAAAGGCTTACCTGGTGATGTAACTTTGGCGAATTCTGCTGCTACATTGTTCTGGCCGCACAGCCAGTGCGACTGGATTAGACCTGGCATTGCATTATATGGTGTTTCACCTGTTTTCGGTGACAAAGGCACCCATCATGGACTTACACCTGCCATGGAATTAGTGTCTAACCTGATTGCTGTCAGGGAACATAAAGCCGGAGAAAGTGTTGGTTATGGCGCCCATTGGACCGCTGATAATGATACTCGGCTTGGCGTTGTTGCCATTGGTTATGGTGATGGATATCCACGCAATGCTCCAGAAGGCACCCCAGTTTGGTTAAATGGTCGTAGAGTACCGATCGTTGGTCGTGTATCTATGGATATGCTGACAGTGGATTTAGGTAAAGATGCTACAGATAAGGTTGGCGATCTTGTTCAGTTATGGGGCAAGGCGCTTGCCGTTGAAGAAGTTGCGGAGCACATAGGCACCATTGCTTATGAGCTTGTGACTAAACTGACTCCCAGGGTTGTAGTAGATTTACAGCAATAACATTTGTCAGTAATTTTCGTTGTGAAACTAGATGTTGCAGGTTAATTAAGTCAATAGTTAGCCTGTATTAGAAGGAAAATTAGGTGCAGTTGTATAAATCTGTAGTATTGATTTATTGCCTTTTATTAAGCGTAAATAGTGTGGCTCAAGCAAGCTCTGTGATCTCACAGAGTAGCGATATTGAAACACCCAATATACAAACATTGGCGTCAGAAGGGGCCACTGTATCTGTAGAGTTGCCTCATGATGAAGCGGCTAGAGATACTGAAGACGCGAATCAAACGGCTCAAAAACAGTCTGAACCACAATCAAATCATCAATATGATCCTGAGTTTGTCGCTGTTCCTATTGTTTTTTCAACAGAAACCCTTAGCACTACATTTGGCGCTGCAGGATTAGTAAAGCATGCTGGCCAAGCGCAAGCAGTCGCTTTAGGCATTGGCCTATACTCTGCAAATGACAGCTGGTTAACTTATGCTGGATTTTATAATTATCAATTACCTAAACTTGATCAATGGCTGTTTAGTGCTGAGGTATTTCGTGGTCACTATGAACAAGGAATTTACTACTTACCACAAGCACCACAGGCTAATGATAGTGAGCGAATAATCAGTGTTGGTGATGAAGGTTTTTCAAAACTACATATTAAATATGTCCTGCCTATTGCTGGTGGCAAAAATGGCGCAGCAGCCTCGTTAGCGAGAAAGAAAAATGCAGTGAGCTGGAATCCATTAGAATCTGGTGTCACAAGCATTAGTTTAACTCCCTTTAACAAATATCGTGAGTTAGAGGCCTTGGATTACTTACCTGATGAAGCCAGAGGCTTTGAGTTGTCGCTTAACTGGGATAACCGTGATTCAGCTAATAATAGTAGCCAAGGTGGTGAGAGTAATTTAACCATTACCCGTGGTAGCGATATAAATGATGACCCAAATTGGTTGATGTGGGAATTTGAGCAAAGTGCATTTTTGTCACTTGGGAGCAATGCTTGGTTTGAAGATCACGTATTAGCTACCAATGTTTATATTGCCGATACGCCAACTTGGAATGATATTGACAATAGTACACAAGAATTTAAGCGTCCGCCGAGTTTTGCTGGCGTCTCCTTGGGTGGTTTTGATCGACTTAGAGGCTACGACTCAAAGCAATTTACTGGCCGTAGTGCAGTTAATTATGCTTTAGAATATCGCATCACTCCTCGCTGGCAGCCCCTGCAGAATCTACCTGTGTTTAATTTGTATAACGTACCTTGGTGGCAATGGGCGTTATTGTTAGAAGCGGGTAATGTCAGTGACGAGTTCAGCTTCGATTCTCTCCATGAAGAGATGAAAACGGCTTATGGTGCGAGTATTCGATTTGAAGTTGAAAGTATCGTTATTCGTACCGACTTTGTCACTGGTGGCGATGAAAGCCAGTTTTGGGTCATGGTTAATCAGCCCTTTTAATTCAACTACTAATTTTATTACTGAAACGATCTTGCTTTAGCTTCTGTCATTAACGCTTTGATTAGTTATGATTTAAGTTACAGATATTGCGGGAAAGGTATACGATTTACACTCAATTAGTTTCTAATTTAAATGCTTATTGAGTTCTTTATTTAAGGACTCAATAAGCATTGTTTATAATACCTGTGTCAGGATAAAAATAAGAAAAAGGCGGGAATGAACACGCCTAAACTCATCAATAAAATGGATTTTGGCTTGGCTGGACCGTGCTTCCCTTTGACCATAAACAAGGCTGACAGTGCCAAAAATATCAACATGCCAGCAAACAAGTCAGAGAAATACACCCATGCATTGCGTGTTTCATTCAAGTGCAACTTGTTCAATGCCTGAAGGATCACTCTAGGCTCAATATCTTGATAGCTCACCTGATGATGTCGCCTATCCCAAAACAGTGTATCGCCATCATCGAGAAAAACTTCAAACTGATTTTTATTCTGCCAAAAGCTGGACTTTACCGTTTGTGTTAATCCAAAACTGTTCTGCATTCGTTGAATAATTTGTTGATCGTCAAGTGCTAACCAGTCACTGTCATCAACCTGCTTAGTCTGCTTCTCTACAGCATAATTAGGGTTCCAATCGGCAATATGATTAACCGCAATACCTGATACCGCAAAGATGATAGAAAAACCGATGCAAAAATACCCTATATCACGATGTAAGTTTCGATTAAGACGATACCAATTAATACCTTTAAACCATTTAATCAAGGATACTGACTCCTGTCGGTACCAGTTGATACATAGTCATTGGCTCGGTCACTGATGCAGGATCGAATGCTTCGCCAGCTTCTTTAGCATAATGCGCTTTAATCTCACGAGTTTGCTCAAGATCGTATCGAAGCGCCTGTAGTTTTCCAGTCGCTAACGCTTTTTTACCACGAGCAGTTAATGGAAATACCATTTCGCCGTCTTTTACTTTTATTCGCAATGTTTGAAATCGCTTGTCAGAGGCAATGGTCATCCAACAACCACGGTGCTCACATACTCCGACAATGGTTCCTTCAATAGTAACCGTGTTTTCAAGGTAATCCTCTGGCGAGTCCATCAAGGTCGATACTGGTACTAGGTAGTCTCTATTCACACCTTCACCAAAGTCTGTTGCAGCCTGCGCAGTACCGACTAAGGTGCTGAAGAAAATTGCTGCGGCAATCATTTTTTTTGCTTTCATGTTTTGTCCTACTGTTATGTCTTGGTCGTTTATTAAAATCAATAACTCGGCCACTGTTATATTGAGTGGCCGACGTATCATCTATAATTTTTTTCCTCCGGGCATATCGATGAAGGTTAATCGATGTGGTAATGGGAAGATTTGTTTCGCTAGTACTTCTAAGCCTTCAAGGGTTACCTGTTCGTGTAATTGTCCAGACCGCTTGATATAGCTAGCATTTTTATAACGTTTGTCAGATAAAATAAGTCTTCTCAGCCAAGTGTTAGCATTGTTATTACGGCTTTTTTCTGCAAAATAGATATCTTCCACAATACGTTGTAAATCTTGTTCGGCAATAGCGGAAGACAGGTTGTTAAGCACTTCATTCGTCGCAGTAAGTAATTCATCAGCACGCTCTGGTGCGCAAGTGTAATGCACTTCGGTTTCTACTCTGTTCTGCTGAGGATCTAAGCGCATTTCAAATTTGATAGAATAAATGCCGCCGAGTTCTTGTCTGAGTTTTTTCTTAAGCATTTTTTTCGCAATAGGTGTCAGCGTTGATACTAAGAATGCATTTTCGGGGGTCCACTGCATCGGTAAATACCCGTACTGACTAATCTCGGCTTTTTGCTGGTCATGGCTTTGAATATACTCAACACGGTTAGCTGGAAGTTGCATGCTGCTGTTGTTATCCAAACTCGCTTTACGGCTAATATTCGCCAATGAGTGACTCATTTGCTGTTCTAAATCAGTTTGCGATAATTCCCCAATGATATAGAAGGTGGCTGGTTGCGATAAGATAGTTTTGGCTTGCTCTTCAATTTTTGCTTGGTTTAAGGCATCAACGTCAACTTGGTTAATGTCATCAAACGTTGATTCACCAAAACGTTGTTGATTGACAAATTGCGATTTTGGTTGAATTCGGTTTGCCTGTTCAACAACGTCATTTTTAACTGACTCCCAGGCACCTTTATCAATACCTGTACTCATTCGTAAATGATATAACTGCATTAAGGTTGCTAATTGATCGGGTGCTATAACAGCAGCTAAATCCAGCTCATTGGCTTTAAATTCCCATTGCCAATGTGGATTATCCACTTGCCATTGTTGCCACTCAGTTTCACTCCATTGCGCTAAACCACTCTGTTGCCACAACTGTATACTGGTTTGAGCAAGCCACGCTGGTATCGCGTTGTTTTGAAAACCTACTTGAGTTAACGCTTTGATATACAGTTTATTATCAGAGGTAGGTTTGTTAAGCCACAACAGTTGGTCACCATTGCTTAGCTGGTATTTTCTTAAGGTTAATGTTTGCTGTTGATATTGCCACTGCTCAGATTCAAGTGGAGACCAACTACCAGGTTTTGAGGTCACTTTTGGCAGATTAGGTGTCGTTACTTCTGAGACCGAGGCTGTATTGATGGCTTGGGCTGCTTTGGGTTTGACATCGGCTAGCAACACACTTTTTTCAAGAGTATTGATATTTGCTTGGATATCAGCCTGCAATTGACGAACTTCTGCAGTTGTTGGTAGTGTGATTTGTTGATCGCCACCAGCTTGGAAGTATAAAAAGTTGTCTTCAGTATCAAGTATTTCACGCATGCGTGCGTTAAGCTCTTCAAAGGTCATCTTATTCAACCATTGATGAGTGCGCTCGCTACGTGCAACTGGCGACTCTAACAAGCTGCCTTGTACAAACGCTTCAGTAATTTTATCTTCCCAAGCGGCAAAATCACGATGCTTTGCGGCTTTAATATTGCGGCTATTAATCTCTTTTGCTTTGTCTCGTATTTGGATAAATTCTTGCTTATCTAAACCATCTCGGTATAGCCGAGCCAATTCAGTTGCTACAACTTTGAGGCCTAATTCATGATTATGAGTGCGAGAGGCAATAGCAACAATCAGACGGTTATTTGTTGGCTCTTTGACAGTAAGGCTAAGGCTTTCAATATCATCAGAATCAACTAATGATTTATTTCGTCGTATTTGATTTCTCATCATTTTACGTAAGAAGTAATTTTGTAAATACGTGTACTGACCTTGCTCTGTTGTACGGTCAGGCATTGGCATACGCAATCCATAAACCACCATGGAAGTGCTACCTTTAGGATGCTGCACTTTATCTATATATAGCTTAGGCGATAAAGGCAAAGCCACATAGTCGCGTTTAGGCTGTGGTTTTGATGGTAAAAGGCCAAACGAATGCTGAATAGCGTGCTCAGTTTTTGCGACATCGAGATAACCAGAGATGACTAATTTCATATTACTCGCGACATAAAATGTGTTGTAGAAATCTCTTAGCTCACTGATATCGGCTTGTTTAATTGATTCATAAGTACCAATAGTAGGGCGATCAACATAACGGGAGTTATTTCTTACAACCGCTTTTTTTAGCTGGTTAACTTCATCAGCTAGCCCATTTCCCTGACGCCACTCTTCAACAATTACCCCTCGTTCTCGCTGCCAATCAGCTGCATCTAAGGTGGCGTAGCCTGCAAGTTGTGACATTAATGCAAGTGATCCTTGCATATCTAATGCATCATTTGGCCGAGTTCGGATCATGTATTGAGTTTCAGTTTGACGAGTCATTGCGTTAACTTGCAAACCTGTTTTCCACCCCAGTTTTTCGAGATAGTTGTGAATCCCTTCTGGGTGGTTCTGAGTTTTATGAAACACCATATGCTCAAGCATATGCGCAACACCTGCGCGTTGTTTTTCGTCTACGGAGCCTGCGTTAACAATCAAGCGTATATTAAAAGGATCAGTTTTTTTATCACTGTTGTAGATAACGTACTGGAGTCCATTGTCTAACTTGCCCGTAGTCAAAGCGGGATCCCATTGGTATTGGGCTGAACAAGTAACGCTTATGAAGACAACAATACAAGCGATAAGACGAGCACAGCTCGTCAGCATTTTTCTGTATTCATTCATTGAGTGCACATTAGGAGAAAGTTATGTTCGCATCACGAACTAGTTAAAAAAGATCCAGACATATCGTTGATAATATTTACATCGTGTTTATGCGTGATTGTTATCAATTAAATCTGGAATACAAAATATTAATTAGGCTATTTAATTTAATAACCGTAAGTTAGGTTTAGGGTGTTCAGCGTATTGGTAAACTAAATAGCTTACCAACACGCAGGTCTAGCTTTGTTGCAACTTATGCTGTGTCTTTAGTCATAGGTATAATTTATGCCAAGCCAGAAACTTCGGCCAACCTCAACCCCAGACTCACCTGGTAATACCGAATATGTTCTGCTGTCTAATAAGTTACTTATATCAAAGCTCAAGGCTAGGCCGTGCTTATTGAAATCAGGTAATCGGTAGCGTAATGATGCATTAAATAAAATGGCATCATCGTATTCAAACTCCCTATAAATAGTCGCTTCGAGGGGTAACAATTCACCTGAAGGGGTTGTCTCAATAATATCTTCAAATTCATGTACTTCTGAAGTTGCTGATACAGACGTGTAGCCTTGGGTGTATGTTGCGGTTAACGTCGTTTGTAAATCATCAGTCCACTTGGCAGTCCAGCCCATATTAACTATCCAAGGGCGAGCATAATTTGATGCAAGTCGGTCAAGGTCGTCTAGAGAAACAGCGGTATAAATTGTTTCTTCTGTGCCATCTTCATTAATGATAGTGGTTTCATAAGCAACAATATCTTCAGCTGGTGTATCGTCGATATTGTCATCATAGCTTTCCTGACTTGTATAAGTTTCAGACCAAGAAGTATTCGCCCAGAAACTATGATTGCGCCATTGGCCATTCCAAGACAGGGAAATACGCTTTTGCTCGCTCTCACCTTTGTTAACTTGATAAAGATAGGTATAGCCTCCTTCTCTAACAGAGTCACCCTGACCAATTTCATCCTTGTTTTGGCGCCAAACGCCACGCAAGGACAAGAAACCACCGAGCAATTCTTGTTTCCAGCCCAAGGTTAATTCATCAGAATAGGGGGTTTTTACGCCGTCGTATCGATACCGCGTTAAGTCTTGCTCGCTGTCATCAATCCAATCACCGACAACATTATTGTATGAGTCACGGTATTGGGTGATATAAGGTAACTGCTGCTCGCGAATTGCATAGGTTGTTAAATTCGCATCGTAATAGCGGCTAGCACCAAAAGTGATTAAGGTTTGGTTGTCGCCAAAAAGGTCATAACCACCGGAAATACGTGGCGCGATATTATGATTACCAAAGAAATCTTCAGTGTCATAACGCAAACCTAAATTTAGTTTTAGGTTGTCCCACTCGATCACATCTTGAATGTACATTGATGCTTTACGCACAGTGACATCAATATGTTCCTCTTGATAAATAACTCGCCGTTGAAAAAACTGTCCCGTTGTACCGACTGACTTTTCATAAAGCGCGAGGTGTTCAGGGTTGGTTGGATCAAATGGCTCACCTAATATGGCTTCCAGCTCTTCAATAGAGGTGTTATTTGACTGTTCAATACAATCGTAATTGTTGCCATTACAGTCAACTTGGCTGTTTATTCTGGCGTTAGAATAGGTCACAGCTTGCTGCTCTCGATCACGCAATATTTGCTGACTTTCTAATTGTAGACCCATACTAAATTGATGGTCTAAGTCCCAAAAGTTGGCGTCAAAATCAAACTTGTTATTTAACGAATAGGTGATTTGTTGGGTATCGAGATCACCATAAGCACCTTCTTTAGATACGGTAGCCCAAGGATCAGCCCAATCTTTTCCTGGAACATTCGCCCAAGAGAAGTAATCTTGAGGTGCTGTGCGGCTATTTTCACTGTAACGACTGTTAGCAGTAATTTTCCAGTCGGCCCAACCAAGGTTTCGATAACCCACCGCGTTTAGTGCATAGCCACCCCCTTTGGTTGTGTACTCACTATTTAAGGTGTCAGTGAGAATATCGTGATTTTCAAAAGGGGCATAAAGCGCTGATACACTGAGGTGATCAAACCAATCTAGTTCAGAGTCGTACTTCAACATCACGTTCGAGTTTGTACTTTCGGTATCTTCTAATACGCCAAGGGACTCGATACTCTGTGTCGATGTGGTGTGATTAACATTTAGACCAATACCTCGGCCATCTTCCAGCTTCTTAGCGAGTTGAAGTTTGTATTGGTGTTTGTCATATACCGGCTTGTCAAAAGTAGATTCAGAAGGATCGGCATTGTCGCCATAGATATCATGGAACTCCACCCAATCAGAACTAGTGCCTCGGTACCCCAGTCTTACCGCGGGTAAATCCCAGGCATCTTTACTTTGAGATTCCACAACACCACCCACAAACTCGCCATATTCGACGGGAATATTAGAGTCATAGACGGTAATGCTTTCTACTAAGTCTTTGTTTAAGAAGAACTCGTTTGTATGACCCGCTACTGAGTTTTGGCTACTTGTGGCTAATGAAGAGCTACCAGGGTCGATACGGCTATTGACGTTCATTCCGTCTATAAAAAATCCATTTTGGTAGGCTTTACCACCAGAAATAGATACCTCACGCGAACGAATGTCCGTTAGACTCGATAAGCTATTGTCAGCTTCACTGGTTTGAATACCCGGAAGACCTTTTAATAGCTCAGTAATGTCACCATTGCCAATAGGGGCATTTTCAATGAAATCCTGAGATAGGAATATTCTACCTTGGGCTTCAAGTACTTCTGGGCCAAAGTAACGGCCTGTGACTTCTATCACCTCAACAGGTGTTCCGTCATTGTTAAGGCAGCCTTTCATTAATTTAGCTTGCTCGTCGCTCAGTAACTTCGCTTCGGGAAAACGTAACTGCTGAGCACAGCTCTGCCATAATTCAGCAGTCTTTTTAGTGCTTGCAAGGATTGTTTGTTGTTGCTGTTCAAAAGAGTCAACCTCTTCCGCAAAAGCGGAAAAGGTTACCGTTAGGTTTAACGCCAGCATCATGCTGACGTATACAGGGTTAAGTGTTAACTTCATAGTGTTAACCGTTACTGCGCGTTATCAGGCAATAGTGGATTAACATCTTCGCTGTCAAGAATACCGTCACCGTCAGTATCATCATCAGCGGTCAAGCCAGAAGCGGTGATTTGTTCTTCAGTTGCTATACTGATGAAGAAATTAGGCTTGCCGTCTTGATCTGTATCGACGTTAGCAGCAACAGTTGCAGGGAAATCTTCTTGTAGGGCGATTTCTTCAGCTAATACAGAGGTAAGCTCTAATTGAGCAGCTTCTGCATTGGCATCTCGAGCAATGATCTCTTTTGCTAAATCGTAGTTACGCGCTCCAGCAAGTAGGGCGACCGAATCCTCGTAAATATTAGCTTGAATGGTTGCGGTTTGTGTTTGCACCTTGGTATCAATGAAACTAATTAGCTTTGCAATATCAGCTTGTACGCTGGCTAAACTTGTCGCATATTCATCCGATGCTGCGTGATAACGCATTTGTGTTACCACAGAGTACGCATCGGTAGAGGTATTAAAATCATCAGGGCTAGCAAGTTGCTCAAGTATATCAATACCTAAGTCTAATCCTGCTTCTTCATCGCCATCTTCTGCAGCAACAAATGCCTCATATCCGGCTATATATTCGTTTACTAATGTTGTTGTTTGCTCAGCAGCACTCATTAACAAGCCGTTAAGTGCAGCGCTTTGGGAAAATTCGTAACGCCATTCAATGCGGTCTTCAAAATCACTGACTATGTCGATCAACGATAGTGCTTCAATGGTCGTGGCTGCTGCGACTTCTGACTCATCGACTTTACCAGCAATGCTCATCAACTTCTGTCGTGCATCTAACAGGTTAGAGGTTGTAAGGCCTTCTGCGTTGATCGGGTAGTTATCAGTTAATAGTTGATGGCAGGTTGGGAATAATGCTTTGGCATCATCTTGAGCATCCATCCGTTGGAGTAATTCGATCAATTTACCACAGCCCCAGTCGCCAACAATGTAGGCTGGAGACGTCAGCCTTTCATTAATCATTTCTTCACTGGTAAGAATGCCTTTGGCAACTTCAATAGCCTGTTTGGCTTCATCATACATACCATAATTAATAAGGTGTGTGGTTAATCCTGGGCTGGTAATTGTTTGCTCTGCAACGGCTCTGAACTGTGTTCGGTAAGCATCTGGTGATAGAGCAATTAAATAGTCTGTTGCGGTTTCAACACTGCCACCCTCAAGTATGATTGATAACCCATGATAATCGTCAATCTCTTCCTGAACCGTTGATTCATACCGATCTAAGAATTCGGAACCTGCTACAATCGCTAAAGCTGGGTTCGGTGTTATGTTAGGGTAAAACAGTTCTAGCGGACCGGCCGCGAGTTGTAATGCATAAGCGACGCCGTTCTCTTTGGTATATTCCGCATACTCATTCGCTGGACGATTATATTCTTCATCGTAAGTTACCTCACCGTGTAGGGAAATTATCCGCGCGATGAGCTCCTTACTTTTAAGCTCTTCGCCTGCACGAACATAGTATTCAAGCGCCCAACCGTAATAAAATGCTCGTCTATAATAATCAGGGCTTCCGGCATTGGTTTTTGAAGAGGGTAAATACTCATAACCGATATCTTCAATGTACTCGACAAAATGATCAACGGAAGCAACAAATTTAAGTCGATTCGCCTCTGTTTTATCCGCCAAGTATTGTGCTTGCAATGCCTCGACATAATTACGGTTGCTAGTCAGTAAATAGCCATAACTTGTCGTATATTCATCAGATTTTAGTGCTTCTTTAATCAGCTCAAGCGTTGCTAATACATTTTCGGCGCCTAGTTCATTGCCGCTGTCTTGATAATCGCCTAATAGAGAAAGGTAAAATCCACCATCTGAGGTATTGAAGCTACTAAAGCCTTTGTCTGCGACGTAGATATTGTAGACTTTTAATGCCTCATCACGAAGTGTGTCACCTTGGTCAAATAAACCATTGTCATTATAGTCAGATGCAATATCTTTTAATGCTCTGGCTTTGTTGTCTTGATTAATAATATCTTCATTGACAATACGGCTACTTTCGTCAGTAAAGCCTGCATTGGCATAACCGCGGGCTAACGCAAGGTAGGCTGGGTCAGCTAGATTGTCTTGTTCAAGGCTATCAATTAATGCCTGAGACTGCTTAAGATGTGATAATTCGGAAGCGTAGTAATAATCTTGCTTTTGCTGATTAGTTTCGTAGCTAGGCTTAAGCTCAATAACGGCTGTGAGCATGTCAGAATGCCCATCGGTGACACCTACTGTAAAAGATTTGGCAAATGATAATGGGTCTGCGGTGTAAGTGAATGAGCCCGTTATTGCATCAAGTGTTAATGTTCCTGATTCTGGGGCAGCTTCAATGCTGTAGCTTAGATCGTCATCGTCAGCATCCGTCGCCACAATTTGTCCTTCTGTCACACCATTTGCATTCACAGCGATGCTGCTACTTACAATTACGGGGATGTCATTCACATTGGTGACAGTGAATACCAGATTTGCTGAGGTGGCAACCGTTCCATCATTTGCTTGTACTGTTGCGGTGTCTGTACCAAAAAAATCAACTGCTGGCGTATAACTGTAGCTTCCATCAGCACTCAATGAAAGTGACCCATTTTCAGGCGTCTGAGTAATAGAAAAGGTGATTTGATCGCTATTTTCATCAGTGGCGATTAAATTACCATCAAAACTAGTGTCTTCTTGCACAGTTACAGCCAGTGAAGCTGTGTCAAATACTGGTGCAGAGTTTGAGTCTGAAGAGCCTCCATCACATGCTGTTAGTAATGCGGAAACTACAGCAATAGCTAAAGGTGCGATCGGGAATGTATGCTTCGCCATCAGAAAGTCCTATTTATTATCAATTTATATTCGCGGGCATTTTGATACTGCATTGTTACAAATGCAAATCATTCTCATCACGACTTGATACATGTTTTTAGTTTTACGATCATGATCGCAACTATTTGTAAATTTTAGTTTGACAATGTAAATTAATTGAAAGCGTTAAAAATAGATTTTTTCCTATTTAGGATAAATGCTATACCATTGATTTATATCTATTATTTAATATTTTGGTAATCGCTTTAAGTTTTTATTTTGTATTTGTGGAAATCATCGGTTGTAAGCGTGTTGTTAATTCTTAGGCGGGCTGTTCATTTTGGTTAAGGGGGCAAATTTACCAACATTTACATTTCAATAACTCCAACTGGGTTAGTAAAAGAGTTCAAATTGGCACCTCAGAATGAGGAAAGTTGGGGACAAAAGTAGAGGTTATAGCTGGATTAAGTTTACCTGTCATTCTGACTGTCGTGTAATAAGCGGTTGCATTCTTTCTTGTACGCTTATTAATGGTATAATTCGTCTTTTTGTATGCTCCGTTGTTTATAATAAACCACTTTAGAAGAGGTGGATCAGGTTCCCCAAACGGACTGAAAAGTAAGAATAGGCCTGAAAGGCATTTTATTTAAGCTGGTTGTAATCGATAGATTTTGGTTTAACCAATTGATTTGTAAAAGGTTGAGTTAGTTGTGACAAACAAGAAGTTAAACAGAGCACTCTCTATTGCGCCCATGCTTGATTGGACTGATAGACATTATCGCTATTTTGCTCGGTTGATGTCAGCGAATACCGTGCTGTATACCGAGATGGTCACCACAGGTGCAATTATTCATGGTCAAGGCGATTACTTGGCGTATAACGAAGAAGAGCATCCTGTCGCGCTTCAATTGGGCGGTTCAAATCCAAAAGACTTAGCTACGTGCGCCAAGTTAGCGTTTGAGCGCGGCTATGATGAGATTAACCTCAATGTGGGTTGTCCTTCTGATCGAGTCCAGAATGGCCGTTTTGGTGCCTGCTTAATGGGCGAGCCACAACTTGTGGCTGAGTGTGTTGATGCGATGAAGCAAGTTGCTGATATCCCTGTAACGGTTAAAACTCGAATCGGTATCGATGAGCAAGACAGTTATCAATTTCTCACTGATTTTGTTGATACGGTAAAAGCGGTTGGCTGCGATACCTTTATTGTGCATGCTCGAAAAGCGTGGTTACAAGGATTAAGCCCAAAAGAGAACCGGGAAATACCTGAACTTAATTATGAGCGTGTGTACCAGTTAAAGCGTGATTATGCCGATTTGAATATCAGTATTAACGGCGGTGTAAAAACCTTAGAAGATTCGTTAACGCACCTAGAGCAATTAGATGGTGTGATGATAGGCCGTGAGGCATATCAGAACCCTTATTTACTCGCTAAGGTTGACCAGATTATCTATGGTGATGATAAACCCGTCATTACCCGTGAGCAGGTTATTGAACAAATGATGCCTTATATTGAGCAACATTTAGCGCAGGGCGGACGGTTAAATCATATCACTCGTCATATGATTGGTTTATTTCAAGGTTTACCTGGCTCAAGAGGATGGCGCAGACATTTAAGTGAGAATGCTCATAAAGCTGGTGCTGGTGTCTCGGTTATTTGGGACGCAGTGGCAAGAATGGAGCAAAGCCGCCCACCTGCTGATGTGACCTTTTATCCTAACAACAACCTTTGATAGTTGTGAATGATTATCTTGCATTGGCATCTAGGCTATTAGTATCGCTTACATGATGCGGCTGTCGAGCTAAATTAACTTTTAAAAGCGTCTTTATAGGGCGCTTTTTTTGTGACTGTTATTTGGCTAATTAAGTTTTAGCTAATTTCACTATTTTAGTGGTTAAAAATACTAATAGTTTAAAAAATGCTCAATGCGCTTTTTAGTTGATAAGAAAAATTTTTGATAAAAACCCTTATAAATCAAGGTTTAAAAAATATTTTAAAACTTGGCACGCAGCTTGTAATAACCATGGTGTACCCAACAAATGAAAAGGAAGACATCATGTTTAACTCAACTACAAATACAACTGGTTCATTATTATCGACAAACACTAATGCAACTTCATCAGCAAAAAGTGTCATGAAAAAAGCAGCTTTGGTTGCACTGCTTGCAACAGCAAGTATGGGAGCACAAGCAAACGATTTGAACAGTGCCGATGTGATTCATGTGTTAGAAACTCGAATCAGTGAAACTGCAACAGAAATGCTGCAAACAGCGAAACAAGAAATTGTATTGTCACTGCATAGTCAAATCGCTGAGCAAGTGTTTGCTTTAAATAGCTCACTAGAATTAGCTGAGTCAGCACAGGAAGAAAATGCGGAATCAGTATTAGCCAGTAACGAGGACTAATTCATGGATTTAATGATGATATTTCATTTAGCAGATCCGTTGATTTCACTTCTTCTGCTTCCCGTAATCAGTTTTATTGTGTGTTCACTTTTGATTTGCGGGTTGCAGCGGTACCAATTTAGCCATGTAGATGCTATCTCAGCAGAATTTAACCAAGCTGGTTTAGTAGGAGAAAAAGAATGAACATGTCAGATGTAGAGAACTATTTGAAAGCTAAAAAACGATTAGTGTGCGGCGCATGCCTTTCGGTAGCAAAACAATTCGGTTGGTCTGTCATGTGGACGCGTGTATTAACGTTTATCGCTATTTTTTTAAGTCCAACTGTTGGCCTAATAGGTTACTTTATCGCTGCCATTATCGTAAGTCAGCAACAGTCTCGCTATTAATGTAAGGGACAGTGATGGTCATCACCGCCCCTAGCTGAGATTATTTGCATCGTCAGTTGATTACCAAGCAGGTTTTAGATGAGCCGACTTAATGGCCCAAATTGATTAGCGAGATAAAAATGCTTGGAAGCAGGCTTTCGCTTCATCACTTTTTAACCTTTCACTAAATAACTCAAGCTCAGTAAGCATTTGCTGTTTCACTTCTGCTTGATTGTATCGTAGTAACTTTTTAGATGCTTGCATGGCCAATGGTGGCTTAGCCGCTAACTTTTTAGCTTGGCTTAACACAAAGTTATCTAAATCCGACTGTTCAACCACACGATTGATGATATTGAGCTCATATGCTGTCTCTGCGGTAAAACTTTCGCCTAATAAGAGCAATTCTGCCGCTTTTTGCTGGCCAACAATCAAAGGTAAAAGTAAACTCGAGGCCGCTTCTGGGACTAACGCTAAATTCACAAACGGTAACTGAAATTTAGCACTGTTATCAGCGTAAACGAGATCACAATGTAACAGCATGGTTGTGCCAATCCCGACAGCTGCTCCAGATACAGCAGCAACAATTGGTTTTTTGAGCGTGAGTAAGCAATGTAAGAATTGTACCGTAGGATGACTGTCGTTTAGCTCGCCGCTGGCAAGGAAATCGGCAATATCATTACCTGATGTGAAACATTTGTCTTCACCACGCAACATAAAGGCACGAATGTCATTGTCGCTCTCACCTTGGATCAGGTATTCTGTAAGCTGTTGGTACATTTTAAGATTAAAGGCATTACGTTTTTCTGGACGATTAAAACTGATAATACGTACGCCTTGATCATCCTTAACCTGAATCTGGCTCATTCGTTGTTTTCCTTATGGACGCGAGTAGGGTGTAAATGGAGTTTAAGACATTGAAAGCAATATTCAAACAACTGTTTAGTTTTTTAGTTTTAACCACGTTTTCTTTTTCGGCTTTTGCTGGAATAATGTTAAGTGATGGTCATGTAAGAGCCATGCCTGCAAGTGTGCCAAATACCGCAGCATACATGACATTAATGAACCATACTGACAAAGCAATCACATTAGTCGCTGTGAATACACCAGTGGCAAAAGAAGCTCAGCTTCATACGTTAATTGAAGAAAATGGCATGGTAAAAATGCGTCAGGTAGAAGGGTTCGAGATCCCGTCTCATGGCACCTTGTCATTACAGGCCTCTGGTGATCATATCATGCTGTTATCACTTACAGAGCCTTTGAAAGTAGGGGATACAGTCCCGTTAGAATTGGTTTTTAAAAATGGCGAACTACTACAGGTTGAACTGACGGTTGAGAAAAAGGCGAGTAATGAATCCCAAGAAAGCCATCATCACCATCATCATTAAGGAGTTGTATTGATGCAAGTAACAAGGAATAAAGTCATTGGCGTAGTCGGGTTTATCTTTTTAATCGGATACGTTATCTCGGTTTGGTGGAGTATCGAGCCTGATATTCTTGAGCCAGAAGTACTGCAAAATGAGCGCGGTGAAGATGTTGTTGGCTATGCGACCACATCGTCATTAATTTCAACCATGGAAACCTTATTGGACAAACCAGGTGGCTGGTTATCCAATGATATTATGCCACCTTCTGTGATGATGGATAATATGCCAGCATTCGAGTTTGGCGCATTAGAGCAATCTCGTGATTTGGCCTTAATTATGCGTAAGGAGTTCAGTCGTTCGCAATCACAATCAACGGCAGATGCAGACTTACTTGCCGCTCATTCAAAACTGAATATTGAGCATACTAGCTGGTTAGTGCCGAGTGCTGAAAGTGAATATCGTGAAGCCATAAAACTATTGAAACTTTATCGCGCTAAAATCAGTGATACTGAAAACAGTAATGCCCAGTTTTATGCCCGTGCAGATAATTTAAACGAGTGGCTTAAAGAAGTGCAAAAGCGTTTAGGCAGTATGTCACAACGTTTATCTGCCAGTGTTGGTCAAGATAGATTGAATACCGATTTAGCTGGTGATACCGCAGCAAGACAATCAACGTCATCAATGGCGAGCTTAGAAATAAAAACAAGCTGGTGGAAAATTGATGATGTGTTGTATGAAAGCCGTGGTTCTGCTTGGGCTTTATTAAACTTTATGAAAGCCATCGAAGTTGATTTTGCCGATGTGCTGGAAAAGAAAAATGCTGAGGTGAGCTTACGTCAGATAATCCGTGAACTCGAAGCAACTCAGCAAACCGTATGGAGTCCAATGGTTTTAAACGGTGATGGATTTGGATTGGTGGCTAACCACTCGTTAGTGATGGCCAACTATATATCGCGTGCAAATGCCGCGGTGATTGATTTAACTAACTTACTCTCTCAGGGATAATGATGAAAAAGACACTTCTTGCCACTGCCTTATTAGGTATGTTGAGCGTTTCTTCTGCTCATGCAGCTACTGTTGTTGGTTTTAAAGTTGGTGGTGATTACTGGGATGCTGATACCAGTGGTTCATTCAACAGCGATGATGGTGTAGCACAAACGTATAACTACGAGTCTAAGTCTCAAGGTAGTTTATGGGTTGCCTTTGAGCATCCAATTCCTTTAGTGCCGAATGTCAAAATTCGTGAAAACCGCCTAGAAGGTAAAGGAAGTCAAATCGGTTCAAACTTCATGTTTAATGGTCACCAGTTTGATTCTGATACGACAGTTTTCAATGACTTAAGTAACACTGATTTTGTGCTTTATTACGAAATCTTAGATAACGATTTAGTTGCTTTAGACTTAGGTGCTGCTTACAAACAAATGCACGGCTCTTTACGTGTTCAAGATCCTGGTCATCCAGAAGAAGTTGATGTCGATAGCGGCATCGTTATGGTTTATGCTAGCGCTGAAGTCGGTGTACCAGGACTCGGTTTATATGCATTTGCTGACGTGATGTTAGGTGTTGATGAAACGAGTGTATACGACTACAACGCAGGCCTTGGTTGGAAGTTTGATGGTGTTGCACTTGATACAGCTGTTCGTGTGGGTTACCGCGAATTTAACTTTGACGTTGATGACTTCTCTAGCACAACTCAAAACATGTCATTTAAAGGTGCTTTTGCCGGTGTTGAATTGGCATTCTAATCAGCCTTCAATGTAGGTTGAAACAAGCAAAAAAAAACCGCCGATTGGCGGTTTTTTTATGCTTAGCATTTAATCATCACAACATAGATTATTGTGCGATTAAGCCATTATTGATAGCAATGATGTCATCTTCACTCAAGGTACCAGCAGCTTGTTTAAGTGCTAAGATTGAATTGATGTAACCGTATCGCGCATCAGATAACTGACGTTTTGAATCATATAAATCACGTGTACGGTTGAGTACGTCAACAATGGTACGTGTACCTACTTCAAAACCAGCTTGAGTTGCTTTTAATGCACTTTCAGAAGAAATCACTGATTGCTCGTAAGCACGGATTGAACTGATTGATGCACCAACGTTGTTAAAGTTATTGCGTACATCTTTTACAACACCACGATGAACTTGCTCTAGCTTCTCACTAGCTTCAACGTATTGGTACTGCGCTTGTTTAACTTGTGAAGATACTTTAAAACCTTCAAAAATCGGTACACTTAATGTCACTGCAATGTTGGCATTATCGTAATCGGCACCAGGGCTTTGCTCAAAACCTTTAGTGTAACCCGCACCTAAATTAAGCGATGGCATATGGCCTGCTTTATATAGCTCGATAGTTTTACTCGCGATATCACGGCCAATGCGTTGAGTCATCAAATCAATACTATTGGTTTCAGCCATGGTTAACCACTCTGAAGAGGTGGTTGGGCTTGGTGCACCAGCAGAGAATCGGTTGGTATCAAGGGTATTAATCGATTTATGATCTATTCCCGTGATTTCACGTAATGCTTCATAGCTGTTTGCTAATGTGTTTTCTGCAAGAATTTCAGTTGCTGAAGCTAAATCGTATTGAGCTTGCGCTTCATGCACATCAGTAATTGCGGTAAGGCCTACAGCAAAGCGTTGTTTAGTTTGCTCAAGCTGACGCTCAATTGCGCGTTTTTCTGCGCCTTGGAATTCATAGTTATCTTTTGCGGTTAATACATCAAAATAAGCAGTCGTTACACGAATAATTAATGATTGTAATGCCGATGCGTAAGCTGAATCAGCTTGTGATGCAGCCATTTCAGCAAGGTCTAAGCCAACCCATGCACTGTGATCGTAAATGACTTGGTTAAGGCTTAAACCACCAGTAAAACCTTCAGGCTTTTCGGTAGGCGAACCTTCTGAATCATTCCATGCTTTAGAGTAACCTACGTTAGCACTGATGGTAGGTAATAAAGGAGCACGGTTTTCTTCAATCGTTTCGTATAATGCATCACGTTGAGATTGTGCTTGCAATACAATTGTATCGCTTGTTAGCGCTTGCTGATAAATTTGGAGCAAATCATCGGCATTAGCTGCAGGTGCAGCAACCGCTAATGTTAGCGCTGCGTATAAAGAACGTATTTTAAATTTCATTTGCTGCCCTTTTAGACATGGCCTCCTAACCTGGAGGAAATATTAACTTTGTTGTGCACAGATTGACTATGTGAGCAAGATCGCTTTGTGTGTTTGTGATCCACTTAAAACTTTGTGCAATCCCGCTATGTATCTAGTGTATATGATAAAAAGACTATCATCTTTAAGCTAAATATCAACTTTCAAGTTGTAACAGACTTTTTTCACCTTACATGGTTAAATACAATACTCAGCTATTGGTATTTTTTATGGTGAATTTTATCTATTTCCTGCTGCTTATAGTATAGGAAACTACCATCGCAATACCAATAATGACTTTAGCAAATATCAAAAATCAACATTGGCTAATATACTCGATAAAATATTTCAAAGGGCTTACAAACTGTAAGAAAAAATATGAAAGATACTGAGATAATAGAACAGTTTAACGCATCTACTGATGTTGAAATAATTTCAACAAAGACCTTATATAAAGGTTTCTTTCAACTGGATGAGTATCGATTTAAGCATAAGTTATTTGCTGGTGGTTGGAGTGAAGAGGTCACCCGAGAGGTTTTTGAGCGTGGGCATGCCGTTGTCGTGTTACCGTATGATCCTGTTAGACGACAAGTCGTATTAATTGAACAAATACGCCTTCCTGCATTAGCAACAACTAATTCTGTTTGGCTTCTTGAACTCGTGGCAGGTATGATTGCTGCCGGTGAAGTACCAAGTGAAGTGGCTGAGCGTGAGTTATTAGAAGAAACCGGTTTAACAGCTTCCGAAGTCAATCTTGTAAACAGTTACTTAGCGACTCCGGGTGGTTCATCTGAGCGTTTTCATTTTTATTGGGCTAAAGTTGATGCTTCTAAAGCTAAAGGCATTCATGGTTTAGACTATGAACATGAAGACATCAAAGTACATGTTGTTGATGTTGATCTCGCTATGGAAATGGTTAACTCAGGTCGAATTGATAATGCGTCTACTGTGATTGGTTTGCAGTGGTTAGCACTCAATATAGATAAAATTTAACTGCCTAAGGTCCTGCAAAACAGATTTACCTTAACTATTGCTAAATAGCTATTGATATTGAAAGAGAGAACCCAGTGAGCCAAGTGAGTGAAAAAGAGAAGTATCAGCCTAATGTCAGTGCGTTTTTGGCACTGTGCGGGCGCAACTATGCCTTAATTCTAAAGTGGCTTCCTGAAGATGCCGCTTTAAATACTCCTTGGATTATTGCTGGGCAGTTTGGACAACTCCACGTCACATTACTTGAAAACACTAAGTATACTCAATTAATTGAAATTTCACGCCATTTGCCCAACAGTGATTTCCTTACCACACCTAAAGCTTGTGTGCGAGTCTATCATGATGCTCAATTAGCAGAAGTGTTAACTAGTCAACAGATTTATCGACTGAAAGCAGTGTATGATTATCCAAATGTACATATGCATCAAACGGATGAGAAGTATCAAGTTAATGCATTTCTGGAGGAGTTATTGAAGATTGGGTGTCGTCCTAAAGATATCAGTCTATCAGTACTCTAATACATTGAATTAATTTATGTTGGGATTAATTAGTGCTTAAACAGCCAGTGTCTTATTCAATTGCAGAAACGGATGTCGTGCGACTTATTCAAGTTACTGACCCGCACTTATTTGCAGATCCTGAAGCAAAGTTGTTAGGGGTGAGTACGGCTGCCAGTTTCCAAGCAGTACTAGACACATATTTGGCCTCTCAATATTCTGCTGATTTAGTGTTAGCCACTGGCGATATTAGCCAAGATTACTCTCCACAGTCTTACCAACACTTTTCTAGAGACATCGCTGCGCTCAATATCCCTTGCCATTATTTACCCGGCAATCATGATGATCCACGCTTGATGAGCTTGCATATGCAAGGGCCACATTTATTTGGCCAGCAACGAGTGCTGGCTGGAAACTGGCAAATATTAATGTTGGACTCTACTGTGCGTGGTAAGCCTGGTGGTTATCTTGCTGAACAAGAATTTGAACTTATTGATGCTGCTATAAAAGCAGAACCTAATAAGCATGTATTACTTGTGATGCATCATAATCCCATTTTGGTTAAGTGCAGCTGGCTTGATCAACACTGTATGGCGAATGGTGAGCAGTTTTTGGAAAGAATGGCCAAGTACCCCCAAGTTAAAGGGCTCCTATGGGGACACGTACACCAGTCTATTGATACAGAGTATCAAGGCGAATTTGGTCCAATGCAATTAATGGCCACCCCCTCAACCTGTATACAATTTAAACCGAAATCCTCTTACTTCGCTTTAGATGGCCTTCAACCTGGCTATCGTTTGCTGGAGCTTGCTAGCAATGGTAGCATTCAGACTCAAGTACATCGGGTAGCGGGCGAAAAATTCTCACCAGACAATGATGCTAGCGGTTATTAAACGTTAACGATTCATGTTGTAACCTGATGTATAAGCGAATGCTATTGCATTTTCAGGTTAATCACAGCGAGAGGAAATATGCTTCTCTATATACATGGATTTAATAGTTCTCCTCAGTCTGACAAAGCAATCGAGACGGCACACTATATACAGCGCTGTTTTCCAGATTTATCATTTATTCAACCTCAACTTCCTTCATCGCCAAAAGCCGCGATGGCCTTGTTATGTGGTATTGTTGAACAAGCAATAAACGAAGGAGAGTCTTTGTGTTTTATTGGGTCCTCATTGGGCGGCTATTTTGCGAGTTATTTAGCTGAAAAATATGGTGGTAAAGCAGTGCTGATTAATCCTGCTGTCACTCCATTTGAGTTATTCGATGAGTTTCTTGGACCGCAATATAACCCTTATACTGATGAGCACTATCAAGTGCTGCCTGAGCATAAAAATGATGTGGCTGAATTCAATACCGAAGTCATTAAACATCCCGACCGTTTTCTAGTATTTTTGCAAACTGGCGATGAAGTGTTAGATTATCGTCAAGCATTAACGAAATATCACTGTTGCGAGCTTCATTTAGAGCCAGGCGGTGACCACAGTTTTATTGGCTATAAAAATCAGCTAGATAAGATTTGTGACTTTTTAAAAATTTCTTAAACAGTTTTTATATTAGCCCCATATGTTGGGCTGATAATTGACCAAATGTGTGGACTATGACCAATCAATACACTTCTGATGCAATCGAGGTTCTTAATGGACTCGACCCAGTAAAACGCCGTCCAGGTATGTACACTGATACCACCCGACCAAACCATTTAGGCCAAGAGGTCATTGATAACAGTGTCGACGAGGCTTTAGCGGGTCATGCTTCTAAAATTGATGTGATTTTACATACTGACAACTCATTAGAGGTGACCGATGATGGTCGTGGTATGCCTGTCGACATTCACCCTGAAGAAGGGATCCCTGGTGTCGAGTTGATTCTAACGAAGCTCCATGCTGGTGGTAAGTTTTCTAATAAAAACTATCAATTTTCGGGTGGTTTGCATGGTGTTGGTATTTCTGTTGTCAACGCCTTATCAACCCGAGTTGAAATCAGTGTTAGACGTGATGCTCAAGTTTATGAAATGGCATTTGAGAACGGAGAAAAAGTTGAAGACCTCACTGTCACAGGCACTTGTGGTCGCCGTAATACGGGTACCCGTGTTCATTTCTGGCCAGATGCTAGCTATTTTGACTCTGGCAATTTCTCTATTACCAAACTCTTATATCAATTACGTGCAAAGGCAGTACTTTGCCCAGGCTTAAGAATTAAATTCACTAACAAGCAAAATGGTGAAGTGAATGAATGGTTTTATGAGAGTGGATTAACCGATTATTTGAAAGAAGCGGTTAAAGATTCGGTTCTTTTACCACAAGAGCCATTTATTGGCAGCTTCACAGGCAAAATTGAAGCTGCTGAATGGGCCATTACTTGGTTACCAGAAGGCGGGGATAGCATTTATGAAAGCTATGTTAACCTTATTCCTACACCTTTAGGTGGTACCCATGTAAATGGCTTTAGACAAGGTTTATTAGAATCAATGCGTGAATTCTGTGAATTCAGGAACCTTGTCCCACGCGGGCTTAAATTATCTCCTGAAGACATTTGGGATAAAGCGTCTTTTATTTTATCGATAAAGATGCAAGACCCACAATTTTCAGGGCAAACAAAAGAGAAACTATCGAGCCGCCAAAGCTCGGCATTTGTTTCTGGGATTGTTCGTGATGCGTTTGCATTATGGTTGAACTCGAATACTGAGCAAGCTGAGTTACTCGCTGAGTTGTGTATTAGCAATGCCCAGCGTCGCTTGAAAGCAGCAAAAAAAGTCGCTCGTAAAAAAGTCACTTCAGGCCCAGCGTTGCCGGGTAAGTTGACCGACTGTAGTGGCCAAGACCCAATGCGTGGTGAGTTATTCCTAGTGGAGGGTGATTCGGCAGGCGGTAGTGCAAAACAGGCTCGAGACAGAGAGTTTCAAGCTATCATGCCGCTACGAGGTAAGATCTTAAATACCTGGGAAGTAGATGCTTCGCAAGTATTAGCGTCACAAGAAGTACATGATATATCAGTTGCAATTGGCTGTGATCCTGACAGTGAGGATATTTCTGAGTTACGTTACGGTAAGATTTGTATTCTTGCGGATGCGGATTCTGATGGACTTCACATTGCGACTTTGTTGTGTGCGTTATTTATGAAGCATTACCGAGTTCTTGTTGAGAAAGGTCATGTTTATATTGCGATGCCGCCATTATTCCGTATCGATTTAGGCAAAGAAGTCTTTTATGCCTTAGATGAAGACGAAAAAAACGGTATATTAGACAGAATTGTTGCAGAAAAGAAAAAAGGCAAAGTCCAAGTGACTCGCTTTAAAGGTCTGGGTGAAATGAATCCGTTGCAATTAAGAGAAACAACAATGGATCCGAATACTCGCCGTCTTGTGCAACTCACAATTGATGATAATGAAGACACCATGGCATTAATGGATATGTTACTTGCTAAGAAACGTTCGCCAGACCGTAAAGTTTGGTTAGAGTCGAAGGGTGACTTAGCAGAGCTATAAGCCAACAAGGATTATGTTAGCTAATTGATGCGGCGCTAAAATAGGGCAAAAGAATAAATATAATGTCGAAAATAATAATTAAAATGGATACAAAGTTGGTGTCAAATGCGCTGAAAATGATATCAGTGTTCGCATTGGCTCAATTTGCTGCAGCAAAAGCTTTTGCTGCCGATCCTATGATGATTACTGTTACCAAGGGATTTGGACTCACTTTATATGCTTCTGATTTAGGCGACGCTAAACAGATGGCAATTGGCAGCCAAGGCACGTTATTTGTTGGCTCTAAAAAGAGTGGCACTATCTATGCCTTGGTCGATTCAGATAATGACGGTCAGGTGAATAAGCGATATTTAATCGGTAAAGGGTTAGAGTATCCTGAAGCCATTGCTTTTCACCAGGGCGATTTGTATGTTGCCGATGAAGATCGCATCCTTCGATACCCAGATATTGAGAATCGACTGCGCCGACCTGGACGCCCTAAGGAAGTGTACTCGGGTCTACCGAGTGTAGAGCGTAAACATGCTCGTGGCATGAAATTTGGTCCTGACGGTCGCCTTTACATTTCAATCGGCTCTCCGTGTAACGTCTGTGAAGCGCCAGCTCCTTTTGGCAGTATGCTTGCCATCGACCTTGATTCTGGCGATACAGAACAAGTTGCTTCTGGCTTACGTCGAGTTATCGGTTTTGATTGGGCACCGAGTACCAAACAATTATGGTTTGCTGATCAAGGCCGAAATTGGATGGGCGACAATATGCCAGCCGATGAGATTAACCGCATCGATGTTAAAGGTAGCCACTTTGGCTTTCCTTATGTACATGGAACCGATGTCGCTGAACCTGCCTTTAAAAAGCCTGATAACTTAAACGTAACAACGCCCGAGTTTGAACTCCCCGCACATGTTAAGCCAACCAGCTTACTTTTTTATTCAGGCAAGTTATTTCCTGAGCGTTACCATAACCAACTTTTTGTTGCCGAAAATGGCTCTTGGAATCGCTCGAGTAAGATTGGCTATCAGGTTGTGATGCTAACTCTTGATGACGACCAAGTTATTAAGCGTGAAAGAGTGGTAAGCTTTTTAGACGGAGAATTTCCCGTTGCTAGACCTTATGACCTGATTAATGCGCCTGATGGTGCAATGTTCATCTCTGATGACTTAAAGGGCAATATTTATCGCTTATTTTATAAAGCGACAGAACAATCACAGGATACGAAATAATGAGTGATGCGATTGAATTAAGCCTCGATGGTGTAGAGCAAATGCCTCTGCGCCGCTTTACTGAAGAGGCTTATTTAAACTATTCAATGTACGTGATCATGGATCGCGCTTTGCCGCATATTGGCGATGGTTTAAAACCGGTTCAACGTCGTATTATCTATGCCATGAGCGAGTTAGGATTATCCGCTCAATCTAAACATAAGAAATCAGCCCGTACAGTCGGCGATGTGTTAGGTAAATATCACCCACATGGTGATAGTGCATGTTATGAAGCAATGGTGTTAATGGCACAACCATTCTCCTATCGCTACCCGTTAGTTGACGGTCAAGGAAACTGGGGGGCACCGGACGATCCTAAATCATTTGCTGCAATGCGTTATACCGAAGCAAAACTGTCAAAGTTTTCGGAAGTACTATTATCAGAGTTAGGTCAAGGTACGGTTGATTGGGGTGTTAACTTTGATGGCACAATGAAAGAGCCTAAGTCATTACCCGCTCGTTTACCTCATATCTTATTAAACGGTATCACGGGTATTGCAGTAGGTATGGCAACCGATATTCCGCCACATAATGCCAGAGAGTTAGTTTCTGCTTGTGTGGAGTTACTGGAAAATCCTAAGGCTGATTTAGCGCGCTTAATGGAGTTTGTTCCGGGGCCTGATTACCCAACCTATGCAGAAATCATCACACCAAGTAAAGATATTGCCAAAATCTATGAAACCGGTCGTGGCTCTATCAAAATGCGCGCAGTATACGATAATGATAATGGTGAAATCGTTATCAGTGCACTACCTCATCAAGCTGGCAGTGGTAAGATTCTAGAACAAATCGCGAATCAAATGCAGGCTAAAAAGCTGCCTATGGTTGCGGATTTACGAGATGAATCAGATCATGAAAACCCGGTAAGATTAGTGATTGTTCCTCGCTCAAATCGCGTTGATTGTGATCAGTTGATGGCGCATTTATTTGCTACTACCGATCTTGAGAAAAGCTTCCGAGTTAACTTGAATGTACTGGGTCTTGATGGCCGTCCAAAAGTGAAAGGCTTAAAAGAGCTATTAACTGAGTGGTTAACCTATCGTATTTCGACAGTCACTCGTCGCTTGCAATTCAGGCTCGATAAAGTACTCGCTCGACTACATATTCTTGATGCATTAATGATTGCGTTTTTGAATATCGATGAAGTCATCGAGATTATTCGTTTTCATGATGAACCCAAAGCGGAGTTAATGTCTCGCTTTGCGTTATCAGAAAAGCAAGCTGAGGCCATTTTAGATTTAAAACTTCGCCATCTAGCTAAACTTGAAGAATTTAAAATTAAAGCTGAACAAGAAGAGTTGGCTGCTGAGCGTGACAAACTAGAGTTAATTTTAGGATCTGAGCGACGTTTAAAAACATTAGTTAAAAAAGAACTGATTCAAGACGGTGAAACGTTTGGTGATGATAGACGTTCGCCTATCATTGAGCGTATAGAATCTAAAGCATTAACAGAGCAAGAATTGACGCCTGCTGAGTCTGTGACTGTTGTGTTATCTGAAAAAGGCTGGGTGCGTTGCGCTAAAGGTCACGATGTCGACGGTGAAGCACTCAATTACAAATCAGGTGATGCATTCTTATGCAGTGCGAGCGGTAAGAGTAACCAACCGAGCGTATTCATTGATTCGACTGGGCGGGCTTTTGCTACAGATACTCATACTTTACCTTCTGCGAGAAGTCAGGGTGAGCCAATTACCACTCGATTTAATTTATCGCCAGGTGCAGTTATGCGTCATGTACTACTTGGTACAGACTCGCAATGTTATTTATTAGCTAGTGATGCCGGTTATGGCTTTATTGGTTCGTATGCAGACATGGTGAGCCGAAATAAAGCCGGTAAAGCTTTGTTAAGTCTCCCAGCAAATGCGCAATCGTTAATGCCTAAACTTGTTAATAAAGGCGTAACACAGTCTATTATTGCGATTACCAATGAAGGCAGAATGCTGATATTTGATGTGGATGCTTTACCGCAATTATCGAAAGGTAAAGGTAATAAAATTATAGGTATTCCGACGGATCGTTCGAAGAGCCGTGAAGAGTTACTCATCCATTTAGATATTATCCCTGAAGATGCCTCAGTGACCTTGTGGGCTGGTAAACGTAAGTTAACCTTGAAACCATCTGATCTTGAGCATTACCGCGGTGAAAGAGGCCGTCGAGGCGCTAAATTGCCTAGAGGTCTTCAACGCGTTGATAGTGTGCAAATTGAGTTAGGTAACCAAGCAACTGAAACAGAAGTTGAAACGACTGAGTAAGACTATAGGCTCAATGATAGTGAATCATTGAGCGACTTTCTCGAGATAAAAAAATGCAGCCCTTAGGCTGCATTTTTTATGAATTTGATTGATATGAAATCTGCTGGAATAAGGTAGGGTTAGACCTTATGCAACTTCGTAGAAGTTTGGTTCAACATCCACTTGAGCTTTAATGATGTTAGTTGCCATACGTGAACATTTACCACATTGATCAGCCACACCTAAGCGCTTTTTAACGTCAGCTAAAGAGCTGTCGCCATGCTTGCTGACTGCTTCTCTAATTTGGGTATCAGTAATGCCGTGACAAAGACAAACGTACATAAAGCCTCTTCATTTATTCTGATTGCGTATCTTTTGCTTTATTGCAAAAGATTTTGTGCTTAATTAACTATAACGCAATTGTAAATGAAAACAGTTCTCATTGCTAATAACTTTTTTAACTAAATGAGTTTGAGGAGTAAAAGTAATGGTTATTACAAACTGTTAAATAGCTCACAAACTCAGTGAAAACGCGAGTTGTGAAATAATTTAGGGGGCCGCCTGCAAACTGTAGTAAACCGTTAAACAACTCAAAGTGGCAACTTACAAAAAGTAGATTTAGCACTTTAGGTGAATATTCGGTCTCATTATGTGGTCACAAGCAAGGCTTTTAAGCTGAAAGTCTCAGCTTTAACTAATAACCTTTTATAAAGTCGACTTGATGTTTTAGCGGGTACTGTTGTCGCCACAAACGATAGTTATCAGCGAAGACCTCGACCACTTGCTCAGGGAAACTTGGTGCAGCGATATGCGGGGTGATTATGGCATTAGGACATTGCCAAATGGGGTGCTCACTGCTTAATGGTTCTTGATTAAAGACATCAAGTACCGCATGTTGTTTGGGTTGTTGTTTGAGCTGTTTTGCAAGAGCATCAAGGTCAAGTACATTACCCCTTCCTAAGTTAAAGAGCACAGATTCTGAAGGTAGCAGGGCTAGCATGTCGGCATTTAATAAATTCTCTGTATCGAGCGTGCTAGGTAAGATGCTCGCTATAGCTTGTGCCTTGGGTAAATAAGTTGCAAGCTGCTCGATAGTATCAATATGATCAAAATAGGGTTTACTGACGGCACTTTTACTTAGGCCTGTTACTGTCATTCCAAAATGTTTGGCTGTTTGTGCAATATGCTGCGCAATGGAGCCAGTGCCTAATAACAGTAAATGTTGACCCTGTAAGGTTCGGAAATTACCTGGAGCCCATTGTTGTTGTTGCTGTTGTTGTTTATATTTTGCATGTTCACGCTGATGAGCTAATAGGTAGCCAAATAAATACTCGCTCATTAGCGGTCCGAAAATACCTTTAATGTTCGTGAGAGCATAATCGTGGCGTTGCCTTGAGCCAGTAAGCTTATCAACGCCAGCAAAAGTCGATTGCATCCACTTAAGTTCAGAACCTAAATTGAGCAGTGGGGCTGCCAGTTGAGGCTCAGCAAACCAGATATCGGCTTCACAAATACTGCTTGGATCATCTCCTAGAATGGTTAACTCAGGTAATTGGCAATGCGACAGCAGTTGACGGTATTTATCATTGTCTTGAGTTAACAGTAGAAGTTTGTGTGCCATATGGTTTCCCAGTACGTTTTTATTGACATAAATTGAGGTTGTTTAATGAATCAAATCATAGCATTTCTAGCTAAAATTGGTGCAATGCTACACCCTTGGATGAGTGAAATTGCCACTGCACTTGTGGCGTGCGCGATTGTTATCTTTGCGACCGACATCAACCGTATATTACGCAAATCGTTAGCTGGCAGTGGCTTTTTTGTTCGCACAAGTGCATTTGTTATGATCAATGCTTTTGGCTACGGTTTGGCTATTGTTAGTATTAGTCCTTGGCTAGCGGGCCAACTCCGTAGCATGCCTTCGCAATGGATGCTGTTACTGGTCATAGGTATCTTTTTCGCCATTGGTGCTTGGGCGCAGCGAAATAGGCAAGTGTGAGCCTTAACTCTAAATACTAATCCCTAAACCCTAAATATTAAATAAGCACTCATAACCCATGCGCTAACTTATCCAAACCAATGTTGATGATCTTCATTAGCATTTTGACTCAAAAGTGCATCTGCGGCTTTATCGGGAAAGTTGCTGAAAATGCCATCAACGCCTAAGGCTTTTAACGCCTGGATGTCCTCAGGGACATCAACCGTGTATACATATATTTTAGCCCCTCGTTGATGTGCATCTTTCACCATTTCATGAGTAACAAAATGAATATCCACATGAATAGAGTAGGCGCCTAACTGTGTAACGGATTCCGCATAATTGAGCGGGACACCAGAGAGAATTGGGGCGACTCTTGCCTCTGGAAGATGTTGTTTAACTTGCGCTAAGTACGGTTGATTGAACGATGAAATGAGTAATTGCGCTTGAGTAAAGTTTAACTGGCTAATAAGTGCAGGGTACATTTCAATTACTGGCATAGCAGTGTGATAGCCTTTAAGCTCGATATTGACGATACATCGACCATTTATCAGGCTCATCACTTGCCAAAATGTCGGAATTGAATGTTGTTTTATCTTGGCTTTATTGATGGCATCTTTGCGGCTTAGATGAACTAAACCTTTGCCGGAAGTTTTGTTTTCAAGGCGTCTATCATGAAAAACATAAAGCTCACCTTCAACGTTATATACGTCTAATTCAATGGCTTGCACATTTAGTTGTAATGCTTTTTCCATTGCTGCTAAGGTGTTTTCTACTTCATAACCGCTAGCGCCGCGGTGGGCAAAAATTAGCATTGAGTTAACCTTTAATTATCTGATTAATATCACGAGGTTGGCCATTATTGATATGGATTTCCATCTGTGGATACGCCAACTCTACTTGGTTTTCTTTTAGCTTCTTACAAATGCGTTTATGCAGACTGTGTCGAAGAGGCCAGCGATCATTCATGTCCTTAGCATAAGATCTGACTTCATAATCTTGGGTGTGTTGGCCGAATCCCGCAAACCAGACTTCAGGCTCAGGGAAGCTAAGGGACAATTCAGACTCACGTACCGCTTGATGTAATAACGCTTCAACTTTTGATGGATCGGCGTCTCGCTGTACTGACACACTGACGATTACACGGGTTATAGGATCTGAAAGTGACCAATTGACTAATTGCTCTGTGATAAATGCCTTATTGGGCACAATAATTTCTTTTCTATCCCAGTCAACAATTGTGGTAGCACGTATTTCAATTTTACTGACGGTACCGGTTAAGTCACGAATCGTAACGGTATCGCCAATTCGGATTGGTTTTTCAAATAAAATAATTAAGCCAGAAATAAAGTTGGCAAAAATCTCTTGTAGTCCGAAACCTAAACCAACCGATAATGCCGCGACAAGCCATTGTAGTTTTGACCATTCAACACCGATGGTAGAAAAACCAACCAGAAGGCCAATAAATACCACAAGGTAGCTGCTGACAGTGGTGATCGCAAAGCCAGTACCTGGAGTTAACTCTAAACGCTGCAGAATCGTTAGCTCTAACAAGCCGGGTAGATTTTTGGCTATCATGGCCGAAAAACCAACAATAATGAACGAGAAGAATATTGACTTCAGTGTAATGGGGACTTGTTGTTCAATGCCATTGACTACGGAATGAGTATTCCACAGTGTTATCCCATCTAAGAATGAAAATAATGCAGTATGAGTTTGTGAAATTAAGCCTAATAGGCTGCCAAAAAATGCCAAAATTAATAATGAACGAACCAAGCCTAAGGATTGGCTTGCAATGGTTTCTAAGTCAACAATTGGCTCTTCGTAATTTTCATTAGCGTCTGCTGCATGATTGAGTTCACCACGTTCTCGTTGGGCTAGACGCTCAGCACGGCGAGCTTTAGCACGGTCAAAAGCAATTAATCGACGCTCAATTAACATCCAGCGTTTGATTAATTGATAAAGCAGTAAAAATCCAAGCCCTAACAGCAATGACAACTGCACTTGCAGTAACACTTGGAACGCACTGAAGTAATAACCAACGGTAGCTAGCACCACACATCCGCAAGGCACGATAATTAAAAATGCCCACATGAGCTTATTTAGCAGCTTCATGTTTTTACCGTCATTTGCGCTTTCACGATAGTCAGTGATAAATGCGTACAAGTCTCGGTAGAGCACCAATAACGTAATGGTAAAGAGTAAAAAGGCGCCGCGACCAATGCTATTGCGGATTAACGAAGTATCAATGGCCTCAGTAAAGCCCATAATGCCAATAAGTGGCCAGCTGATAAGAATAAAGCGTAAGACTTTTTCTTGCATACGCCTGACAAGGGGTTGTGGTCGTCTAAAGTGACTGATCATAATCCCGTTATCTAATGACAATAGGGCGAAGAAACGATAGACCCAGTAACTACAACCGATAGACAGTACACCAACACCAATGGCGTGGACAAAGTTTAACTCTGAAGAGAATAAAATAAGGCCTGCAAGCAATAAAGGCAGCGGCTTTAATAATGAATAAACTAAAGATAAAACTAATGTTTTAGCGGTATAGATAAACTTATCTTGAGTTACATTACCAACATATTGTCCATAGCGTTCCATGGTTTGGTTAAACTTTGGGGTTAGTAAATCTTGAGCCATTAGACATAAGATCAAGATGATGACCCACCATGCCCAGTAAATATTTTGAGATTGCCAAGCCTGTTTTAACTTTTCTCTTTGTTGTGCTTGTGTCATCCACACCGTGGCATTTTTTAAATCAATCAGCCATAAACCACTAATACCTGCCGCATTCGGTACCCAAAATAAATGTTCATTTAGGGTGTTTTTAAGCTCTAAATATATTTGGTTGAGCTGCTCATAACTATTTCGCAGTTTAGCTTGTTCATTTAGGTAAACATCATAATTTTGTACCAGTTCTTCTATTAAACTTTGCTGTGATTCCAATAGCTTAATTTGGGTGTTATTTAAAAAATCTTGATTACTGAGCTGCTGTTTGTTTAAGGCTTTTTGCTGCTCAGCTTGATAGCGCTTTAGTCTAGAGTCGGCGACTTCGGCCAGCAAGGCATCTTGACTCGGAGGTTTTGGGAGTGATTGCAACATCTGCAAAAAGCGGTCACCAAAGGCGGAATTCGTTTCAACCCACGTAATTTGCTCTTCGACATTGGCGAGCTGTAATGCATGGGTTTGGTATTGTCTTTCGGTTTTTTCTTGCAAGCTAATAACGGCGCTTATGCTATCTGTGATACGGATAAGCTCCTGAGCATATTGCTGGTTTTTATTACTGATTTCTTGCGAAACAACATCGGCAAGCTGCTGTTCATCGATGATGTTATTCGCAATGGTATTTGCTGCTTGTTGTTGGCGATGACGACTATTTTGTTTATTGAGCGCTTCAATCAGTTTTTCTTGCTGAGCATGCTCAATGCGCAGTAACTGCAGCTGCAATTGCGCGATTTGCTTTTGTTTAGGGCTGCTTGCATGCTCGGCTGATAAAGTTGCTATGTGTTGTTCTAATAATTGACCTTGCAACACATGTAATTGACCTAACGGGGTATCAACTGGTGCTAATTGAGTGCGCTTGAACTGATTAAGCGCATCTTTAGCCTGACGAATTAAGCTAGGTAATTGTTGCTGTCTTTTACTTAAGCTGAGTAATTGTTTGCTGAGTTCATTTTCGGATTGTTTTTGCTCAGACAAATGATAATAAGCCATCGATGCTTGCTGGCTAATGTCAATTTTACTATCAACGAATACTTCGGGCGCTGGTTGATTGATTTGAGCAGTTAATTGCTCAAGGGTTGTCTCACTATTTTGTTCAAGTTCAAGATAGCTTTGTTCTTCATCATTCAGTTTTTCGATGCTGGCTTTAACATTATCGATTTGAGTTGGAATGTCGATGACTTGATTAGAATTATTACCTTGGGAAAAGCCCAAGCGTTTATCAAGCTGCAACGGAGAATTTGCAGAAGCAAAGAAAGTACAAAAGCAAAGTAGAAAAACCGCAATACGAAACATAGAAAAGAGATTGCTTGTGAGAGACTAATACAATGGTAACAAAAACCTGAGTTTACGCTTTATTTTTTTTGTTATTTTGCAGAGTTTCGAAGATTGCTGTGAGCAAGATAATCATTCCGCCAATTACTGTATTCATATTCACTTGTTCATTGAGCAATATGATGGCTAACAAGGTACCATAAAAGGGCTGTAGGCATGAGACTAGTCCAGCAGTTTTAGCACTTAGACTCCGCAGTGATGATGCAAATAATGCGTGTGGTGCAGCAGTAAAAAACACCCCTAGGACGACAATAGATAACCAAATATCTGCACTAATTGATGTGATATCGGTTTCTAACCATGGTGCAAGTACAATGACGGCAATCAAGGTTTGATAAAACATGGCTTGGGGGCCGCTATAGCGAGAGAAATATTGTTTATGGCAAATATTACGAGCTGTAAACAAGGCTGCAGAGATAATCCCTAAAGCAATACCGAAGGTAACATCGTTTTCTAAATTGGGCTCTGGTATCAGCATGATTACGCCAGTTAAAACAGCGATGCCAGAGAGAACATCAACCTTACGTAATCTACTTTGACTAAAAATTGGCTCGACAAGGACTGTCATCACCGGATAGGTGAAAAAAGCAATCATCCCGATTGAGACGGAAGCTAGCTGCATTGAGGCAAAATAAGTGACCCAGTGTAGGCTAACTAATACGCCAAGCCCTAAGGCAATAAAATAATCCTGAACATGTGAAAGCAACAAACGTTGTTGGTTAACTTTTACAATCGCAGCCAATACAAAAAAAGCGATGGCGCAGCGAAGCACGGTAATATCGAGGGCACTTAAAGGAATGATTTTAGAAAATAACGCCGTGCCACCAAAAAGTAACACGGCTATATGCAACTGCATGAGTCCGCTTTGAGTTGAATGAGCGGTCATTGATGTTCCACTCATTTCGGGGCCTTTTACAGTCACTAAGTGCTGATTCGCTTACTTGAGGTGTGCGAAAGCTTGTCCCATACGGGTTGTTTCGGTTGGCTCAACACCTTCAGCAAAGGTATCAATGGCATCTTGACCAAACAACATGACCACAGTTGAACCTAATTTGAAGCGACCCATTTCAGCACCTTTTTCAAGTGTTAATGATTCAGGTCCTTCAGTTGGGTAATCCCATGTAAATACTTGCTTGCCGCATGGTGGGGTAACAGTACCTGCCCAAATGGTTTCAATACTGGCCACAATTGTTGCGCCAACTAGCACCATTGCTAATGGACCCACTTCAGTTTCAAAAATAGCGACGACACGTTCGTTGCGAGCAAACAGCCCAGGTACATTTTGCGCTGTTAATGGGTTTACTGAAAACAACTCACCAGGTATGTAAGTCATTTTAGATAAAGTGCCAGTCATTGGCATATGGATTCGGTGGTAATCCTTTGGTGCAAGGTAAATCGTCGCAAAGTCACCACCAGTAAAACGTTCAGCATCTTTTTGCTGACCACCTAATAGAGCAAGTGTGGTGTAATCATGGTTTTTAGCTTGGACAATTTTTCCAGCTTCAATTGGACCGCATTGACTTACGGCACCGTCTACAGGATGCGCGATGATTTTGTCATCTGCAACGATTGGGCGTAAACCAGGTTTTAATGCGCGAGTGAAAAAGGCATTGAAAGTTTTGTATGCTTCAGGCTCACTTTCTGCAGCTTCTGACATATCAATCTTATATTGTTTGATAAACCATTTGATACCAGCGGTGGTAATTGCTCCCGCTTCAGCGGCTGCAAGTTTACCCACTAAACGTGATAGTAAATGTTTAGGTAAGATATATTGCAAAGCAATTTTAACAGAATCCAATTGAATACCCTTATTAGTTAGTTTTATCTTGAGTGTAAATAGTCATTTTCAGCAATACTGAATTAAAGATCGTCAGCTCTAAAGTGTCTGGCGTGACGTTGCTCGTCAAGGCTAGCAATGATTCGATGATAGTTATTAAATCTATCTTCGGTTATTTTCCCATCTGCTAAGGCGGCTTGCAAGGCGCAGCCGGGATCATTACCGTGTTTACAATCGCGAAACTTGCAAGTACCGATAAAATCTCTGAATTCAACAAAGCACCAGCCAACACGTGGAGCAGGCAAGTGCCACAAGGCAAATTCACGTACACCGGGTGAGTCGATTAAGTCTCCACCACTCTCGAAATGTAATAATTTTGCGGTAGTAGTAGTGTGTTGACCAAGGCCGGAATTGTCTGAAACATCACCTACTTGTAGATCAGCATCTGGCATCAAGGCATTAATAAGGGATGATTTCCCTACGCCTGATTGACCTGCAAACACACTGATTTTATCAGACAGAAGGGATTTAATTTGCTCGACCCCTTCACCTGTATGACTGCTCACCATGTAGACTGGATAACCAATTTGCCGATATCGATCAAGAGCCAGTTCGACTTCTTCTCGGTTATCATCATTTAATAAATCCATTTTATTAAGAATGATGACAGGTGGAATTTCAGTGTCTTCTGCGGCAACTAAATAGCGGTCGATAATTTGAGTCGTAAAACTCGGCAATATTGAAGAAACAATCAGTATTTGATCAATGTTGGCCGCGATGATTTTTACGCCGTCATATAAATCTGGGCGAGTTAATGAAGATGTGCGCGGATGAACCGCTTCTACAATGCCACCAACTCCACGATCGGTTTCCGTCGCAAGACGCACCAGTACCTTGTCACCTGTCACTAAACTGGTGATGTTTCGGCGAAGGTTACAACGGGCGACGATGCCATCTTCAGTTTCAATATCTGCATGTTGACCAAAACGGGAAATTACGATTCCCTGCTGTTCTGGCCCAAGTAGACTATCCTGTAAATCATTAGCCGTATCAGGTTTGTCTTTACGCTTAAGGCGTTTACTTTGATTGTCGCGCATTCGGCGCTTTTGACTTTGGCTTAGCGGTTTCTTTTTACTCACAGGCGAATCTTCATTAATTAGGTGTTTTTTTGTCGTATAAAAAAACAGTATGATACACCCTCTTTAATAAAAAAGCCTGAATTTAGGGCTTTTGACAGAATAAGGCAGATATTATGGCTGTAAACTCGAGTAATCTGATTTGGGTTGATTTAGAAATGACGGGTTTAGAGCCCAGTGTCGATCGAATTATTGAAATTGCGACGATAGTGACAGATCAAGAATTGAATATAATTGCCCAAGGCCCAGTGATGGCAGTTCATCAGTCTGATGACGTGCTTAATGGCATGGATGATTGGAATCAAAAGCACCATGGTGAATCCGGATTGATTGAACGTGTTAAAAACAGTCAATATTCTGAAGAAGATGTAATTAAAGCCACGATTGAGTTTTTAGAGCAATATGTTCCGAAAGGCGCGTCGCCTATGTGTGGTAACAGCATTGGTCAAGATCGCCGTTTCTTGAATAAATACATGCCTGAATTAGAGGATTTCTTCCATTATCGCAATATCGATGTGAGCACAATTAAAGAGCTGACTAATCGTTGGAAGCCTGAAGTAATGAAAGGCTTTAGTAAGAAGAATACTCATCAAGCATTGGAAGATATCAAGGAATCCATTGCTGAATTGCAGTTTTATCGCCAAGAAGTATTTAAAATTTAAGCAAACGAACTTTTTTTTTAAATTAGGGGTTGCAGTGTAGTGAATATTACATATAATGCGGCCTCAACTTTTTACAGCAAGATTCATTGCTGAATGAAGTTGAAGATTGAAAATTGCAGCACCAAGATGCGACATTAGCTCAGTTGGTAGAGCGATACCTTGCCAAGGTATAGGTCATCAGTTCGAACCTGATATGTCGCTCCAATTTTCAATATAAAATTTGAAATGCGACATAAGCTCAGTTGGCTTTGGTTTAAACGATACCTTGCCAAATGTGTTGATAACGCAACAAGATGCGACATTAGCTCAGTTGGTAGAGCGATACCTTGCCAAGGTATAGGTCATCAGTTCGAACCTGATATGTCGCTCCAAATTTTAAAAATTGAAATATAGATACGACATTAGCTCAGTTGGCTCTGGTTCAAACGATACCTTGCCAAATGTGTTGATAACGTAACAAGATGCGACATTAGCTCAGTTGGTAGAGCGATACCTTGCCAAGGTATAGGTCATCAGTTCGAACCTGATATGTCGCTCCAATTTCAATAGCAAGTTTTGTAAGGCGACATTAGCTCAGTTGGTAGAGCGATACCTTGCCAAGGTATAGGTCATCAGTTCGAACCTGATATGTCGCTCCAAACTTTCCCCATCTGTATACTCAAAGCAATCTATTCCAAGCAATATATTCTAGGTAAAATTTCCAAGCACAATGTCCAAACAAAAATAGCTCAGTTGCGCTTTTAGCGTAGTGATACCTTCTTGTTGCCAAGGTATAGGTCATCAGTTCGAACCACTCTTTTTGAAAACATTAGGTCGCTCCAAACTTCCCCCATCTGTGTATTTCAAGCAATTTATTCTAAGTAAAGTTTCCAAGCACAATGTCCAAATAAAAATAGCTCAGTTGCGCTTTTAGCGTGGTGATACCTTTTTTGTTGCCAAGGTATAGGTCATCAGTTCGAACCACTC